>NZ_JBPCEU010000009.1:0-146272 GCF_050971685.1 Leucobacter fengyongliangi | reverse complement strand
TGTCAAGTGTCGGGTTTGGTAGAGGGTTCTTTTATCGGGTTTCGAGTAGAACGGGTTGGGGATTCGCCGCCCAGTAAGCGGCTTCGTGCTCTGCCGGTGGGACGTGGCCGAGTTCGCCGTGGAGGCGGCGTTCGTTGTACCAGTCCACCCATTCGGCGGTCGCGATCTCGACGTCGTTGATTGATGTCCAGGGGCCGCGGTTGCGAATCAGTTCGGCTTTGTAGAGTGAGTTCAGCGCCTCGGCCATGGCATTGTCATACGAGTCGCCCTTGGAACCCACCGAGGCGACCGCGTCGCACTCGTCAAGGCGTTCAGCGTAGCGAATCGCACGATATTGCACGCCTCTGTCACTGTGATGGGTAAGACCAGTGAGGTCCTGGCCGGAGTGCTCGCGCCGCCAGATCCCCCTACTCAGCGCATCGAGTGCGAGATCAGTGTAGAGCCTGGTCGAGACCTGCCAACCGACGATCATGCGCGAGTACACATCGAGCACGAACGCGACGTACACCCACCCGGAGAACGTGCGCACATAGGTCAAATCCGCGACCCATAGCTCGTTCGGGTGTGATGCCACGAACTGCCGCTGCACCAAGTCCGTGGGTCGGTCGGTCTCGGGTGCAGGCTTCGTTGTCTTCGGGCCCTTCGCCCGCGCGATGCCCCGCAAACCGAGTTGCCGCATGAGCCGGCGCACGGTCGACTCTGCAACGCGCC
The DNA here is from genome assembly GCF_050971685.1 of Leucobacter fengyongliangi. Classification (NCBI taxonomy): domain Bacteria; kingdom Bacillati; phylum Actinomycetota; class Actinomycetes; order Micrococcales; family Microbacteriaceae; genus Leucobacter; species Leucobacter fengyongliangi. The sequence goes on along the minus strand of NZ_JBPCEU010000009.1, from coordinate 145,561 downwards.
GTCCCTCACGTCGGAGCTCCGCATGAATTTTCCGCACCCCGTATACGCCGTAGTTTGCCTCGTGGATCCGGACGATCGCGGCGCACAATTCCTCATCACGAACCGCTCGTGCGCAGAGCGGACGTGACTTCGCAGCGTAGTAGCTGGACGGGGCAATCTGCGCGGGAGTGTCTTCCAGTGCGCGGCAGATTGGCTCGACCCCGAACTCGGCGTGATGCGCGTCGATGTAGGCCACTTTCTCGGTCATCGTGACGGGCGGCCTGGCTCCGCCGCAAAGAAAGCCGAGGCGCTCTTGAGGATCTGGTTCGCGCGCTTCAACTCACGAACCTCACGTTCGAGCTCCGCGATCCGAGCAGCCTCGCTCGTGGTGATGGCAGGGCGTGTGCCGCCGTCGACCTCGGCCTGGCTCAGCCAGCCGCGCAGAGTGTCTGGGTTGATCCCGAGTTGCTTGGCGGTCCTCGTGGGCACCCCATAAGGGGAGTCAGAGTTCTGTTGCGCTTCGCGAACGAGGCGTACTGCGCGCTCGCGGAGCTCGGCGGGGTATTGCTTGGGCATGAGGGGTAGGTTTCCTTCCGGGAATCTCTACCCTCCATCAAACACGACACGATTCACTCCCGAGGTGCGCACCCCGTGCCCGATCGCGCCCTCATTCTCGTAGTTCACGGCAGAATCGATGAGCGTGTACCCATTGTGGATCGCGCGCGCCACGGTGGCGGACCCCTGGGCGCCCCACAACTGCCACGTGCCAAACCCGATTGCGGGCAGGGTGAACCCGCTGTATGCGGTGTGAACTTGTGTCATGAGATTCTGCCTTTCCCTTTCGATGCGGCGACATCATCGGCATCTGTGCTGTAGCTGACCCTTAGACGGGGCAAGAACTACGCCTGCACTGAAATGAAAAAGTCCCAATCTTCCGAAGAAGATCAGGACTTCACTGGCTGGGGTACCTGGACTCGAACCAAGAACAAAGGTACCAGAAACCTCCGTGTTGCCAATTACACCATACCCCAAGGGCTACTCCGCAAGCAGTGCAGCACCGAGGCTCAACGATACCCCATCTGCCTCTACTTGCCAAAAGCGGGGCTCCCACGCGCGCCCGCTCAACTAACTGTGCATGTAGAAAGCCGCGCGCATGGGCATCGCGCGGACGCATCCTTCACCACAGAGTTTTCACACCCACAACTTCGCTGAACGCACGGTCTCGCGTGACGAGTGTCATCGACTCGATCATGGCTTGGGCCGCGAGCATCCGGTCGAAGGGGTCGCGGTGGGTCCACTCGAGGGAACCTGCCAGAAGTGCATGGTCTTCAGTAACTTCGAGCCGCTCGACACCCAGTCGATCGAGGTGCCGCGAATAGGTCGCGACCAAGGCATCGGCCTTTGGCAGCTTCCCCAATCGGCGTTTTGTCGCCACCTCCCAAGCAGTAGCGGCCGAAACAACCAGATTTGACGACTGGACAGCAATGACTTCATTGGCTCTGTCGCCAAGTCGATCAGGTTCCGTCAGCGCCCACAACAGCGCGTGAGTGTCGAGGAGGTACCTCATACTCGCCCCTCCCAGGCCTGCAGCTCATTCTCTGGCAAGACATCAAAGAATTCGTTTGGCACGGCGTAGTGGACGAAGCCGAGCTCCCGCTCCTGGTGTGGCTCAAGTGGAACCAGTTTCGCGACGGGCGTCGACCCTCGCGAGATGATCACTTCCTGCCCTCGCTCGACCAAGGCGAGCAGTGCGGAGAGGTGTGTTTTTGCGTACTGAATCTTCACGTGCTCCATGTCCCAACAGTAGGCTCGAGCCTCAACTTGGTCAACCTAAGTTAGTCAAGTAATTTTGTGGGCAGTAGCCGATTCACAGCTGCTCTTCGACCATCCGTCGCACGCCGCCACTGTGGAGGGTGAATTGTGCGCGCAGGTGGAGCCCCTGATCCGCCGCTTCGTGGGCGACCGCCCGCGCCCAAGCGAGATCCTTGGAGGTCGGCCGCGCCAGGCCGGGACGCTCCCAGACAAGCACGACCGATTCCGCACCGACCATCTGCCGGATCGCGTTCGCACGGTCAACAAGCACCCGAGAGAAAGGCGCCTTGCCAAGGTCTTCGGTATCGCACAGCACATCGGGTGATTTTGGAAGGCCATCCATTGGCACAATCGGATCGAGAATCCGGTGATCGCTGCTCATGAAGAGCATCCAGAGTTGGATGCGAGATGCACGATCCAGCATGATGTTCAGCTGGTCTCGCAGCTCGGCATCGGTTGGTAATGCACGGTCTTTCGTTGGCGTGGAGTTGTGATTCATTCCTCCAGCCTGCTGGTGCAGGTCAATTCCGAGTGGCAGAAGTGCCAATCTGTGGATAAGTCACCGCGGTCGGATGCCTGATCCAGGTTGTGAGCGGCGAGTGCCCTATGGTGCGCCCAGCGGAGGAGCCGCCGCGCCCGGCGAATCGAGCGCGTCGATGTAGCGCAGCACGATGCCCTCGCGCAGCGCCCACGGCGACACCGTGAGGGTCGGCACATCGAACACCTTCATTGCGGTGCGCAGCACGATCGCGCCCGCCAGAATCTGATACCCGCGCTCGGGCGTGATGCCCGGCAGGTACTGGCGCACGTTCGAGGGCATGTCGCGCAGCGTCGGCTCCCACTCGCGCAGACCCGTGTAGTGGATCGGCGCCAGATCCCCCGTCACCGGGTCCGCCGGCCCGCCCACGAGCCGCCCCAGCGACCGGATCGTCTTCGAGGTGCCCACCACGCGTTTCGGCTTCGGGCGGTCGGCGAAGAGCGTGTCGCGCACCTTCGTGAACTCGGCGCGGGCGTGCGCCCGAAGCTTCGACACCGCCTCACGCTGCGGCGGATCCTCTGGCAAAAAGTTGATCGTCGAACGGCCGGCACCGAGCGGCAGCGAAACCTGCACGTCGGGGTACTCGTCGGCACCCTGCGCGATCTCGAACGAGCCGCCGCCGATGTCAAACAGCAGGATCTCGCCCGCCGACCAGCCCAGCCAGCGGCGCACCGCGAGCATTGTGATGCGGGCCTCGTCTTCGCCCGAGAGCACCTGCAGCACCTGGCCGGTCTTGCGAGTGATGCGCGCGAGCACCTCTTCGCCGTTGGTCGCCTCGCGAATCGCCGAGGTGGCGGTCGCGATCAGGTCGTCGACGCCGATCTCGGCGACCGTGTCGAGCGCTTCGCGGATCGCGCCGATGATGAGCCGCTGACCCTCATCAGTGATGGCGCCCTGCTTGTCGAGGTAGCGCATGAGTCGAAGGGTCGAGCGCTGCGAGTGGTACGGCACCGGGCTTGCGCCCGCGTGCGCGTCAACGACGAGCAGGTGGACGGTGTTGGATCCGACGTCGATCACTCCGAGGCGCATCCCCCCAGTGTATGACGCGGTGCCAGCTCAAAACCGCGCTCGGGTGGACACCGACGCACGGTTCAGTGAGCGGGAACCCTGCGCGAGCGTCGCCTCAGTACGTGTGTGGCGACGCTAAGACCGCTGGCGGCTCCCCCGCCTCCCAGCCGTGGACGATCGCGGCCGTCGCCGAGACACCGAAGCGCGTGGCACCCGCCGCCCACAGCTCGCGCACGGCGTCGGCCGTGCGGATCCCGCCAGATGCCTTGACACCGAGCCGACCGCCCACGGTTGCCGCCATGAGCCGCACCGCGTGCACCGTCGCACCGCCGGCCGGGCTGAAACCCGTCGACGTCTTCACGAAGTCGGCACCGGCCTCCTCGGCTGCCCGGCAGGCCCCCACGATCTCATCGTCTGAGAGCGTCGCGGTCTCGAGAATCACCTTCAACACCTGGCCGGGGCCCGCGGCCCGCACCCCCGCGATCTCGGCCCGAACCGCGTCCCACTCCCCCGCCCGCACGAGTCCCTGGTTTACCACCATGTCGATCTCGTGCGCTCCGGCCGCCACCGCACGTGCGGCCTCAAACGCCTTCACCGGGGCCGTGTGCGCTCCGGATGGGAACCCCACGACCGTCACGATCTCGAGCTCGCCGAGCGCGGCAGGATCCACTGGGAGCAGCGACGGGCTGATGCACACACGCGCCACCCCGAGCGCGCGCGCCTCACCGAGGAACTGGTGAAGTGCAGACTCGGTAGTTCCGGGATTCAGCAGCGTGTGGTCGGCGATGGTGAGGAAATCCGAGGCGGTGAGAGTCACGCCTCGACCCTAGCTCACCTGTCGTGTGCGTTCGCGATGCCCTGACACTCACCCGCTGCCCGCCGACCACGCACGTGGGCAGTAGATGTCGTTTTCCCCTGGCAAAGCGACATCTACTGCCCACTTGAGTAACCCGCGCTTAGTTGGCGATCAGTTCACTCTGCAGCGGAGTGGAGTTCGCGAAGAGATCCAGCACGGGGCAGTGCGCATCGACGGTGGGGGTTTCGGAAACGGGGATTGCGGTGGGGCTCATCAGGGTGCCCTTCTTCGGCGGAGATTTGGATTCGCCCGGGCTGGTGCGCCGGGTGAGGATCGGGATCCGCTCTCGCGGTGTCACCCACTGTGCCTGTTCTCCCCCCGCTTTGAAAAGCGCCCCCGTCACCCCACGAAACGCGCCGTCACGAGGCGCAATATTCGGTCACAGATCGTCACGACGGGTGCTGGATCACACCGGCTCAGGGCTTAGCATCCGGGTATATGCTGCGCGTCTCGCCGCGGCGGTTGCGACCGTCACGCTTGAAGAACTTCAGGTGCCATACGGGCAACAACTTCGAGACACCCAGCACGACGTATACGAGGGTGTTAATTGCGACCACGGTCGCGAAGATAGAGAACCAGTCGGTCGTCAACCAGTCCTCCGGAAACAGGATTCCTTGCACCACCATCAGGCCCGCACCTCCGTGTTTTCAGACTCGGCGTGGCGTCCAGCCACCGTTGAGCCAGCCGGCTCGCCCGGCGCGGTGAGATCGACGACCGAGCCGACCTCCTCACCCAGCACATGCTCGGTGAGGAGACTCGGCTCTGCCGCCGCGGCCGATGCCGAAGAGGGCGCGTGCTGCACGTGCTTCCACGTCGGCCGCTGACCCGAGGAAATCTCGAAGACACCCTTGAGGAATGCGAGGTTGAGGAAGGAGTCATAGACCAGTTCGGGGAATATGAGCACCGAGAGCCCGCGGGCCCGCCATCCCCCGCGCCACGCGGTCACCATGCGTTCGACCGCGAATAGGAAGCCGATGCCGAGCCAAAACGGGAACCAGACCCAGGTGTCCATCGCGAAAATCATCAGCAAAATGAGGACGAAATAAGCGGCCAGCGCAAAGACGCCGTAGCCAATGGCCACCTGTTGCGCCCAGTAGCGGAACGTTTGCGGGGTCATCCCGTACGCGCCAAGATTCTCAAGCGCCCCGCGCTGCCAGCGCAGCCGCTGCGCCCACAGCATGCGCCACGTCGGCATCAGTTCGGTGACGACCGTGCACTCGGGCGGTGACACCATGAGCCCGCCGAGCGACTTGATCGCGATCGTGAGCTCGTTGTCTTCGGTGAGGGCGAACGTGTCGTACACATCGCCCTGAACCCCAGGAATCGCACGTCCACGCGAGTCGGCGACGGCCTTCAGCGCGGTCGCTCGGAACGCGGTGCCGGTGCCCGTCAGCACGAAGACGCGGCCATCGCGGCGCCGAATCTCGCGCTGATAGCGGAAGTACTCGTTGCGCTGGAACTGCCCGAGCAGGCCGTGCCCCTCTTCGCCGGAGAACAACCCGCCCACGGCCATCAGAGCCCGGTCGTTACTGAAGTACCGCTTCGCGGTCGCGACAAATTCCGGCCCGAGCTGGGTGTCTGCATCCATCACCAACACCGAATCGTTGTCGCCGAGCTCAGGCAGCAGACCCGCGAGCGCCTGGTTCAGCGCGCCACCCTTCTTGTGGGTGTTTGCGACCGTCTCAAAGACCTCCGCGCCCGCCTCGCGTGCGACGCGCACGGTGCCGTCGGTGCAGTTATCGGCGACCACGATCACCCGATCGGGCGGCGAAGTCTGCGCCCGCAACGACGCGATCGTCGCGGGCAGCGATGCCTCCTCGTTGTGGGCAGGAATCAGCGCGGTGACCGTCACCTCACCGGCAAACACTCCGCGCGTGCGCGCCATTATCTGCCGGGGTGCGAGCGAACGATCCCGCCGGTGCGGCGGGGTGCGCCGGTAGCGGCGCGAGACGATGCGTTCGGCGGCGACCACGATCAGGATCATCACGAGCGCGAGGGCAAGGGCAACCGCGAGGAGGCGCAGTTTGGGCAACTCCGTGCTGTACATCAGCGTCCACGCCCCGCCGATGGTCACCGAAACGGGATCCCACATTGTTTCAGGATGCTCGACGGTCACCGCCCACCAGAGCAGGCCCGCCGCGGCCAAGACGACCAGCATGACCGCGAGCCCGACGATTCGCTGAAAGAACCTGTTCATAGCCGCGTCCCCCCGGATGGCTCTACCTGTGCTCTTAGACTACGCGGGTTTCCTATGCTTCTGGCGCGAAAAATGCTTCGGATCAGGCCCCAAAGGCCCCCACCCGTTCGACGCGGATCACCGGTTCACCTGCCTCCTCCGAGGCCGCGAGATCCACCACCCCTTCGATCGCCCAGTCGTGGTCGCCCGCTGGGTCGTCGAGCACCTGCCGGAAGCGCCAGACTCGCTCGCCCGGTTCGCCGGTCGGCGCGCTCCCGCTCGCGCCAGCCTTGTCGATCGAGAGCAATGCAGCGGATCGCGCCTCGGCGCCCGTGCCCATCGTGTCGTACTCGGCGAAGTACGCGTCGAGCGCCGCCCCCCACGCCTGCTCGCCAAAGCCGTGCGGCCCGTCGAGCGCTACGAGCTCGTCGAGCTGGTCGAAGGCGGCCGCGCGCACCCGCCGGAACACGGCGTTGCGCACCATCACCAGGAAGGCGCGGTCGTTCGCGAGCAGCGACCGTGCGGGCGGCGCGGTATCGACCTCGGCCCGCGCCGCGATCGCCGCGCGATGCGCCTCGGGGTCGGGGTGTGCCAGCTCTTCACCCCTCGCTTCGCTCCGTGGGCTGCCGCCGTCGGCGGCACCAGTCGCTCGGCCGAAAGCGATGCTTCCGGCTTCGAGCGCCTGCCATTCATCCAGCAGGCTCGAGTCGACCTGACGCACCAGTTCGCCGAGCCAGTCGATCAGCGCCGCGAGTTCCTCACTCTTCGACTGCTCGGGCACCGTGCGCTCGATGGCGCGATACGCGTCGCTCAGGTAGCGCAGCACCGTGCCCTCCGAGCGCCCAAGCTGGTAGAACGACACGAGGTCGCGGAAGTTGAAGGCACGCTCGATCATGTCGCGCACCACCGATTTCGGGCGCAGCTCATAGTCGCGCGCCCAGGGCACCTCGCGGGTGTACGCCTCGAACGCCTCGCCGAGCAGCTCTTTCAGCGGCTGCGGGTGGGTGATTTTTTCGAGCAGCTCCATCCGCTCCTCGTATTCGATCCCCTCGGCCTTCATCGCCGCAACCGCCTCGCCGCGTGCCCGGTGCTCCTGCTGCCGCACGATCGCCCGCGGATCTTCGAGCGTCGCCTCGATGATCGAGATCACGTCGAGCGCATATTCGGGCGAATCGGGATCGAGCAACTCAATTGCGGCGAGCGCGAACGGCGAGAGCGGCTGGTTCAGCGCGAAGTTCGCCTGCAGGTCGATCGTCAGTCGCAACAGCCGTTGCCCCTGCTCGTCGCGGTACACGTCGACGATGCCGCCCTGCCGCAGCGTGCGGAAAATGCCGAGCGCGGTGCGAGCGTGTGCAAACTGCTCGGCCCGCGGCTCGTGGCTGCCAAAGATGAGGGTGCGCATCACATCGAGCGCCTCCCCCTCGCGCTCCTCACCGCGCGCGATCACCCCGAGCAGCATCGAGTGGGTCACCCGCATGCGACTCACCAGCGGCTCGGGCTCCGCCACGATGAGCTTCTCAAACGTCTGCTCGCTCCAGGCCACGAACCCCTGCGGCGCGGCCTTCTTCTTCGCCGGTTTGGCCTTCTTGCCGCCGGCCTTCTGCGCCTCGGCTTTGGCAGCGGATCGCGCGTTCTCGACCTCGTGCTCGGGCGCCAGCGCGAGCACATCACCCTCGGTGTCATACCCGGCCCGGCCGGCGCGCCCCGAAATCTGGTGAAACTCGCGTGCCGAGAGCCGCCGCATGCGGGTGCCGTCGTACTTCGCGAGCGCGGTGATGACGACCGTGCGGATCGGCACGTTGATGCCCACACCGAGCGTGTCGGTGCCGCAGATCACCCGCAGCAGGCCGCGCTGCGCGAGCTGCTCGACGAGGCGGCGATACCGCGGCAGCATGCCCGCGTGATGCACGCCCACGCCCGAGCGCACGAGCCGTGACAGGGTGGCCCCGAAGCCCGTGGAGAACCGGAACTCGCCGATGGCGGCCGCGATCTCGTCTCGCCCGGCGCGATCCACCAGCTTGATACTGGCGACCGCCTGCGCCTGTTCGACCGCGTGCGACTGGTTGAAGTGCACGAGGTAGGCGGGGGTACGGCGCGTCTCGAGCAGTTCCTCGATGACCTCGTGCACGCCCTTCACCTCGTAGGCGAAGTGCAGCGGCACGGGGCGCTCCACACCCGTGACCCGCGCGGTGTCGCGCCCGGTGCGGCGGGTGAGGTCTTCGGCCAGCTCGGTCACGTCGCCGAGCGTCGCCGACATCAACAGGAACTGCGCGTCACCCATGAGCAAGAGCGGCACCTGCCACGCCCAACCGCGCTCGGGTTCGGCGTAGAAGTGAAACTCGTCCATCACGACCTGGGTGATGCCGCCGGTCTCGCGGTCTCGCAGCGCCAGGTTCGCGAGAATCTCGGCCGTGCAGCACAGGATCGGCGCGTCGCCGTTGATCGAGGTGTCGCCCGTCACCATGCCCACCCGCTCGGCGCCGAACACCTCGACCAGATCGAAGAACTTCTCGCTCACGAGCGCCTTGATGGGGGCGGTGTAGACGGTGCGGCGACCCTCTGCGAGCGCGACGAAGTGGGCGCCGATCGCCACGAGCGACTTGCCGGTGCCCGTCGGCGTCGACAGGATCACGTTTGAGCCGAGCGCGAGGCCGAGCAACGCCTCCTCCTGCGCGGGGTAGAGACTGAGCCCGCGCTCCTCGAGAGCCCAGCTCTCAAATAGGGCGTGGATCTCGTCGGCCTCGGGGGTCGCTCCGCTCGCGCGTGCGTCATCGAGCATCTCGTCGAGCATTCGGCCGAGGCTCATGCAGCGTCCCATCTTCGTGTGTGTTGAGGCATGTGGGCCGGGATGGCTCCCGCCCCGAGTGGCGCGAGCGGCGTGGTGGCCGGGCTGATCCATACTGGGCGCGCGCCGCGCCTTCCCTCTAAGCGTGTCATACCCCAGCGACACCGCGTGCCGGAGTTTGCCCCAACCCCGCCAAGCCACGCCGGCCACCGCAGCCAGTCATCCAGGGGTCGCAAATCCACCATCCCGCGGGCGTATGTGGTGGAATCTTGACCACTCGGCGGGAACCAGACGGGCGGCCTGGGTAAAGTCGACTCATGGCCACTCCGCACCTGTTCCAGCCCATCTCAATTCGCGGCATGGAGGTGCGCAACCGACTCTGGGTGCCGCCCATGTGCCAGTACTCGGCGATGGCCGAGGGGCCCGAGCAGGGGGTGCCGTACGACTGGCACCTCGTGCACTGGGGCGCGCTCGGCCGAGGCGGCGCGGGGCTGGTAGTCGTCGAGGCGACCGCGGTCGTGCCCGAGGGACGGATCAGCCCGAACTGCCTGGGCCTCTGGAACGACACCCAGGAAGCCGCCTTCGCCCGCATGCTTCCGGTCGCGAAGTCGCACGGCGCGAGGTTCGCGATCCAGCTCGGTCACGCGGGGCGCAAGGCTTCCACGCACCCCTGGCTGCGCGACGCCCCGGGCGGCTCAGTGCCCGAGGCCGAGGGCGGCTGGCAGACCGTCGCCCCGTCTGCCGAGGCATTTACCGGGCTGGCCGATCCACGCGCCCTGAGTACCGCCGAGGTGCGCGACGTGATCGAGGCATTCATCGCGGCCGCCGCCCGCGCGGTGCGGGCCGGGTTTGACGCGGTCGAGCTGCACGCCGCGCACGGGTACCTGATCCACGAGTTTCTCTCGCCGCTCTCGAACCATCGCGACGACGAGTTCGGCGGCACCCCCGAGAACCGTGCCCGGCTGCTACGCGAGATCGTGCGTGGCATCCGCGCCGCGCACCCCGAACTGCCGATTCTCGTGCGCGTCTCCGGCGACGAGTGGACGGCGGGCGGCTTCGATACTGCCGCAGCCGCGCAGGTGGTTGAGTGGATCGCCGCAGACGGCGCCGACTTCGTCGATGCCTCCTCGGGTGGCAACGTGGCCGACGCGCGCATTCCCGTGGGCCCGTCATACCAAGTGTGGATCGCGCAGCGCCTGCGCGGCCACGGCCTCCCCGTCGGAGCGGTCGGCCTCATCACCACCGCCGAGCAGGCCGAGGGCATCCTCGCTAGCGGGCAGGCCGACGTGATCTCGATCGGGCGCGCGGCGCTCGTGAACCCCGCGCTGCCGCTCGAGTGGGCGCACACCCTGCGCGACGAGCACGCCGCACACCTCGTGCCCGCGCAGTACTGGCGCGCGCGCTTCTAGCCGAACCAGTACGCTCTCAGAATGGAACTCACCGAGGGGTTGCTTATCGCGGCTGCCGTGCTCATCGTGGTCGTGGCCGTGTCACTTCTCTCGAGTCGCATCGGCATCGCGGCACCGCTCCTCCTGGTGGTGCTCGGCATGGGGGTCGGGTACCTTCCCGGGATCCCACTCATCGAGATTGACCCCGAGATCATTCTCGTCGCCGTGCTGCCGCCGCTCCTGTACTCTTCGGCGGTCAACGTGCCGGTTCTTGACCTGCGCCGAAACCTCGGCCCCATCGCGGGCCTGTCCGTGGCGCTCGTCATTATCTCGGCACTTGCGGTGGGAGTGCTCCTGCACCTGGTTGTGCCCGCGATTCCGCTGGCAGCGGCTATCGCTCTCGGCGCCGTCGTCGCCCCGACAGATGCCGTGGCGGCCACCGCGATCGGCAAGCGTCTGGGCATGCCTCCGCGTCTGGTCGCGATTCTCGAGGGCGAGAGTCTCGTCAACGACGCGACCTCGCTCGTGCTGCTCCGCACCGCCATCGCGGCTACCGCCGGCACCTTCGCGTTCTGGGAGACTCTGGGAATCTTCGTGTACGCCGTGGTCGTGGCGACGCTGATCGGGCTCGCGATCGGCTTCATCACCATGGGTGTCAGATCGAAACTCGCCAACCCCGTGTATGACACCGTCATCTCGTTCACCGTGCCCTTCATTGCGTTCGTGCCCGCCGAGGCCGCGGGCGGCTCAGGCGTGATTGCCGTGGTGGTCGCCGGGCTCTACTCCGGCCACCATACGGCACAGAAGCTCAACGCGAGGGCCCGGGTGAATGAGCGTCTGAATTGGCGCACCGTGCAGTTTTTGCTCGAGCACGGCGTGTTCCTGCTCATGGGGCTCGAGCTGCAGGCGCTCCTCGCTGATGTCGGCGCGAGCAGCTTCACCCTCGCCCATACCGGACTCATCGGGCTCGGCATCGTGATGGTGCTGCTCCTGCTGCGCATGGCGTTCATGGCCCCGCTGCTCTGGTCGCTCCAGCGCACACTCAACACGCACCGTGTGCGAGCCGCCGGCACGAAACGCGCGGCGAGCCGAGCCCGGAAACTCGCTCGCGCTGAGGCCCTCACTGACACGCAGGAGATCCGGGTGCTGCGGGCTGATCGACGTGCGAGGCGCAGTGCCGCAGATCTCGAGCACGCCCGCAGTCAAGGGCTGAACTGGCGCGGCGGATTCACACTCGGCTGGAGCGGAATGCGCGGCGTCGTCACGCTCGCCGCGGCACAGTCGATCCCCACCGAGGTGCCCTACCGTTCGCACCTCGTGCTCATCGCGTTCGTCGTCGCGGTTGTCACCCTGCTGCTGCACGGGTTGACGCTACCCATGGTGGTTCGCCGGCTTCGGCCGAGCGGACCGACCCACAGCGATCGAGCCGAGGAACTCGTTGGTCTTTACACGGATCTCACGCGCGCCGGTGCCACAGCTGTGGAGTCGGCACTCGAAAACGAGCGCGCCCTCGCGCTCGAGGACCCACGGCACCCGGAACCGTCAGACCGCACGATTCAGCGCGCGAAGGTGAGCGTACACGACGCGGTCGCTCCGCTTGGCTACTCGATCCCCCGCACCTCGGATGCCGCGCGGTCAGCCAGCGAACACGAGTCGCTCACCTACCTGCGCCTCGCGCGCGCCGCGCTCGAAGCCCAGCGCTCCCTGTTGCTCGAGGAGCGCGCGATCGGGCAGTACGACAGCGCGGCCTTGCGCCTCGCCGAGGAGGCGCTCGACGCGCACGAACTGCGGCTTGCTCCGCCAGTCGCCGGCCACTGACCGTCCGCCTGCGTCGGCGGCCCAGCCCCGCTCGCACCGTCGGCACTAGCCGGCGATGCGCACCGGGTTCTGGTGGTGGCTGAACACGATGCTCGTGCGCGTCGACGACACCGCCGGGTGTGCCGAGAGGTGCTCCATCACGAAATCGCGCACGTGATCGGAGTCGCGCGCGGCCAGGTGAATGATGAAATCCTCAACACCGCCGAGGAAGAACAACTGCATCACCTCTGGTAGCCCCCGCAGCTCGTCCATGAATTCCGAAATGCGCTGGCGCGCGCCCGAGCGAATCGACACGCTCACAAGCACCTGCAGCGTCATGCCGATCACGCCCGGGTCGACCTGCGCGGTGAAGCCGGTGATCACACGTCGCGAGACCAGGCTGCGCACGCGCGCGACGCAGGTTGACGCGGCGATGCCGACGCGCTCGGCGAGCTCGGCGTTGGTCATGCGCCCGTTGAGCTGGAGCTCCTCGACGATGAGGCGATCCACCTCGTCGAGCGCTGGCTCGACTCGCAGATTCTTCGATCGTTCCACCACTGCACCCCGCGTTTCAGATGATTTGAAGTTGATTTTCAACGATTTCCGAAGAGAATTCCCCCGTAATCCACTTGAAACGAATATAGTGCAGAATCATCGCAGTTGGGAAAGTGGATCGCGCGCCCTGTTGAGGCCGCAAGACACCGCAGTGCCGCGGGCCGTGCGGATCCACACACACCCCCCTCGAAACAACACCCACCAAACACAGAAGCATCGGAGCAGCTCATGCGCGTCGGCATTCCTACCGAGATTAAGAACAACGAGAACCGTGTCGCCATCACGCAGTCGGGCGTGTTTGAGCTGGCGCGTCGCGGCCACGAGGTGCTCGTGCAGGCGGGTGCCGGGCTCGGCTCGGCGATCACCGATGCCGAGTACGAGGCAGCGGGCGCGAAGATCGTCGCCACCGCCGATGCGGTGTGGGCCGACAGCGACATGATCTTGAAGGTCAAGGAGCCCATCGCCTCGGAGTACGCCCAGATGCGCAAGGGGCAGGTGCTCTTCACCTACCTGCACCTCGCAGCGGATCGCACGCTCACCGACGCGGTGCTCGCCTCGGGCACCACCGCGATCGCCTACGAGACCGTGCAGCTCGCGAACCGCGGCCTCCCGCTGCTCGCCCCCATGAGCGAGGTCGCCGGGCGGCTCTCGGTGCAGGTCGGCGCCTACTCGCTGATGAAGGCGAACGGTGGCCGTGGCATCCTCCTCGGCGGCGTCACCGCAACCCGTCGCGGCAAGGTCGTCGTCATTGGCGGCGGCGCTGCCGGCGAGCAGGCCGCGCGCATCGCGTTTGGCATGGGCGCCGAGGTCACCGTGATCGACATCGCCCTCCCCCGACTGAAGCAGCTGGAGGACGAATTTGGCGGACGCATCCAGACCCGCACCTCGAACGCCCACAACATCAGCGAGGCACTGAAGGATGCCGACCTCGTGATCGGCTCCGTTCTGATCCCGGGCGAAAAGGCTCCGAAGCTCGTCACCGACGAGATGGTCGCGCAGATGAAGACCGGCTCGGTGCTCGTTGACATCGCCATCGACCAGGGCGGCTGCTTCGAGAACTCCGTGCCCACCACGCACGACAACCCCACCTTCCCGGTGCACAACTCGATCTACTACTGCGTCGCAAACATGCCGGGCGCGGTGCCCGAGACCTCGACCGCGGCGCTCACCAACGCGACCCTCCCCTACGTCGTCGCACTCGCCGACAAGGGCTGGGTGGCCGCACTCTCCGCCGACGAGGCGCTCGCGAAGGGACTGAACGCACACGACGGCATTCTGGCCAACGCCGGCGTCGCCGAGGCGTTCCCCGAGCTCGCGTACACCCCGTACGCCGAGATCGTCGCGAACGCGTAGTTCGCGCAGGCATGGGCCAGGCAACTCGCGTAGCCTTGCAGCCATGGATCTGAAATTCTCCTTCGGCGGGGCATCACCCGATCAACACGATCACGGTGGTGCCCCGTCGGGCATTCCGCTGCCCTTCGCCGGGGCGGCCACGTCGCTCACCCCGGCCTCCACCGTGCTCGAGGTACGCGTGACGCTCGCGGGCGAAGCGGTGATCGCCGAGGCGCTGTCGGGCAATGGGGTGTCGTATGCGCGGGCCACGCGATCCACTGTGGATCTGAGCCCCGCCGGCCTCGCCGCCGCCGTCCGTTCAGCCATCGCGCGTGCGGGGGCCGAGCTGGGCGACCCGCTCGTGGGCACGGTGTCTGCGGTGGTGCTCGCGCTTGGCGAGCAGACTGGTGCCGTGCTGGAGCAGCTCGAGCTCGACGCAACAGACCCCGCCGTCAGCGAGTCGCTGCAGGCCCGCACCGGCATCTCGGCCGGCACCCCGATCCGGCTGGAGCGCGTCGGCGCGTAGCGGCACCGGGCGGCGATCACGCAGCAACCCAGCACGACGAATTGCGGAGGCAGCAGAGCATGACGATACATGGCGGGCCCAGGCTCATGCAGGCATCGAAGCGTTCGGCGGTGCCAGCGTTCGAGGTGATGCGCATCACCGACCAGATCGCGACGCGCCGGGCCGCTGGGCACGATGTCGTCTCGCTGTGCGCGGGCGAGCCGAGCGCGCGGCCCACACCGGGCACGCTCAAGCCCGCCGGATACACCGGCCCGCTCGGCACCACGCCGCTGCGCGAGGGCATCGCCGGCCACTACCGCAACTGGTACAACGTCGCAGTGGATCCCGCCCATGTCGCCGTGACCACCGGTTCCTCGGGGGCGTTCCAGCTGGTGTTCCTCGCCGCGTTCGACCCGGGCGACCGGGTGGCACTCGCGAGCCCTGGCTACCCCGCCTATCGCAACATTCTGACGGCGCTGGGCGTGCAGGTCGTCGAGATTCCGACGACGATCGAGACCCGATACCAGCCCACTCCGGCGCTGCTCGACGCGGCCGAGGCTGCGCACGGCCACCTCGCGGGATTGGTTGTCGCATCCCCCGCGAACCCGACGGGAACGATGCTGAGCCGGGCCGACCTCACCGCGCTGGTCGACTGGTGCCGTGCACGCGGAACACGCCTCATCAGCGACGAGATCTACCACGGCATCACCTTCCCCGCGGCCGCTGACCCCGATCCTCGCGGCGTCACCGCGGTGGAGCTCGACCCGAACGCGATCGTCATCAACTCGTTCTCAAAGTACTGGGGCATGGCGGGCTGGCGCCTCGGCTGGGCCCTGCTGCCGCAAGATCTCGTCGGGCCGCTCGAGGCTCTGGCATCAAACTTTGCCCTCTCACCGCCCGCCCCGGCACAGGAGCTCGCGATGACCGCGTTCACCGCGGAGACCTACGCCGAGCGTGACCTCGTGGTGCAAGGCTTCGCCCGCGCGCGCCAGCTGATCCTCGATGCCGCGCCCGCGCTGAACTGGGGCGTCGCGGCACCCTCGGACGGTGCGTTTTACTATTACTCCGAGCTCGGGCCGCAGCTCGAGCGCTTCGGCAGCGCCACCGAGTACGCGCAGGCGCTGCTCGAGCAGGCCGAAGTGGCGCTCGTGCCCGGCGTCGACTTCGACCCGATCGCGGGCGACCGCGCCGTGCGCATCTCGAACGCGGCTGGCGAGGCCGCCGTGCGGGAGGCGCTCGCGCGCATCCTGGCGTTCCAGGCCCGCTAAGGCAGCGTCGCCGAGGCGCGATCCGCTGCCGCGGCACGATCGAGGGGTCACAATTCCACCTCTCTCCCCGGGCCTGTGGTGGTATTGCGACTCTTCGATGGCTGCTAGCTGCGCTGTCCGCGCTCGGTGAGGCGCAGGTACCCCGAGAGCGCGGCGACACCCTCCGCGGTCGCCGGGAGCCCCGCACCAAGCCGGTCTGAGGAGACGAGATGCGCGGCCCACTGGGCTCGGCTGATCGCCACGTTCAGGCGGTTGCGCATGAGGAGAAACTCGAGCCCGCGCGGCACGTCTTCCGCGCTGGATGCGGCCAGACTGACGATCGCGATCACCGCCTCCTGCCCCTGAAACTTATCAACCGTGCCAACGCGGATCACGCCGAGGCCTGCCACCGCGAGCGCGTTCGCGAGGCACTCGACCTGAGCGTTGTACGCGGCGACCACGATGATGTCAGCCTCGGTGAGCCCGCGGTCTGGTTCGCCAGGTTCGGAGAGGGTACCGCGCAGCGCGGCCGTCGCGATGCGCACCACCTCGGCCGCCTCCTCAGGCGAACGGGTCGAATTGCCCGCGTGCTGCACGGGGTGCCAGTGCAGGCCAGCGGAACCCGCGCCGCGTACCTCGCGCAGCGCGGCCGTCGAGTGGGCGTTCAACCGCCCCTCGTACGCGAGCTCGGAGACGACCTCGGTGAGTTCGGGACGCATGCGCCGCGTCTCGGCGAGAAAGTAGCCGTGACCGTCGGGGATCGTCTCGTGCGCGCCCAGCAGCCAGCCCAGCGCCGAGGTGTCCACAGGTTCGGGGTGTGACCCCTGCGACACCTGCGGCAGCTGCTGCGGGTCTCCGAGCAGCAGCAGCCGCTCGGCCGATACCGATGCGGCGATCGTGGGCGCGAGCGAGAACTGCCCGGCCTCGTCGATCACCAGCAGGTCAAGGCTGCCCCGTTCGACCCGGGCCGCATTGCTAAACGTCCAGGCCGTCCCGCCGATGACGCATCCGCGCCCGGCATCCCGGTGCAGCCCCACGAAGTTCAGGTGCCCGGTGGAGGGCAGTACGGTGAAGAGCCTCGGCTCGCTCTTCGACGCGCCACGCTGCAGCGATTTCCCGACGAGAGCCGGGTCGAGCCCCGCTGCGACCACCCCCGCGAGCACATTCTCGACGACCTTGTGCGACTGCCCGACAACCCCGACTCGCCACCCGTTCTGTTCAACCAGGGTGCGGATCACCCGCGCGGCCAGGTACGTCTTGCCGGTGCCCGGCGGGCCCTGCACCGCGAGCGCCGAGCGGTCGAGCTGCCGCAGGGTGGCCACCACCGCGCCAATGGTGCGGGCCTCGTCGAACCCGCCGGCTGCGGCGAGCGCCTCGGCGGAGCCCGGATCCACCAGCGGCCGCCCGCCCACGAGCCGCGGCGGCTCCCGCCTAATGATGTCGACCACCGGGTTGGCGAGGAAGTAGCCCTCGTCGAGCGACTTGGCAAGGCTCGCCCCCCACTCCTCGATCGCGCCGGGCTGGGTGAGCCCCGGCGGGGGTGAACCGGGGGCGAGCGCGGAGGGGAGGTCAATGAAGGGCAGGTCGCCGAGCGGGAACGTCTCGGTGACGGTCACTCCATCATCGTCGACCTCGAGAATCTCGGCCCTCCGCGCGCCCCGCGCCCCGGGGGCCGCCCCGCGCTCGACGAACGGCGGCGGGTACTCGTAGAGGGCGTACACGCTGGCACCGACCTTGAGCGTGCTGCCCGGTGCCAGCTCGCCGCGCAGCCGCAGGTTGCGCCGCTGTGCGCGGCCCCGGGGCGGCACGTGCCAGTCATCGATGACCTCACTGCGCGACTCGTCGACCACGAGCACATCGCGTGTGTCGGCCCAATCCTCGATGGGGTCGACGAGGCGCGCAAAGTGCGCCCACCAGAACGCCTTGTTCTCGCGGGCGTGGTAGTCGATCGCACTCGCCGCGAGGGCCGCGGCCTTGCGATCACGCGCGTCGTCGGCCACGCTCGCGTGCATCGCCAGAGCCAGCGCGGTCGAACTCTGCAGCTTCGGCTCGCGACCCTCCTCATTCGCCTCTCCGGGGGCGACTGGCACGACCCCGTGCTCGCGGGCCAGCCGCAGCAGCCAGTCGCGCAGGCGGAGTGTGGAGACGCAGTCGTAGCGGTTGTATGCGGCGATGTCGGCGAGGCGCCGCTCACCCTCCGCCTGATCCACCGCCGACAGAGAGACGCGCAGCGCGCTTGCCTCCGCGTACTCAACCACCGAGTCGCCTGCGTTCGTCACCCCTGACTCGTCTCGTAGCTCGTCGCCCATATACAGCGGCTCGAGCTTCTTGATGGAATACGAGCGGGAGCCGACGCGCAGCGCCTGGCGCACGATCGGGTACAGGTCAACGAGCACGTGCTCGCGCAGCAGCTGATCGACCTCCTGCTCGCCCACGCCGTGCCGGGCGGCGATGCTCGACAGGTGGGTGCGCTCGTACGACGCGTAGTGATAGATCTTCAGCTCGGGAAACCGCACGCGCCGCTCGGCGACGAAGCTGAGAAACTCTTCGAGCGCGCGCCGCTCGGCATCGAGATCGTGCGCCCAGATCGTAAAGAACTGCTCGTGCGCATCCACGATGCCAAACAGGTAGTCGATGCCCCAGCGCGCGGTTCCTTCCGCCCCAGGCTCGCGATACATCGGGTCGCCTTCAAAATCGAAGAACAGGTCGCCCGGGTTCGGTGCCGGGATCGCGGCGAGCGCCGCCGGGTCGATCACCCACACCGGGGGCGCCTCCCCCGACACCGCCGCCATCTGCACCGCGGCCTGCGCGGCGATGCGCGCAAGCGCGGCCTGGCCGATGCCAGAGACGGCGAGCGCACCCGAGGCAATCTCGGGGAGCGCTGCGGCGACCTCATCGATGGTGGTCAGCCCGGCGGCGAACAGGCGGTCGCGTTGTGCGGTGCGCAATCCCGCGATCAACAGTGGATCACGCACCTGTTCCACCTCGGGCACGCACACCTCGCAGCGGCCACACGCCATCACGCCTGCGGCACCCCAGGCGAGCGGCTCGGCGCTCTCGCGTCGGCCGTCCGCTCCGACCGCCGACGCCCGCTCGAGCAGGATTTGATGCTGCCGGTCGCGGCGGGAGCGAAACACGGGGGCGATGTCGGCGAGCTTGTGCTCGCTGCGCGCCCCGTCGCCCAGCACGAGCACCGCCCAGGGTGCGACCGGCACGCCGATGCGCTCGAGCTGCTCGGCATAGGCCGCGAGCTGCAAGAGCGCTGTCACCTTGGCCCGGCGTGCGAGTTTCGAATCTTGCACCTCGTATGCGCCGTCCGGGGTGCGCGCCAGAAAATCGGCGAAGCCCACGAACCCGATTGCCGGGTCGCCGGTATGTGGATCGGCCGGGCGCACCTCGGGGTCAAAAAACGTGGCCTGAAACACGATGTCGGCATCACCCAGAAGCGCGCGCCGGCTCAGTTCGGCGAGCCCGGTCAGCGCCTCCGCGGTCATGTCGCCGCGGGGCGGCAGCTCGACGACCCCGCCGGGCTCGCCCGCCGATCCGCTGCCAAACTCTGCGACGTAGCTCGCGAGCACCCGAGCCTCGTGAGCCTCGCCAAGCTTGGCCGCCCGAGCGAGCATCGCGTCGTCGTTGTCGGGCACCTCGATGTCGCGGCCGAGCCTGCGGTCGACGCGGCGCAGAAATGCGAACTCGCAGGTGCTCGCCGCGGTCAGGTCGCTCGCGCTCGTGACCAGCCGAAGGTCATCGCCCGTGAGGTGCTGCACAAACATGCGGATTCCCTTCGCTGGCCCGAGTTGCTGTCGCCGCCGGGGGTCAATTCGAAGCTACCTCAGGCCTCCGACATGTTGCATAGGCTATGCTGGAAACCAGTGATGCCTTTCTTGGCGTCACGCGTCGCTTTCACCGTACCGCCCGCTCTACGAGCCTGGGCGCCGTTCGGCCGGATCTGCGGCGAACGGAAGCGCGATCCCGCGCCTTCGAAATATCGGCAGCGACGCGCAGACACTCACGATCACACGATCGAATTGAGCTGCGCGCGGCATGCCGCCAGCATGAAAGGTCCCAGTGACCACTCCTACCTTCGCCGATCTCGGCGTGCCCACCGCCCTCGTTCACGCCCTCGAAAAGACCGGCAAGACCGAGGCCTTCCCCATTCAGCGCGACACCCTGCCCGACACGCTCAAGGGCCGCGATGTGCTCGGCCGCGGCCGCACCGGCTCGGGAAAGACCATCGCGTTTGCGATCCCGCTCGTTGCGAACATCGCACAAGACGTCGACAAGAAGCGTCAGCCGAACCGGCCCCGCGGCATCGTGCTCGCCCCGACCCGCGAGCTCGTCACGCAGATCGCCGAGACCGTGAAGATGCTCGCCGACCCGGTGGGCGTGCGCGTCACCACCATCTTCGGCGGCGTGCCGCAGCGTCGTCAGGAAATCGTACTCGAGCGCGGAGTCGACATTATCGTCGCAGCCCCCGGCCGTCTCGATGACCTGATGAAGCAGGGCCTGGTCAACCTCGACAGGGTCGAGATCACGGTGCTCGACGAGGCGGATCACATGGCCGACATGGGCTTCCTGCCCGTCGTCACCCGCATCATGAACAAGACCCCCCAGCAGGGGCAGCGTTTGCTGTTCAGCGCGACCCTCGACAACGGGGTCGACAACATCGTGAAGAAGTACCTGCACGATCCGATCATGCACTCGGTCGACAGTGCCGAATCGCCCGTGCCCCAGCTCACCCACCACGTGTTCGAGGTGCAGAGCAAGGCCGGCAAGGAAGCCCTCATCGAGGCACTCGCCTCGGGCACCGGCCGCCGCATCTTCTTCACCCGCATGAAGCACCAGGCGAAGAAACTCGCGAAGCAGCTCACCACCGCCGGGATTCCCGCGGTCGAGCTGCAGGGAAATCTCTCGCAGAACGCGCGCGACCGCAACCTCGCTGAGTTTGTGAGCGGCGAGTCACGCGTGCTCGTCGCGACCGACGTCGCGGCACGTGGCGTGCACGTCGACGGGGTCGAGCTGGTCGTGCACATTGATCCGCCCGTTGAGCACAAGGCGTACCTGCACCGCTCGGGCCGCACCGCGCGTGCGGGCAACGAGGGCGATGTCGTGACCGTGGTGCTGCCCGAGCAGCGCTCCGAGATGCGTCAGCTGCTGAAGGCCGCGAAGATTCAGGTAACGCCTCGCCCCGTCACGGCCGCCGATGCCGAGGTGGTGTCGCTGATCGGCGAGGTCGCGCCGCGCGTCGACCCGCGCGAGATCGAGCGCAAGCGCAATGAGGCTCACGTCGCGCAGCAGCGTGCCGCGGGTCACAACCCGTCAGGCGAGGGTCAGTCGCAGGGTGCCAACGCGAAGCGGAAGCGCTCGCGCGGCGGTCGTGGCGGCCAAGGTGGCCAGGGTGGCGGCCAGGGTGCAGCTACCGGCCGTTCGGCTGCGTCAGGCCAGTCGGGTCAGTCCCGTTCGCAGGGCCAGCCGCAGGGCGGCCAGCGTCGGGGTGCAACCAGTGGATCCGCGCCGCGCCGCGCGGGCAGCACCGGCGGGGCGTTGTACTCGACCAGCTCCAAGGCCTCCGCACCGCGCAGCCAGGGCTCGCGCCGCGCGCAGGGCTGATATCCACCGAGGGGTCGCAATTCCACCACCCCGAGAGGGAACACGGTGGATCTGCGACCCCTCGGCGCGGGGCACGAGCGCGGGCGCGGGGCACGAGCCCGAGAAGAGGGCACGGGGTTCCGAGTTAGCCCTCGAGCTGGTCTCCATCGAGGTAGACCCAGCGGGACCCAGTCACCGCAGCGCCACCAACGCGCGCACCGCCCTCACCAGCGGCCGCACCCCAACCTGAGCGCGACTCGCGCACGAAGCGGCTCCGCTCGCGCTGCGACACACGGCCCTCCGGGGTGCGCGCGATCGCCGTGAACGTCACCGTACCCGCGTCATCGAAGGGGCCGCCCGCAGTGGTTGCCTCAATCACTAGGCGTCGCCACTCCCAGCCCGGGTCGAGTTCGAGATCGTCCGGGCGCGTGGACGAGTGCCAGGTGTCGAACAGGTACTCGGCCTTGCCCAGAGCGAAGGCGCTGTACCGTGAGCGCATCAGGCGTTCCGCCGTGGGTGCAGCCGCGCCCGAGTGCAGGGGGCCGCAGCACGCCCCGTACGCCTCGCCGCGCCCGCAGGGGCAGGGCTGATCCACCGAGAAATGCGGGGTGTCACTGTCTGCCAGAGCCATGCCACGAGCCTAGAGCAGCGGGAGTTCGCGCGAAGCGCACGAGCACGGCAGAATAGAGTGAGCATCAGACGCGTGCGGCGACGTGCCGCGCCCGACATCGCATCACCGCGAGGAGAACCGAAGTGAAGACTCTCACCCGTATCACCACCGCCATCGTCGCGGTCGTCGTGTCGCTCTTCGCGGCGGCTCCAGCGTTCGCATCCGAGGGCGGGGGCGAGAAGTTCGACCCTCGCGAGCAGTTCTCCTCGGCGGGTGACCCGGTGAACGTGGTCGCCATTCTCATCGTCGGAGCGATCCTGCTGGTCGTCATACTCGGGGCATCCCAGGTGGTCGGCAACCTGTTCGAGAAGAAAGACGCCTAAACATTGAACACCGCCGCGCGGCTTGAGGCGCTCACGTACGAGACGATCGAATTGCAGGTTCGCGATGCGATCCTCACGGTCACCATCAATCGCCCGGAGGTGCTCAACGCGCTCTCACCTCAGGTGATCGCCGAGTTGCGCCAGGTCTTCGGCGAGCTGCACGAATCGCTTGGCCAGCCGACTCTGCCCGGCAAGCCCGGCGGAGAGGCCGCCGAGCACACCGCAAACGACTGGTCGATCCGCGGCGTCATCTTC
Organism: Leucobacter fengyongliangi; assembly: GCF_050971685.1. Taxonomy (NCBI): domain Bacteria; kingdom Bacillati; phylum Actinomycetota; class Actinomycetes; order Micrococcales; family Microbacteriaceae; genus Leucobacter; species Leucobacter fengyongliangi. Next base: position 122,746 of record NZ_JBPCEU010000009.1, on the reverse strand, counting down.
ACGGGCGAGGGCAGCAGGTCGTTTGTCGCCGGGGCCGACATCTCGGTCATGCGCGCCATGACGCCCGAGCAGTCGGCACAGTATGCGGCGGGCGCGCAAGAACTCACTAGCTGGATCGAAACACTGCCGGTGCCCGTCATCGCGGCGGTGAACGGATTCGCCCTCGGCGGGGGCTGCGAGCTCGCGATGGCGTGCGACTTCATCTACGCGAGCGAAAATGCGAGCTTCGGGCAGCCTGAGGTCGGTCTCGGCTTGATCCCCGGATTCGGTGGCTGCGTGCGTCTGCAGCAGTATGTCGGGATCGCGGCGGCGCGAGACCTGATCTTCACCGGCCGCCGTATCGATGCCTTCGAGGCCGAGAAACTCGGCCTCGTGGCCCACGTCTTCCCCGATACCGGCGCGCTTCACGTCGGCGCTGAGGAGGCCATGCGGCTCATCGCGAAGCAGTCACCAGTGGCCGTGGCGATGGCCAAGCGGGCCGTGCGCGCTACTCAGTCGTTGCCCACCGATGAGGGGCTCGTAATCGAACGTGAAGCGTTCGCCGCCTGCTTCGGCACGGGCGACATGATTGAGGGCACGACCGCCTTCATCGAGAAGCGCAAGCCAAACTTCCCCGGCAACTAGTTCGGTCAACTCTGCAGGCTGGCACTCACCGGGTCTCGCACGACGCGGAGTGTGGCGACTCGCGGATCCGCCGCACCCCGCACAAACCCGGTCGGCGATGCTGCGACCGCCTGCAAGAACGCGACCGTCTCCTCGGTGATCTCCTCGCCGGGCACGAGGTTCGGAATTCCCGGGGGGTACGCCGCGAGGGTATCCGCGGAGACGCGACCAATGGCCTGCTCGGCCGGCATCACCACGCTCTCGGCGAAGTAGGCCGTACGCGGCAACATGCGCAGGGTTCCGGCCGCCGGAAGCGGCGGGAAAGCAGCCTGCTCCACTGGGTCGACAGGCACCGACGCGGCCTCGTCGGCAACCGACACGAGCGCCGCCTGCAGCCGCTCAAGATCCAGCGTCGAGAGCGCCCCGATCACGGCGACCACACTCGTCGCGGTCGACATCTCGAGGTACACCCCGTGCGCCGTGATCAATCGCTCGCGCACCCAATGCCCGCTCTGCCCGAGCCGCGAGACATCGATCGGCACCCGCAGCGGGTCGATCGCCACGATGTCGGCATACTGCCCGAAATCATCCGAGAGCACGCTGAACCTCGGGTCGGCACGCAAGAACTGTCGCAACAGATTCGATTGGTGGATCGCGCGGCCAATTGCCTCCGTGCCCTGCACGAGCGCGTGCCGGGCCGCGTCGAGCGATCCCATCAGGATCGCACTGGCGGAGGTCGAGGAGGTCATGGTGAAGGCGCGTGCGACGAGCGGCTCGAGTCGCTCGGAAATCGGTGAATCGCCCAGGAGCAGCATCGCTGACTGGGTGAGCGACCCGGCCAGTTTGTGGGTGCTGGAGATCACGAGATCCGCACCCACTCTCGCCGGTGATTCGGGCAGCTCGGGATGAAACCCGAAGTGCGCTCCCCACGCCCCATCAACGATGAGTGCGGCATCGTAGCGATGCGCCACCTCCGCGAGGCCGGCGACATCGGCGGTCGACCCGAAGTAGCTCGGCGACACCACATACACGCTCGACACGGCGCGCCCCGCCTCGACCTCGTGTGCCAGCGCGGCCTCAAGCTGTGCGGGGGTGAGACCGTGGGCGATCCCGTTGCGTGCGTCGATGCTCGGGGCCACGAAGGCCGGAATCAGGCCGGCCAGCAGCACCCCGTCGGTGAAACTCGAGTGCGAACTGCGCTGCATAAGCACGCGTTCGCCGAGCCCCCGCACCGCGAGCGCCGCGGTGCGGTTGCCCTGCGACGCGCCGTTCGTGAGATACCACGCGCGATAGGCACCCCAGGCATCCGCCGCCAGCTGCAACGCTTCGGCTAGGGGTGAACCCTCGCCCAGGTCGATCCCGTCAAGCATCAGCGGCACGTCAAGCTCGGTGACGCGGGGACCAAACACCGCCGCGAGGTGCGCCGCGCCGCCGCCGGCATCACTTCCATGCCCCGGCACCATCACGTGCATCGGGTGCGAGTCAGCGTGTCGCTGCAGCGCCTCGACATAGGGCGCGCGCGACTGGGCCTCGGCGTGCGCCTGTGGGGTCGCCCCGAATTCGGCATGCGCGTAGGCCTGGGCCCGCGCGCCTGTTTCTTCTCCGGGCACCATCGAGTCACTCAGTTGCTGCAGCATGCTTCCATAGTGTCCGCCGTGAGCCGTATTCGGTACCCGCCAGATGTCTCGATGCCCCCATATACTGTATGCATCAAGAGCAGTGGATCAGCCCTCTACTCATCAAGAAAGCTGGTGAGCCTGTGCTCGACCCTCGACAGCTCCAGGCCCTCTCCGCGGTTGCCGCTGAAGGCTCCGTCTCACGCGCCGCTCGCCGCCTGGGTTGGAGCCAGCCCACCGTCGACTACCACCTCAAGGCGCTCGATCGCCTCGTCGGCAGTCCACTGGTCGCGAGGTCCACACGGGGAAGCACGCTCACCGCGGCAGGGCGGCTCTTGCTCGAGCGAGGCGCTGAGATCCTCGCGCTCTCCGACCGGGCCCTCACCGATGTGCGGGAGTTTGCACAGATTGGCCGCACCAAGCTGCGATTTGGCTCCTTCCCGACGGCCGCGGCACGACTGCTGCCCGCGATCGCCACACGACTCCGGGAGGTCGGCATTGAACTCGCTGCGGTGCTCGAGGAGATCTCACCCCTCGTTGCCCAGGTCAATCAGCGCACCCTCGATGCCGCCCTCGTGTACACGGCGAGCGGGTTCTCCCTGCCCTTCCGCTCGGACGTGCAGACCACGCACCTCCTCACCGACCCGCTCCTGCTTGCCCTTCCCGCGCAGCACCCCGCCGCGGGGCGGGCCAGCATCGACGTGGAGGGCCTGCTCGCGCTCAGCGATTCCTCATGGGTCTTCAGCGCAACTCCGGGCGACACGCTCGACGACGTGGTGCGCGACGTGTTCGCTGCGGCATCTCAGCCCTTTCAGGTGGCGGTGCGCACCGACGACTACGCCGTGGCTCTCGGGATGGTCGCGGCCGACCTGGGGGTCGGGCTCGTGCCCCGGCTCGCGACCGAACACGTGCCGATCGGCGTGGTACTCAGGCCCATCGACGACGCGCGTTTCGCACGCGAGATACTCCTCGCCACCCCGGCGTCACCGGGCGGTCCCTCTCCCGCCGTGCGACAGCTCGCCGAGGCCGTGCGGCGGGCGATCGCCGCACTGGACTAGCCCGGGCGATTGGTTTTGACCAGAGACGCGTCGTGCCCGGTGCGCCCATGGGCAGCACAGCCTAATCTCGGGCGGGAGCCACCTGGGAAGACTTCGGAACCTCGGTCACAAACGGAGCAATAAGGGCTCCGACCGTCATCGCCAGCCCGCCAATCATGAAGGCCACCCTGGTGCCCGCGGCCAGCGCGTGCGCGTCAACCGCGTCGGGCGACCCCGCAGCGGCGGTCGACGCCACCGTCATGACCGTCACGAACAGCGCGGTGCCAGCCGCGCCACCGACCTGCTGCACCGTTGACAGGGTCGCGCTGCCATGAGAGGCCAAGCGACTGGGAAGAGAGCCGAGAGAAACGGAAAAGAGCGGCGTGAACGTGCCCGCGAGGCCAATACTCAATCCGATATGCGAGGCGAGCACCTGCCAAATGGTGCTCGTGTCGCTCAACAGCGCCATGCTCCACAGCGCCAAAGCAGCGACGATCACGCCAGGAACCAGCACGAAGCGAGCCCCACGCTGATCAACTAAGCGCCCGACTATCGGCCCCAGAAACCCCATCAACAAGCCGCCAGGCAGCAGCACCAGACCCGATTCGAGCACCGAGAATCCCAGCACGTTTTGCCCATAGATGGGCAGGAGGATGAGGCTGCCGAAGAGGGCAATCGAGGCGAAGGTGAAGAGGATCACCGAGAGCGCGAACGGACGTGTGTGGAACGTGCGCAGGTCGAGCAGCGCGCGGTCTTGCCGCTGGAGTCGCAGCTGTCGCCAGATGAAGAGCGCGAGGCCAGCCACGCCCACCACGATGAGGGCGAGCGGCGGAATCGAGTGCTCGGCATTCGCGCTCTCGCCGACGGCGCTCAGCCCCCACACGATGCCGCCGAAGCCAACGATCGAGAGGAGCACCGAGAGGAAATCGACGCGCACCTTGCGTTGCGTGCCGACGTTGGGCAGCCGCAACACACCGATGATGAGCGCGGTGAGCGCGATGGGAAGAACAAAGATGAAGAGCCACCGCCAGCTGAGCCACTGCAGAATGAGCCCGGACACGGTCGGGCCGAGCGCGGGGGCCACGGAAATGACGATCGCGATCCGCCCCATCAGCCTGCCACGCTGCTGTTCAGGTACCAACACCACCACGGTCGTCATGAGAAGCGGCATCATGATCGCGGTGCCGCCCGCCTGCACCACACGACCGAGCAGCAGCACGAAGAACCCCGGCGCGAGCGCGGCGATGAGCGTTCCCAGAGAGAACAGGCCCATCGCGATCATGAACAGCGTGCGCGTCTTCATGCGCTGAATGAGCATGCCGGTGATGGGAATCACGACACTCATCGTCAACAGAAACGCGGTCGTCAGCCACTGACCCGCGGCCGCGGTGATGTCGAGATCCGACATCAGCTTAGGCAGCGCGACGCTCATGATGGTCTCGTTCAAGATCACCACGAACGCACTCGCTAAGAGCAGCCAAATGGCCAGTCGCTCGCGCGGACCAAACACCTTCTCGGTCGCCGAGTCGTGCGGGGAGGAAGTGTGTTCAGGGTGCGCAGGCATAAGAGAACAATGCTATCTCATTCAAGCAACTGCCAGCACGTGTGCGCATCAGAGTTCAGTCATGCGCGACAACCCGTCGTGCGAGGATGCCACCCAGCGCGGTCGCGAGTCCGAAGATCGCAAAGAGGATCGCCGGGCCCCAGGATCCCCCACCGGACCAGCCGAGCGAGGCCTGCGCGGCGAGCGGCAGGAAGCCGCCCACGACCGCGGCCAGGTTGTAGCCGAGGCTGACACCCGAGTACCGCAGCTCGGTCGGAAAGAGCATGGCGAGCGTCGGGCCCGCGACCCCGTACGCGAGGATCACGGCGGCGAGCCCGAGGCTGACTGCGGCGATCGCGGCGCCGGGTGATCCACTGTCGATCAGCCAAAACACCGGGAACGCGACGAGCGCGGTCGCGAGGCCACCCCAGGAGGTGACGCGCCCGGGACCGAAGCGCTCGGCGAGGCGGCCCGAGAGCAGCGTGACACCCACCTGCACGACCGCGGCGATGAGGGTCGCGTTCACCATCAGTTGCCGGTCGAGGCCGCGCTCGTTGGCGCCGAAATTCACGAGGAAGGTGTTCATGAAATAGAAACCGCCAACGCCCAGAAGCGACACGAGGATCGCGATGCCGAGTCGGCCGGGCGTGCGCCGGAAGAGTTCGATCACCGGCACGCGCACCCGCTCGCCGGCGGCGACGAGCCGCTGAAACTCCGGAGATTCTTCGATGCCCACGCGCAGGAACACCGCGACGAGCAGGAGCGGGAGCGCCGCGAGGAACGGGAGTCGCCAGCCCCACGCATCGAACGATTCGGGTGGCAGGAGCAGCACGAGGGTGAACGCGCCACTCGACAGGAGCGTGGCGATCGGCGAGGAAAGCTGCACCAGCGCGGCGAGGCGGTTGCGGTACGCCAGCGGGGCGTGCTCGACCGCCATGGTCATGGCACCGCTCCACTCGCCGCCGACCGCGACCCCCTGCAGCAGTCGCAACACGACGAGCATGATCGGTGCGACGATTCCGATCGCATAGAAGTCCGGCAACATGCCGATGAGCGCGGTCGCGACACCGATCAGCACGACGCTGAGAATCAGGGTGGGTCGGCGCCCGATGCGATCGCCGAGGCTCCCAAAGAGCACCGCACCCAGGGGCCGGGCAACGAACCCTACGCCGAAGGTCGCGAACGCGGCGAGCGCTGCGGCCTGCGGGTCAAGCTCGGTGAAGAACAGCCGGTTGAACACCAGCGCCGCGGCGAGCCCGAAGAGGTAGTAGTCAAACCATTCCATCGCGGTGCCGACGAGCGCGGCGAGCGCGACCTTGCGAGCTGCCTGCAGTGACAGCTGTGCCGGCGCTGGGTGCACTTCGGGTTCGTTCATCTCCGCCTCCCTTGCCGTGCCGAGTCTATGGCAACGACCCTCCTTCGGCGTAGGGTGAGGGTATGGTCAGATACCTCACCGACGATGACGCGGCAGGCGACGGTTTCCAGATCGTCCACGAGCCTCAGTTGCAGCGGTTCGCCCTCATCAAGAACTCGCAGGTCATTGGAGAGGCGCACTACAGTCTGCTCGGCGAGACCGGCATTAACTTCGACCACACAGTCGTCGCACCGAGCTACCGCGGCACCGGCCTCTCGACGCGACTTGCGCATCGCGCGGTCACCGACGAAATCGTGCGGGGGCGCAAGATCGCAGCCTCGTGCTGGTTCATCGAAGACTACCTCGCGAAGCACCCCGAACTGCTCGACGCTCCTGATCAGTAACGAGCATTTCTGGTCCGAGTGGCCCTGTGCGGCTGCATCGAGACCGCTCTCACGCGTCTGCCTTCTTTCCCAAGCGACGCTTCTTTCCGCCGTCCGAGCGAGCGCCCTGCTGCCGAATGAGTTCTGTCAGATCGCGGGAAATCAGAAGCTCGATGCGCTCGTCACGCGCTGCCTGATACTCCTCGCTCGCCCCACCCGAATAGTACGGATGCGTCGCGCGCTCCTTCAGTGAATCACCAATTTCGTGCCAGGCAGCTTCTCGAGCACGCGCCGTGGTGACCTTCAGATACTCCGGGTCGGTCGCCCGCGCGCGCAGTTCAACCGCCACGCCTTGGTAGACTTCTTGCCGGTGCCGAAGTGTGCGGTTATCGCCGTCGCCATACTCCGAATCACTCCAAGAGCTGCGGCCCGTCTTCCGAATCTCTTTGCGCATCTGCTCGATGTGTCGCGCGTCGCGCTCGCGCTCGAGTGCGAGTTCGGTAATCGAGTCGCGCACCATGTCGACGATCTCCTGCTCGTCATAGTCGACCTTGCGCTTGAGTGCGTTCATGATGATCGTATTTTTCACACTCATACGCACCGCGACATCGGCGACGAGCAAGCCTTGCTCAACTATGTCTGCAACGGGAGCAAGCTGACGCTGGGGAAGCCTCCGCGGAAGCCTGCGCCCGCGACGCTTGAACCAGCTGACCACTATGTTTCTCCCACCGCTCTCAATAGTCTTCCCAGTATCTCTCAGATCGGGGTCTGCACGGCACCGATTTCGCGACTCACTTCCCGGCACCGATTTCCTCGGCGATAATCTCGCGCAGCGTGACGAGCGCTCGTTCGAACTGCACGACATCCGGCCCACCCGTTCCGATCACCAGCCCGAACCTCTCGGTGGCGTGGCTGTGCCGCTGCCAGTATCCGCTGAGGGGCACCGCACCGAGCCCGCATTCCGTGGATCGCGAGATCACCCTCGACTCCACGTGGGGCGCCCGTTCACCTTCCCCCAGTTCGAGCACGGCGTGCAGTCCGCCGCTCATCGGGCGAACCGAGAGGCCCGGCACATCCGACAGGTGCGTGACCACCAACTCGCGCCGCATTGCATAGCGGCGTCGCATGCGCGTGGTGTGGCGCCGCAACTCACCGCTTCCGAGATAGTCGCTGAGGGCGGCCTGCACGACAGCCGAAACCGCCCCGCCCAGGTCACGGCGCACCGGCTCGATGAGATCGCGGAGCCTGGGCGGGGCGAGGAGATACCCCGCGGCAAGCGACTGCGACACCGTCTTCGAAAAGGTGCCGAGCAGCACGACCGAGCCCGACTCGGGGTCGTCGAGCGCCGCCAATGCCGGCAGCGGGCTCCCCGCGTGGCGCAGCTCCGAATCGTAGTCATCCTCGACGATCACCGCTCCGGTACGTTTCGCCCAGGCCAGAAGCTCGCGGCGCCTGGCGAGTGGCAGTGATCCACCGAGTGGATACTGATGGCTGGGTGTCACGATGATGGCGTCAAGCATGCCCACGGGCAGTGCCCCGGGGTCGAGCCCCTCAGCGTCAACGGGGAGTGCGACGATGTGCGCACCGTGCCGCGCGGCGACGCGCCGCAGCGAGGGGTAGCCGGGATCTTCCACGCCCACAACCAGACCGCGACCGCTGGTGGTGCCCAGCGCGGTGAGCAGTAGTCCAAGCCCCTCGCGCGTGCCCGCAGTCACGATCACATCCTCCGCCGGGCGTGTCGTGCCGCGCATGCGGCGCAGGTGTTCGGCAATCTCGAGCCGGAGATCTGGATCGCCAAGCTCCGGGGCCTCGACGTGGGCGCGCAGTGCAGCGTGCCGCCACGCGGTGCGCCACGCGGGTCTATCGATCGAGCTCGTGTCTGGCACACCCGGTGCGAGCGGCAGTGGATCAGCGCGGCGTAACGTCTCCGCGTCGACAGGGCGAGCCTGCGGGCGATCCGCACGCCGAGGCTCCGTGCGTGGCATCGCGGCTGAAGCGCTGCCAGACGAGAAAGCCGCCGTGTGCGCCACCCCGAGATCTGGGCTCACGCGTGTGCCTCGGCCGTGGCCAGCCAGGAGGTACCCCTCTGAGGTGAGCTGTTCGTAGGCCTCGACGACCACCCCACGGGCGACCCCCAGTCGCGAGGCGAGAGTGCGGGTCGCGGGCACGACCTCCCCGGGCCTGAGCGCACCAGCGTCGATCGCACTCCGCAGCGCGACCGCGAGTTGCGCGGGGAGTGGAGCCTCGGCGCTGCGGTCGAGGTGGATCGGCAGCTCGGCTGCGGAGCGTGCGTCGGGCATACGAATATTCTGACACCCATCCTGTGTCTTGGTCTACCAGAACAAATTAAATTTGGCACTTGTGAGGTACCACGCGGCCCGCGAGAGTAGAACTCATGACTGAGAACTCTGCTACCCACCCGCCCATCACCGGTTCACCGCTCGTGAAGCGCGGCCTCGCCGACATGTTGAAGGGCGGGGTCATCATGGATGTGGTCACCCCCGAGCAGGCGCGGATCGCCGAAGACGCGGGTGCCGTCGCCGTCATGGCACTCGAACGCGTGCCGGCCGACATCCGCGCACAGGGAGGAGTCGCCCGCATGAGCGACCCCGATCTCATCGACAGGATCAAGGCGACCGTCTCGATTCCCGTCATGGCCAAGGCCCGCATCGGCCACTTCGTCGAAGCCCAGATTCTCGAGACACTCGAGGTCGACTACATCGACGAGTCCGAAGTGCTCTCCCCCGCCGATTACGTCAACCACATCGACAAGCGAGGCTTCACCGTGCCCTTCGTGTGCGGGGCGACCAACCTGGGCGAGGCACTGCGGCGCATCACCGAGGGTGCGGCGATGATCCGCTCGAAGGGTGAGGCGGGCACCGGCGACGTGTCGGAGGCGACCAATCATATTCGCACGATCCGGGGCGAAATCGCCCGGCTCACCTCACTCGGCACCGACGAGCTCTACGTCGCTGCGAAGGAGCTGCAGGCACCCTACGACCTCGTCGCAGAGGTCGCGGCCACCGGCAAGCTCCCCGTGGTGCTCTTCACCGCGGGTGGCGTCGCCACCCCGGCCGATGCGGCCATGATGATGCAACTCGGCGCCGACGGTGTCTTCGTCGGTTCGGGCATCTTCAAATCGGGCGACCCCGCCCGGCGCGCCGCAGCAATCGTCAAGGCCACGGCCCGTTTTGACGACCCACGAGCGATCACCGAGGCATCACGCGGGCTTGGGGAGGCCATGGTCGGCATCAACGTATCTGATCTCGCAGCCCCCCACCGTCTCGCCCAGCGCGGCTGGTAAGCATGAGGGCCCAGACGCTCCGCGCCGGAGTACTCGCGTTGCAGGGCGGGGTCGCGGAGCACGCGGCAATGCTCGAACAGCTGGGCGCGACGGTCACACTGGTGCGGCGCGCGAGCGATCTCATCGGGCCCGACGGACCAAGACTCGATGCTCTCGTACTGCCCGGCGGCGAGTCGAGCACACAAGACCGGCTCCTGCGAACCTTCGATATTGCGGATCCACTGCGCGAGGTCATCGCGGGCGGACTCCCCACGCTTGGCACCTGCGCGGGGCTGATTCTGCTCGCGCGCGCGGTACAGGATCCCGCGCCAGGGCAGCGCACGCTCGGCCTGCTCGACGTGCGCGTGCGGCGCAACGCGCTCGGAGCGCAGGTCGCGTCCATCGAGGCCGAGTTCACCGTGCAGGCTGCCGAAGTGTCGGGGCTCGGCGCGTTGGGAGATGTGCGCGGCGCCCTGATCCGCGCTCCCGAGATCGTGTCGGTCGGAGCGGGTGCCCGGGTGCTTGCCGTGCGCGACGGCCGGATCCTCGCGGCAACCTCACTCCCGCCTGGTGCGACACCCGGGGCAACCACCCCGGAAAGTCGTCTGCCGCTCGGGTCAATGACCGGCATCGCTTTCCACCCCGAAATTTCGGGAGATCCGGCCTTCCATCGGGCGCTTCTCGCGCAGGCGCGGTAAGGCGCGAGAGAGGCGTCGGCGACGCCACGGCAGCGCGCGTCGCTGTGACGTTCGACTACGGGGTGGGATGCAGCGCGTCGTAGCGTTGAAACCCGCCAAATTCGCGAAGAAATACCATCATGAGGGCGAGAATCACGAGGCCGCCCAGGAGCGCGGGCGCCCAGAGTGCGATCACGGTCGCGAGAGCTCCGGCGAGAAGATCGCCGACGCGCGGCCCGCCGGCGACCACCACGTAGAAAAGCCCCTGCATGCGCCCGCGCACCTCGTCGGGGGCTGCCGCCTGCAGAATCGTGGTGCGGAACACCGCACTCACGTTATCTGCCGCGCCCGCCCCCGCGAGCGCTGTGCCCGCGAGCAGCAGTGCGGGCCAGACGGTGTTGCGATCCACCCCCGGGGGTGCGGGCAGAACAATACCGGTGATGAGCAGCACCAAGCCAAACAGGGCGGTGAATGCGCCATACGCGGCGATCGCCCACGTCACGGCCAGGCCCTGTCGTCGCACGCGGCCGAGGGGCCCAGACAGGAGCCCGCTCACGAGCGCACCCACCGCGAACGCTGCGGTGAGCAGACCGACGGTGACGGCACCGCCCCCCAGCACGAGCGCACCCACCGCGGGAAAGACCACGCGCGGCGTACCCAGCGTCATCGCCACCAGGTCGAAGATGAAGGTCGCGCGCACATTGGGTGCGCGACGCAGAAAGCGCAGGCTCTCGACCAGAGAGGAGAACCCCGGGGCGCTTGGCCTGCCCTCCGGACGCATCGCCGGAAGACCCAGAATGCCGATGAAGGCCGCGGTGAAGAGCACGGCATCGAGCAGGTAGGTCCAAGCGAATCCCGCGGTGGCGACCAGCACCCCGGCGATGGCCGGGCCCACCGTTACCGACAGCCCCATCGTGATGCCGCTCAGCGCGGCGGCGGCCGGAAGGAGCTGCGTCGGTAGCAGGCGGGGCAGGATCGCGCCGCGGGTGGCTCCGAGAATTGTGGCGGAGGCGGCGTTGATGGCCGCGAGCGCATAGTACGGCCAGGTCGCGGTGACGTCGAAAAACGCGATGGTCGTCATTGCGCCGATGCTGAGCCACGCAACGGCGGCGGTGACGAGCGAGACCGCGCGACGGTCGAAGCGGTCGGCGAGTGCGCCGCCGACGAATCCGGCGAGGACCATTGGGCCGAGCGCCCACAGCGCGACGAGGGCGACGGCGAGGGTGGATCGGGTCAGCGCGTAGACGTGCAGACCAACGGCGACAATCGTCACCTGCGCGCCAATTTGCGCGACGGAAGTGCCGATCCACAGTCTGGCGAATTGGGGGCTCTGCTGCAGGGGTCTGAGATCGACGAGCAGTGACGCGAGGCGACTCCGGCGCGCGCTCGGTTGGTCCCCCGATGTCTCCAGTTCACCCACCCCCGAACCCTACACCGCACCGCCGATTCCCTGCGCGGAGGGGTAAACTCGGGGCGTGTACGACGACCGATACGATCACGACCCGGTGAACGCGATGAAGCCTCGCCGCGTGTCCGCCCCGCGGCGACAGGTCACCCTCGCACGTGGCCTCGTCGTAGAACACACCGAGACCGAGTGGTGCGGCGCGGTGGTGGGTGCGCGTGATGGACTCGTGCAGCTCGAGGACTTTCGCGGCAAGGTGCGCGCGTTCGCGCTCTCCGACGGCTTCCTCGTCGATGGCACGCCCGTCACGCTCGCCATGCCGCAGCGCGCTCCGCAGCGGCAGCGCACCGCGTCGGGCTCTTTCGCTGTGGATCAGCATCGCGCCAAGGTCGCGATGCCCAGCCGCATCTTCGTCGAGGGCAAGCACGACGCTGAACTCGTCGAACAGGTGTGGGGCGACGACCTCCGCGTAGAGGGCGTGGTGGTCGAATTGCTCGAGGGCGCCGACAATCTCGAGCAGGTACTTACCGAGTTTGGACCGAGACCGGAGCGACGCGCGGGGGTACTGCTCGATCACCTGGTTGCGGGCAGCAAAGAGACTCGCATCGCTGACCAGATCACACGCGGCCAGTTCGGCTCGAACGTACTGATCGTTGGCCACCCCTTCGTCGACATCTGGGCGGCGGTCAAGCCGGAACGACTCGGGCTCGCCGCGTGGCCGGAGGTTCCCCGGAACGTGGAGTGGAAGACCGGAATCTGTCGCGCGCTCGGCTGGCCCGCAGATGATCCCGCCGACCTCGCGGATGCCTGGTCGCGCATTCGGGGTCGCGTGCGATCCTTTCGCGACCTTGAACCGAGCCTCGTTGGCCGGGTTGAGCAACTCATCGATTTCGTCACCGTAGAATCCTGACCGAAGGCGAGGGAAGAATATGCCTGGGCCCGCATACATTCTGATGGCCGAGTGGCAGGGGTCGTCCTCGTCGCGAGCGATGCAGCTCGTCGAGGGCGCCTCCGCCATTCGCGAAGACCTGCCTTCCACGACGGTCGAGGTACCCGTTCCGCTCGGCGCTGGCGACGCGCTCGGCACGCCGGCTCTCCGACTCAGCAGCGTGCTCCGCTCGCGCGACGCTGCGGCGCAGGCGCTCCGCGAAATCGACGCGCCACCTATCACGGTCGGGGGCGACTGCGCCTCAACCTTTGCGGGGCTCGCCGCGTCGATCGCGCGACACGGTGCGGATCGCCTCGCCGTGCTGTGGTTTGATGCGCACCCCGATCTGCACCACCCAGCCACCTCTCCGAATGGTGCCATCTCGGGCATGGCACTGCGCCACGCGCTCGGGGATGGTGTTGAAGACCTGGCCTTCGCCGATCCGGTGCGACATGAGTTGCTCACGCTAATCGGCACGCGCGCATTTGACGACGAGGAAGTTATTGAGGTCGCATCGCGCGGCATTACCCACATCGCGGTTCCCACGGACTCCGGGCATGACACCCTCGCTCATGCGGTAGGCGAACGACTCCGATCCACCGGCGCGACGCACGTCTACGTGCACATCGATCTCGACGTGCTCGACCCAGCCGAGTTCGCTGCGGTGCACGCCCCGGAGCCCTTTGGATTGAGTCTCGCGCAGCTCACCGAGGCGGTGCGCAGCGCGGTTGCGACCCTCCCCCTTGCCGGGGCTACCATCAGCGAGTTCGCGCCACGTGATGCCGAGGCCGCGGCGGCAGATCTCCCGAGCGTGCTGCGCGTGCTCGCAGCACTGACCTCGGGCGGGCGGCAGACCGCGTGACGGGGTCACAGGCGGCACCGGCTCCCGGCCGCAGCACGCGCCCGTGGCCATTCGCCGGGCTTGGGTATCTCTACGCCACAGCCATTGGATTCGCCTGGGGCGCACTCTGGAGCACGGGGCGCATCAGGCGCAGCGGCGGGCTCTGGGTCTTCACCGGCATGCCGAAGTGGACCTTTGGCCGTGGCGGCAGCTGCGTCGGAGGGTGCTATCTCACCGCGCACAACGTCAGCGAGTCGGTGCTGCGCCACGAGCGTGTGCACCGCGAACAGTGGCGGCACTACGGCATGGCGTTGCCCGTTCTCTACCTGCTCTCCGGGCGCGATCCTCTGCGCAACCGATTTGAAATCGAGGCTGGTCTCGAAGACGGCGGATACCTGCCGAAATCGCGGGGCCGCAGATAGACCTGCTCCTTACGCGTGCAGGTCGCGCATCGACCCGAGGATCGCGTCGCGCAGGGTCGGCGGCGCCGCGCCCTCGCACGCGCGCCGCACGGCAACGGTGAGTTTCTCGAAGACCTGCTGCTCGTCTCGACATTCGGGGCAGTCGTCGAGGTGCTCGCGAATGGTCTCCGAATCAGTCGCGCACAGCTCGCCGCGTATGAGTTCTTCGAGGTTGGCCTGTGCGTACTCGCAGCCGCATCCACTCATCGTGCACCTCCCGTGTTCGCAACGCTCTGCGCATCAAGACCCACGCCCTGCTCACGCGCATACTCGCCGAGCACACTGCGCAGCTTCGCTCGACCGCGATGCAGACGGCTCATTACCGTTCCGATCGGACGCTCGATGATGTCGGCAATCTCTTGGTAACTGAAGCCCTCGACATCGGCGAGGTAGACCACCATGCGAAATTCCTCGGCGAGATCGTTCAGCGCGTCGGTCACTACCGTCGCCGGGGTGCGATCGATCGCCTCGGCCTCGGCAGAGCGCGAGGCCATCGCGGTCGTGGATTCGGCACCGCCCAACTGCCAGTCTTCAAGATCCTCGACGACCCCAAGGTAAGGTTCGCGCTGTTTCTTTCGGTACGTGTTGATGTACGCATTCGTCATGATGCGGTACAACCAGGCCTTGAGGTTTGTGCCCTCGGCGAAGCTCTCGAAAGCGGCGAAGGCCTTCATGAAGGTCTCCTGCACGAGATCCTGCGCGTCTTGAGGGTTTCGCGTCATCTTCATCGCGGCACCGTAGAGTTGATCGAGATACGGCATGGCATCGCGAGTGAACCGGCGCTCGACATCGGCGCGATCGGTTGGCGAAGATTCTGTGCGGCTCACACTTGCACAGCTTACCGGGGGGCGGATCCGCACTCGCTGCACACACTCCTCTGCGACGCGAGTGCGTGTGTCGGGGCGGTCAACCAATGTCAGCGTGACCATGCCACCTCCCCGTTTCCCATCGTGTGCCGGTACACTTCACAACGACTGTCACCCGCGAAATATTCCCCGTTGGAGCTGCCTGAAACATGCTGATCGCCAAGCTGAACTCCGGTCGTGATGACGAGGATCCGGCGGGCCAGGGCGATGCTGGTGCGGGAGTCACCCCACCCTGGGCGGCACCCCAGGCAACTGGCCCGCTCGCCGCGACCGTCCCACTTCCCGGATCGAAATCGCTCACCGGGCGCGAACTTATCCTGGCGGCACTCGCCGACGGACCGAGCATTCTTCGCGCACCCCTGCATTCGCGCGACTCGGCACTGATGATCGAGGCGCTGCGCGCTCTGGGTACCACCATTGAAGAGGTCGGCACGCCGGGCCCGTTTGGCTCCGACCTTCGCATCACCCCCGCACAGACACTCACCGGATCGACCAGTATCGAGTGCGGCCTTGCCGGCACCGTGATGCGCTTCATGCCCCCGGTGGCGGCACTCGCGCTCGGCCCGACCGCTTTCGATGGCGACCCGTACGCTCGGAAGCGCCCCATGCGCGCAATCTTGGAGGCGCTCCGCGCCCTCGGTGCCGACATCGCTGACGAGGGCCGAGGAGCGCTTCCCTTCACCGTGCACGGCACGGGATCCTTGCGAGGCGGCCTGGTCGAACTCGACGCGTCGCTCTCGAGTCAGTTCGTGTCGGGGCTCCTGCTCAGCGCCGCCCGCTTTGACGAGGGCGTGCACGTGATCCACCGTGGCGCACGGCTGCCCAGCGTGCCCCACATCGAGATGACGCTCGACGTGCTGCGCGCCCGCGGGGTCGAGGCCGACAGCCCGGCGCCCGGCGAGTGGCGAGTGGCACCCGGCCCGATCCGCGCGCGCGACCTCACCATCGAACCAGATCTGTCGAACGCTGCACCGTTTCTCGCGGCGGCGCTCGTCGCGGGCGGGCACGTGACCGTGCCGAACTGGCCCGCCACCACCACCCAAGTCGGCGACCAGTTGCGCGGGCTACTGCCGGCGTTTGGTGCCGAGGTCACGTACACGCCGGGCCCCTCGGGCAGCGGATCGCTCACCGTCACGGGTTCCGGCAAGATTCGCGGGGTTCACCTGCACGTGCCCGAGGCGGGCGAACTCGCCCCGACCCTGGTGGGGCTCGCAGCGCTCGCCGATGAACCGAGCGAGATCACCGGCATTGGGCACATTCGCCATCACGAGACCGACCGCATCGCGGCGCTTGTCGCTGAGATCCGCGGCCTCGGCGGGGGCGCTGACGAGCTCGAAGACGGCATCGCAATTCGCCCCGCCAGCCTGCACGATGGGTTGTGGAGGTCGTACGCCGATCACCGCATGGCCACTACCGGAGCGCTCCTGGGGCTTCGCACCGCGGGCGTTGAGATCGAAGATGTCGAAAGCACGGCGAAAACCCTCCCGCAGTTCACTCAACTCTGGGAGCGCATGCTCGGCGGTGCGGGAGCTGGCAGCGCCTCCGGCGGCAACGGGGTTTTCCCCCTCATGGGCGGCGTGTCGGGCGCATGAGCTGGCTTCCTATCGACGACGACGGAGATGCTGACGAGCCGTACGGCGCGTACGCCGACCTTGAGGTGCGTCAGCGACCGAATCCGAAGGCTAACCGGCCGCGCACCAAGCGACGCCCCGAACACGCCGACGCGGTGATCGGTATGGTCACGGGAGTCGACCGGGGGCGTTACCAGGTGCTCGTCGGCGACTCCCGATCCACGGCAACCGGAGACGTGCGCACCGTCACTGCTGCACGCGCCCGCGAACTGCACCGCACTCCCATCGTGATCGGAGACCGCGCCCAGCTGGTCGGCGACACGAGCGGCGACGAGGGCTCGCTCGCGCGCATCGTCGGGCTCGAGGAGCGACGCACTCTGCTGCGCAGAAGCGCCGACGACTCCGATCGGCTCGAACGCGTGATGGTCGCCAACGCCGACCAGATGCTCATCGTCATCGCGGCCGCGAACCCCGAGCCGCGGGTGCGGCTGGTGGATCGCTACCTCGTAGCCGCCTACGACGCGGGCATTGCGCCCCTTATCTGCATCACGAAGACCGACGTCGCAGACCCCGAGCCGTTTCTCTCCCACTTCGCAGCGCTCGAGGTGCCGGTGTTTCGCTCACGCCCGGGAGACGAGCCACTCCAAGCAATTCGTGAGGCGCTCGCGGGCAAGACGACGGTGTTCGTGGGACACTCTGGGGTCGGCAAATCGACGCTGATTAACGCGCTCGTGCCAGATGCACTGCGTGCCATTGGGCACGTCAACGAGGTCACGGGGCGTGGCCGTCACACGTCCTCCTCATCGGTGGCCTTGCGGGCACTCACGCCGGGGTGTGCGGGCGGCGACCACGGCTGGGTCATCGACACCCCCGGCGTGCGATCATTCGGGCTCGGGCATGTCACGAGCGACGGGGTACTGCGTGGGTTCGTAGATCTCGCTTCCCTGATCGATGAGTGCCCGCGCGGGTGCACGCACTCTGGCGACGCCCCCGACTGCGAGCTCGATGCCGCGATCGCAGATGGACGTCTCGATGCCACTGGCGCGGCCCGCGTGGAGTCGCTGCGACGGCTCCTACACTGATCCAGCTTCGCTAGGCTGTTGACATGAGTGAACGCGTCGTACTTGCAGCCGGTCAAACCGCCCCAGATTTCAACCTCCTCGATCAAAGTGGCACCACGGTATCGCTCAGTGAGTTCCGCGGCCAGCGAGTCATCCTCTTTGTCTACCCGGCTGCCATGACCCCCGGCTGCACCACTGAGGCCTGCGACTTCCGTGACTCGCTCGCGCCGCTGCAGGCGGCTGGCTACCAGGTACTCGGCATCTCCCCCGATGCACCTGAGAAGCAGCAGCGCTTCGCCGAGCGCGACGGTCTCACCTACCCGCTGCTGAGCGATCCCGACCATCAGCTATTGCAGGCCTACGGTGCCTATGGCGAGAAGAGCATGTACGGCAAGATCACGGTTGGCGTGATCCGTTCGACGTTCGTGATTGACGAGAATGGCACCATCGAGCATGCGCTCTACAACGTGAAGGCGACCGGTCACGTCGCGCGCGTGCGGAAGCTTCTGGGTGTCTAGCCTGCCGCGCTGAGTTCAGGGTCTGTGGCCTCAGGGCGAGCAAGCAGCGCGGCGAAGAAGCCGACGAGCGCGAGCACCACAAGCCCCCACCCGAGCATGGGTCCGCCGATTGCTCCGCCCATCTGCAGTACCCCGGTTCCCGCGGCAAAGATCAGCACGTGCATGGTGAGTGCGGATCCGCGGGCCCAACTCGCTCGCGTGCGCGCTGCGCCCCAAAGGGTGATGAGTACCCACGCCCAGGAGATGAGTGCGGCCAGAAGGATGCTCAGGCGTGGACCCAGCGGCTCATCGCTCGCCCCAAGAAAGTCCGTCGTGATCGGAACGAGCGCGGCAATCCCGCCGAACGCCTCCACCGCGAGCACCGACAGCAACACACCCCAGGCGGAACGTGCACGGCCAGTAACATCGTGTGAACTCGGCATTACGGGTTCCTTTCCAGGAGGTTGCAAATTGGCTATTGATTTGCGCCTTCAACCATGAAACTATATATCTATCGAGTTTCGCGCACGTCGTGGTGGGCAATCTCAGCCCGCAATTTAGGATTTGCGCGAGATCATTACCTACCCGGCCTTGGTTCTTCGCGCATGCACACAAGGAGGAACCACATGGACTGGCGCGAACAGGCAGCTTGCCTCACAGTAGACCCTGAACTCTTTTTTCCGGTCGGCAACACCGGCCCGGCCGTTGACCAGATTGAGCGCGCCAAGTCGGTGTGCGCCCGGTGCAAGGTTACCGAGATGTGCCTGCAGTACGCCATGGACACAGGTCAGGATTCTGGTGTCTGGGGCGGCCTCAGCGAAGATGAGCGTCGGGCGTTGAAGCGTCGCGCCGCTCGCGCGCGCCGCGCCTCCTAGTTCCACGCGAAGGTGAGGCTGGCACACCACCGTGCGCTAAAGCCCGAGACTCCCTCGTCAGACGCAGCGACACCCCGGACGATTTCAGTCCGGGGTGTCGCTGCGTCTGGTGCCCTGTCAGTTTCGCACCTTAGCTTCTCTGGTTTCCGAGCCGACGACCTGCTCCCAGCGCCACTCCGCCCAGGAGAAGCAACAGCGTTGCCGCGAGCATGCCCTGCAACCCTGTCTCCTCTCCGGCACCGGTCACCTCGAGCATCGGCGCTGCTGCCATCATCGCGGGCACCCGAATCTGGGGTGCGGGGGCAGGTAGCACCGCGGCCGGCGTCTCGGGCTCGGGATCGGTCGGGAAGATCACACTTCCGCCTACGTTGCCGAACGCGAAAATGAAGGTGTTTGGTGATCCGTCGTAGGGTTCGAGATTCGGCTTGCCGAAGGAGTATGCCTCGGCACCAACCGCACGTAGCGCCTCGATTGCCAAGGCCTCATTCGCAGCCGCCCCATAGAAGGTGATGAAGGTCAACACCTGTCCCGGGCTCAGCGCGCCAAAGGTGAAGTCGAACAGCGCACCGTGATCGTCGGGCCCGGCGTTGGTGAAGTTCCCGGTGAAGCCAATGTCACTCGGACCGTCAAGCGGGTTTGATGAAGCGAACCCATCGTTGCTGGTGAAGGTGATCGCGACCGCGGTGCCCGTGTCGAGCGTCACGAGCTCGTCAAACTCGGTGGGCTCGATGTCCCAGTCCATGACCCGTCGGTACTGCACCACCGCGATCGTCTCGCCGGTCACGTTCTGGATGGACACGTTGACCTGGTAGAGGTTCGGCGTGAGAGGCGAAGGCACGTACTCGTGCGTGACGCGGAAGACCGGGGCACCCGATTCGTCGTTCACGAGCACGACCGACTTCGCGGTCGAATCCGTCCACTCGAAGCTCTCGAGCGTCAGGTTCTCCCCGCCTTCTCCGAGCTCTGCAATGTTCGCACCACCCCAGGTTCCGGTCGCGGGATCGGCGACACCCCATCCCTCGCACAAGCACCCGGGCGACGTCGCCTCGTTGCCGGTGGGTATGAAGTGCAGCCCCACATCACCCGGGCCAGCCTCCGAGCCGGTGCCGTCATCGGCGTTCAGCTCACCCGTGGGGTTGACCGCGAGGAGGATGGTGCCATTGTCGATGCAGACCGCCGGGTAGCACGGGTCTCCCGGTTCGGGGACCGTCGGTGTCTCCGCGAACAAGGTCACCGTTGGTTCTGTAACCTCGCTCTTCAACACGGCTTCGACATCCTCGTCGGTGGTGACCACCTCCAGTGGAGCCACGGGTTCTGGTTCGAGGGCAGGCGCGGGCGCTGGTTCAGTAACGGGTGACGGTTCGGGCGCCGGTTCGGGCGCCGGTTCGGTCGCCGGTGCCTCCACCGTCTCCGACGCAACCTCTTCCGCGGGCGGACCATCGTCCGCATACGCAATTGCTGGCGCAAAAACCAGACTGGCGACGCAGAGCAGGGCGCCGGCGACAAGGCCAACCCCCTGCTTCCGCTGACTCGATTTCCGGTGATAGATCAACGTAGACATGGTTAGGGTCCCAACTCACAAAGTGTCGTTCCCCTATTGCTCGCATCCTAACAAGAGCAATCCCATATCACAATCACTTGCGCATCAGCACCAAGAACCCTCCGACCTCCCTGAATCCGGGCCTACCAAACACCGCATACCCAGCGTGCGGCATGCGGTGTGGGGGTGTGCGCGCGGCTTGCCTCAGTCGGTGCCGGAGTCGAACGCGGCCGACAGGCCCAGCTCGTCGGCTTCCTCGTCGATACCCGACACCGCATCGGCGATTTTCTCGGCGCCGCCTCGCTCAAGCTCACCCACGAGCTCCGCGGTCGGGCCACCCACGAGGCCCAGCTGCGCGTACTGCTCCAGGCGAGCGCGGGAATCGGCAATGTCGAGGTTGCGCATCGTGAGCTGGCCGATACGATCCTCGGGGCCGAACGCAGCACCGATGGTGCGCTCCATCGAGAGCTTCTCGGGGTGGTAGCTGAGGTTTGGTCCGGTGGTGTTCAGGATCGTGTAGTCGTCGCCGCGGCGCAGTCGCAACGTGACCTCGCCAGAGATCGCGGATCCTACCCAGCGCTGAATCGACTCGCGCAGCATGAGCGACTGCGGATCAAGCCAGCGCCCCTCGTACATCAGTCGTCCGAGTCGGCGGCCCTCGTTGTGGTACGAAGCGACCGTATCTTCGTTGTGAATCGCGTTCAGCAACCGCTCGTAGGCGATGTGCAGCAGCGCCATGCCGGGCGCCTCGTAGATGCCACGCGACTTTGCCTCAATGATCCTGTTTTCGATCTGGTCGCTGACGCCGAGCCCGTGACGGCCGCCGATGGAATTGGCTTCGAGCACGAGAGCGACGGGATCCGCAAATTCAACCCCGTTGATCGCGACCGGGCGACCGGCCTCAAACGTGACCGCTACCTCTTCCGTGGCGACCTCAACATCGTCGCGCCACGCGGCGACGCCCATGATCGGCTCGATAATGTCGAGTCCGGTGTCGAGAAACTCGAGTTTCTTCGCCTCGTGAGTCGCGCCCCAAATATTCGCGTCGGTCGAGTAGGCCTTCTCCGTCGCGTCGCGGTACGGGAAACCGCGCTCAACGAGCCATTCGCTCATTTCGTGGCGCCCGCCCAACTCCTCGACGAAGCTCGAGTCGAGCCAGGGCTTGTAGATACGCAGCCCCGGGTTGGCCATGAGACCGTACCGATAGAACCGCTCGATGTCATTGCCCTTGTAGGTGGAACCGTCACCCCAAATGTCGACGCCGTCGTCTTTCATCGCGCGCACCAGCAGGGTGCCCGTGACTGCGCGTCCGAGTGGCGTGGTGTTGAAGTAGGTCTTGCCACCCGAGCGCACGTTGAACGCACCGCACTGCAGGGCCACCAGGCCCTCCTCTACGAGCGGAAGCTTCGCGTCAACGAGGCGCGCGATCTCGGCACCGTATTCGGTCGCGCGCCCGGCGACCCCATCGATATCGGGCTCGTCGTACTGACCAATATCGGCGGTATAGGTGCAGGGAATCGCACCCTTCTCGCGCATCCACGCGACCGCGCAACTGGTGTCGAGACCGCCGGAAAAGGCGATGCCGACACGCTCGCCTACGGGCAGGGAAGAAAGAACCTTAGACATGCCCTCTAGTCTAGAGGCCCGACACCCTGCCTACAGTACGTCGAAGGTGCGAGGATCCGGGCCGAAGTTCTGGCCCGCCTCGAGCGAGCCAATCGCCGCCATCTGCGCCTCGGTGAGGGTGAAATCAAACACGTCGGCGTTCTCGAGCATCCGCTTCTTGCGGGTGGTCTTCGGAAAGACAATGGTTCCTTGTTGCACGTGCCAGCGCAGCACCACCTGAGCCGGGGACTTCGAGTGCGCAACGCCAGCGTTCGTGATCGCCGGGCGTCTCAGGAGATCGCTCTTCCCCTGGGCGAGTGGACCCCAGGCCTCGACGGCGATGCCGTTGGCCCGACAGTATGCGCGCAGCTCACGCCGCTGATGGAACGGGTGCAGTTCGATCTGGTTCACGGCGGGCACAACTCCAGTCTCCTCGTGCAGCTCGCGCAGGTGCTCAACCTCGAAGTTCGAGACGCCGATCGACTCGGTCAGCCCCGCGCCGACCAGTTGCACCATTCCGCGCCAGGCTTCCAACGCGGTACCCAGCATGGGCATCGGCCAGTGGATCAGGTACAGATCGAGTCGATCAAGCCCGAGTCGATCGAGGCTCTTCTCGAACGCGCTGCGCGGATCCTCATGATCGGTATTCCAGAGCTTCGTGGTAATGAACAACTCGTCGCGCGGAATGCCGCTTTGAGCAATCGCGCGACCCACCCCAGCTTCGTTCTGGTAAATGAACGCCGTGTCGATGTGGCGGTACCCGACCTCAAGCGCCTCACTGACGATGCGCTCGGTCTCACCGGGTTCGACCATGAAGACTCCGAGCCCTAATTGGGGAATCTGATTGCCATCATTCAACGCGATCGACGGGATCGGTAGAGCAGTCATGCGGCACTCCTTGTGAACGGGCTATCAAACAGACTACGAAATTACGGGTGGACCCAGCTTATCCACGACGACCCCAGGTCAAGCACCCCACCCCGCGACCGCGATAATGGAGTAATGAAAATCGAGTTTCCGCCAGAGCTGCCCGTCAGCCAAATGCGGAGCGAGATAGAGGCCGCCATCTCGGAGCATCAGGTGGTGATCGTCGCGGGCGAGACCGGTTCGGGTAAGACGACGCAGCTCCCGAAAATCGCCCTTGCGCTCGGCCGCGAGCGCATCGCCCACACCCAGCCCCGCCGCATCGCCGCCCGCACCATTGCGGAACGCATCGCTGAGGAACTCGGTTCGGAGCTCGGCGATCTCGTGGGCTACCAGGTGCGCTTCACCGACAAGGTCAGCGCGAATACGCGGATCCGCCTCATGACCGACGGCATCTTGCTGAACGCGATCCACCGCGACCGCGATCTGTTGGCGTACGACACGATCATCATCGACGAGGCGCACGAACGCAGCCTCAACATCGATTTCCTGATCGGGTACCTGCAGACCCTCCTCCCCCGCCGCCCTGACCTCAAGGTCATCATCACCTCGGCGACGATCGACCCGGCATCGTTCGCTGCCCACTTCGCCGACCCTCGCACCGGTGAACCCGCGCCGATCATCGAGGTGTCGGGTCGCACGTATCCGGTCGAGATTCGCTATCGCCCACTCATTGAGGAGATCGAGGTACCGGATCCAAAGGGCGGCCCCCCGAAGGTGCGCAAGGTCGAGCGTGACATGTTTGATGCGATCGGCGAGGCGGTCGACGAGCTCGCGAAGGAGCAGCCGGGCGACGTGCTCGTCTTCCTCTCAGGCGAGGCCGAGATCCGCGATGCCGCCGACGTACTGAACGGCCGACTGCGCGCGAACGGCCGTGTCGCGCGCACGGAGATCCTCCCGCTGTACGGACGGCTCAGTGCCGCCGAGCAACACCGCGTGTTTGAACGTCGCAGCGGTGCCAGCGCCGGGGCCCGGCGGATCGTGCTCGCGACCAACGTCGCCGAGACGAGCCTCACCGTTCCGGGCATTCGATATGTCATCGATGCCGGCACCGCACGCATCTCGCGCTACAGCTCGCGCAGCAAGGTGCAGCGCCTCCCCATCGAGGCGATCGCGCAGGCGAGCGCGAACCAGCGGTCGGGGCGCTCGGGTCGCACGAGCCCCGGCATCGCGATCCGCCTGTACAGCGAAGACGACTACGCGACTCGGCCCGCATTTACCGAACCCGAGATTCTCCGCACCGGCCTCGCGAGCGTCATCTTGCAGATGCTTGCCCTTGATCTCGGCGAGATCGGCGACTACCCGTTCCTTACCCCGCCCGACAGCCGCGGCGTGAGCGACGGGCTGGGCCTGCTGCTTGAGCTGGGAGCGGTGTCGAAGCACGGCAAGACGCATCGCATCACCCAGGTCGGGCGCGAACTGTCGCGCCTTCCCATCGAGCCGAGATTTGCCCGAATGGTCATCGAAGCCCGCCGGCACGATGTCCTTCCCCAGGTGCTTGCGATCGTCGCGGGCCTCACCATTCAAGACGTGCGCGAACGCCCGCAGGCAGAGCGGGGCAAGGCCGACGAACTGCACGCACGATTCGCCGATCCACTGGGCGATCTGATGTCATTGCTGAACCTTTGGAACTATCTGCAAGAACAGCAGCGAGCGCTTTCATCAAGCGCGTTTCGGCGCCTCTGCAAGGCCGAGTTTCTGAACTTTCTGCGCGTGCGCGAGTGGATGGATCTCGTGCGCCAGCTCGAGCGCATCGCACGGCCAGGGCGATCCACGGATCGCGGGCAGGCGTCCCGGAAGCTGGAGAAACCTCAGAACACACCCCAAGAGCTACCCACAGCGGCGGGTGGATCGGCAGAGGCGATCCACCGCTCGGTGCTCGCGGGGCTACTCTCGCACCTCGGCGTGCGCGACGACCGGCAAGATCGGCGCGCCTCGCAAGGCCGCCGGAAGCCCCCGCAGGAATACCTGGGCTCGCGCGGTACCCGCTTCGCGCTGTACCCAGGCTCGAGCCTCGCGAAGCGCCCACCCGAAGTCGTGATGAGCGTCGAACTCGTTGAAACCAGCAGACTCTTCGCGCGGGGCAACGCCGCAGTCGACCCCGCCTGGGCTGAAGAACTCGCGGGTCCGCTCGCCAAACGGCAACTCGGTGAGCCGCACTGGGAGCGCAAGCAGGGCGCCGCGGTTGCCTACGAACGTGTCACCCTCTACGGGGTGCCCATTGTGGATCGCCGCCGCGTGTTGCTCTCGCGCTTCGACGCGGTGCACGCTCGAGAACTCTTCATCCGGCACGCGCTCGTCGAGGGCGATTGGGATTCGCCACAGGCCTTCGACCGGGCAAACCGGCAGCTGCGCCGCGAGCTCGAGCAGCTCGAGGAACGCACCCGCCAGCGCGGGCTCGTGGGTGACGACGACCGCGTGTTCGAGTTCTACGACGCGCGCGTGCCCGCCGAGGTCACCAGCGTGCGGGATTTCGAGGGGTGGTGGGGCAAGGCACAGCGCGAGACACCCAAGCTGCTCTCGATGCGCCGCGAGGACCTGCTCGAGGAGGAGGCCCCGGAGGTCGACGAGCGTGAGTTCCCACGCGAGTGGCGGCACGGCGACCAGACGCTCAGGTTGCGCTACCGGTTTGAACCGGGTTCCGACGACGACGGGGTCACCGTGACGGTTCCCCTGCCGCTCCTGCCACGCATCGACGGCCGGGAGTTCGAGAAGCTCGTGCCCGGGCTGCGCGAAGAACTCGTCACCGCCCTGATCAAGACGCTGCCCAAGGCGATCCGCAAACACGTGGTGCCCGCCGGCGACTGGGCGCGAACGCTGCTGCAGGCAGTGGGCCCGCAGCTCGACCGCCGCGACGCTCAGACATCCGGCACCACCCACGCGGGCACCGGGCCGTCAGACACCGCAGATACGCTCACCGCGCTGCTCGCGGCCGAGATCCGCCGCCGCACGAGCGTGCAGGTGACCGCGGCTGATTTCGACGTCGCCCGGCTCCCCGCACACCTCACCCCCACCTTTCGTGTCGTCGACGCGCGTGGCCGCAGCGTCGGCACCGGAAAGAACCTGACCGAGCTGCAGGCCGCTCACAAGGAGCAGTCGACCCGCGGTGTCGCCCGCGTGGCCGCAGCCGCGCAGGCGCGCAGCGACCTCGAGCACAAGGGTGCCACCGCCTGGATATTTGGCGACCTCCCGCAGCACGTCGATACCGCGTTCTCCGGCGGGCGCGGGGGCGGCGGGGTTGTGCGCGCCTACCCGGCGATTGTGGATCGCCGCACCAGCGTCGACCTCATGCTGGTGGCAGATGCGGGTGAGCAGGCCAGGCTCTCGATACGCGGCATACGCCGGCTTGTGGCGCTCAGTTCCCCGTCGCCCGCGAGCTACATTCGCGAACACCTGTCAAACTCCGAGAAGCTGCTTCTCGCGGCCGGGCCCTACCGCTCTCTCGATCAGGCGATCGCCGATGTATCGCTCGCGGTCGCCGACAAGCTCATCAGGAAGCATGCCCCGAACGGCATGGTGTGGCGGGCCGCCGAATTCGAGGCGATCGCGAATGACTACGCGGCCGCGCTCATCGACGAGATCTATGGCACGATCGCGCTCACCGCGCGCGTGCTCGAGGGAGCGCGCCAGGCGCGGAAGGCCATCGAGTCAGCCAAGTCGTTGCAGGTGCTCAGCCAGGTGTCCGACGCAGCGACGCAACTCGATCTACTCGTGTGGGCCGCGGCTGGTGGCGACGGCTTCGTCTCCCGCACGGGCACCGCGCGACTCGAGCGTCTGCCCGTGTACCTCGAGGCGATCCGCCATCGCATGAATCAGCTCACCGCGCAGCCCGGCCGCGACCGCGCCTGGCAAAACGAGGTGGATCGCGCGCTGGAACTCTTCGCCGAGGCCGGGGGCGTGATTCCACTGCCAGCCGATGCGCCATCGCATCTGGTGCGGGCCCGGTGGCTCATCGAGGAGCTGCGAGTCAGCCTCTTCGCACAGCACCTGCGCACCGCGGAGCCGGCTTCTCTCGCGCGCATACAGAAATCACTGACAGAGCACTAGAATCACCCGGTGGGCATCTATCGCGAACTCAGTCGCAGCCCGGGGGTCTTCCGCATCCTTGCAGCGCAGCTCCTCGCGCGCTTCCCGTTCGGGATGCTGTCGATCACCGTGCTGCTGCACATCCAACTGACCTATGGCAATTACACCTCGGCCGGGCTCATTCTCGCCGCCCAGAGCATCGGCCAGGCAATCTCGGGTCCCCTCGCGAGCAGGCTCATGGGCCGCTTAGGTATGCGACCGGTGTTGACCGCCACCACCATCGTATGCACCGCACTGCTCGTCACGATAGCCCTCACTCATTTCCCGATCGCACTTCTCACCGCCATCGCGTTTGTCGTTGGGCTCACAACGCCGCCGATCACGCCGGCCGTGCGCACCCTATACCCCACCATGGTTCCGGGAAACCGGCTCACCGGGCTCTTCTCTCTCGACGCTTCCGCGCAGGAGATCATCTGGATCATCGGTCCGGTGGTTGCCGTCGTCATCTCGGGCCAGATCAGTACCGTCTGGGGCCTGCTCATCGCGGCGGGCTTCATGTTTGTCGGTGGGTTCTGGTTCATTCTGAGCCCAGAGGTGGGGCGGATCACGGTCCCGCCCTCACGTCGCCGCCTGGGGGCGGTGCTCACCCGGCCCACCGTCGTGGTCTCGACCGTGCTGACCTTCTTCTTCGTCGCGTCTTTCGCCGCAGTCGAGGCGGGCATCGTCGCCGCCTTCGGACACGGTGGGATCGAAGCGGGCATCATCCTTGCGATCTTCTCGGCCGGATCCGTTGTGGGCGGGCTGATCCTCGGGCACCGAGACGTGCGCCCGTGGTCGATGTTCTGGCGGGTCATGATCGTGCTCGTTGGCACCTTGCTGTGCCTGGTGAGCCTGAACCCAATCTGGCTGTCAATCGTGCTGTTCTTTGGTGGCGCGGGAATCGCCCCGTTCTTCGCCGCGTCACTTGCGATCGTGAGCTCAACTGTGAAGTTCTCAGAGACAGCAGAAGCGTACGGCTGGGTCGGCACCGGAATGCTTGTAGGGGTCGCACTTGGCTCCGCTGCTGCGGGCGTCGCCATCGATCAAGTTGGCGCGAATGGTGGGATCATCGTGTCGGCGGCCTTGCTGATCGCCACCGCAATTACGGCGGTCATCGCGGTGCCCTGGGTGCCCGATCTTCGCGGTAAGGATGCGAGCCCCCTTACCGACACCGAGCCGGTACGGCTTCCCCCGCTGTAGCGAAAAGCACGACGGAATCCGTGGCTGCAGGCCTGATCCACTATCGAAAAGGATTGATTCTGCGAATCGTCAGTGCCGCGCCCACCTGATGTGGAGTTGCCTGGCCTGGTGTGTCAAACTGGCTGCACCCGTCAACGATGAAGTGCACTGAGGAGTGAATGATTCATGGGCAAATACGCCGTCATTAACCCGGCTACTGGCGAAGAACTCGCCACCTACCCCGATGCCACCGCCGCTGAAATTGAGCAGGCCATCGCGTCGGCCCAGCAGGCATACACCGCGTGGTCGCGCACCACCACCGTCGCCGAGCGTGCGGCACTGGCGCAGCGTGCAGCAGACCTGTTCGTGGAGCGCAAAGAAGAACTCGGTGCGATCATCAATCGCGAGATGGGTAAGCCCCTCGCCGACGCGATCGGTGAGGTCGAGTTCTCGGCTGGCATCATCAGCGCGTTCGCCAAGAACGCCGAAGAGTGGCTTGCAGACGAGGTGCTCAACGTTGAAGACGGAATGAAAACCTTCGTCCGCAACCAGGGCATCGGCGTCATTCTCGGCATCATGCCGTGGAACTACCCGTACTATCAGGTCGCGCGTTTCGCTGCCCCGAACATGATTCTCGGCAACACCATCGTATTGAAACACGCGAACCAGTGCCCCGAGTCGGCGCTCGCGATCGAGACAATCTTCCGCGACGCGGGGTTCCCCGAGGGTGCCTATGTCAACATTTTCGCGACGCACGAGCAGATTGCAGACATCATCGCTGATGATCGCATTCAGGGTGTCTCGCTCACCGGCAGCGAACGCGCAGGTGCCATCATCGGCGAGCAGGCTGGCCGCGCGCTCAAGAAGTGTGTGCTCGAGTTGGGTGGCAGTGACGTGTTCCTCGTGCTCGACACCGACAATCTCGACCACGCGGTCGAGCACGCGGTCATGGGCCGCATGGAAAACACGGGCCAGGCTTGCAACGGTTCCAAGCGCATCGTGGTGCTCGACAAGTACTACGACGAGTTCGCCGCGAAGTACAAGGCAGCCATCGGCGGCCTGAGCTACGGCGACGACTTCGGCCCGCTCTCGAGCGACGCTGCGACACAGACCCTCGCCGCGCAGGTGCAGAGTGCGCTCGATCAGGGCGCCACGGTACTTGTCGGCGACAACGAGCCTGAGGGCAACGTGTTCACCCCGACGGTACTCACCGACATCACCCCTTCGATGGACGTGTACAGCGAGGAGCTCTTCGGGCCCGTCGCGCAGCTCTACCGCGTATCCAGCGATGAAGAGGCCATCAAGCTCGCGAATTCCTCGCCGTACGGCCTCGGCTCAGTCATCATCTGCGACGACCTGGAGCGCGCTGAGCGCGTCGGTAACCAACTCGACGTGGGCATGGTCTTCATCGGCGGCGCCGGCCTCGAGGGCGTTGACGTGCCCTTCGGCGGCGTGAAAAAGTCGGGCTTCGGCCGCGAGATGGGCAAGGGCGGTATGCTCGAGTTCGCAAACAAGAAGCTCTTCCGCTTCGCTGAGTAGTTTCAGCTGCTGAACGGGAAAAGGCCCGGGGTTCCCCCCGGGCCTTTTCTTGTGCCTGCTCCGGCTACGCGCGTTGCGTCAAGAAACCAGCGAAGAAGTCTGCCAGCTCCTGCGTGGCGGTCAGCGGCAGGATGTGCGAGACGTAGTGGTCAGGACGCACGACCACGACGGCACCGTCACGGCTGATGCCACGGCTGTCGAAGATGTCTTCACCCGTTCCGTGAGAGGTGTCACCCGAGCCCGCGGCATAGACCTTCTCGTAATCGACGAGTTGGAAAGGGCCCACCTTCGGGAGGAAGAGCTTCGATACCCCACCGAAATCCACCTCTCGGTGACCCTCCTGGAAGATGACCTTCACGTCGAAAATGCTATCGATGTCTGCGCCGAGCGGGGTAAAACGCTGCAGCGGTGACTCGGGGCTTGTCAACATCCAATCAGCCCACGCATCGAGCTGCGTGCGGTCGGCATCGGCGAACGCGTACACCCGGTAGCGGCCGTCGGCGCGGTGGTGATGCCCGATCTGCACGGGCACCGCGTCGCAGACGCGGACGGTCTCGGCCGACCGGAAGCGCTTTCCCAACGGGTATCCAATTGCGAGTTCTTGATTCGCATTGTCTGCGGTCAGGGTTCCCGGCTGGTACTGCGTCATGAAGCCCGCGGGGAACTCGGCGGTGGCGACATAGAAGTCCTCAAGCTCCGAGGGGGAATCAAACTCCTCCGGGCGCTTGGCCATCATCGACGACCACTCACGGTCAAAGTCGATCAGGTTCTTCGCGATCACCTGACGCTCGTCGCTGAAGGTCTCCAGCAGACTCTCTGGGCTCCGCCCCTCAAGCACGTACCCGAGCTTCCAGGCGAGGTTCCAGCCGTCCTGCATCGACACGTTCATGCCCTGGCCAGCTTTTGCACTGTGCGTGTGGCAGGCGTCGCCGAGGAGGAAGACACGTGGCTTGCCGTCGGGCGAGGTCGCCGCGTCGTCAAAGCGATCGGTCAGCCGGTGTGCCACCTCGTAGACGCTGCTCCAGGCGACGTTGCGCACCTCAAGCGTGTAGGGGTGAATGATCGCCTGCGCGCGCTCGACGATCTTTTCGAGCGGCGTCTCCCGCACCTTCCCATTGTCGTTCTCGTCGATCTCGCCGAGGTCGACGTACATGCGGAAGAGGTGGTTTCCCTCGCGCGGGATGTGGAGGATGTTTCCGCCGTCTTCGGACTGGATCGCGCACTTCTTGCGAATGTCAGGGAAGTCGGTCTCGGCGAGCACGTCCATCACGCCCCAGGCGTGGAAGGACTGATCACCCTTCAGGCTGCCGCCAATCGCGTGGCGCACCCCCGACCGAGCACCGTCAGCGCCGACAACGTACTTGGCCCGCACCACCTTCTCCTGCCCCTCCTGGGGACCTGAGGTGTGCTTCAGCGTCACGGTGACTGGGTAGTCGCCCTCCCCGGTAACCTCAAGACCGACAAACTCGTACCCGTAGTCGACCTTGCCGCGCGCGGGCGCCTTTGCAGCGTATTCGGCGAAGTAGTCGATGACACGCGCCTGGTTCACGATGAGGTGGGGGAACTCGCTGATCCCGTTGGGATCATCCGGGGTAATCGCGGTGCGTGTGATGGAGCCCGGGTTTTTCGTGTCGGGCTTCCAGAACGCCATCTCAGTGATCTGATAGGCCTCCTGCACGATCTGCGGGGCGAAATCGAACGCCTGGAACGTCTCGACGCTGCGCGCCTGAATTCCGTCGGCCTGGCCAAGAACGAGGCGGCTCGGTCGACGCTCAATGATGCGCGTCACCACATTCGGGAACTGGGCCAACTGAGCCGCGGCGATGATGCCAGCGGGACCTGAGCCCACGATGAGCACATCGATTTCCTCGGGCAACTCTTCGGGCCGGTTCAGCCCGACTCCCGCGGCAGGCAGGAGCCTCGGGTCTTCCGATACATACCCGTAGTGGTGGAATTGCACGCTGTCTCCTCACTGCACTGTGAGCGGCGTCGAAGGCTGATCGCCGCTAAATGTTCGCTATGTGAACACACATTCTAAATACTGCAATCCTCATTCTAGGCCTCTAATTCCCAAACGCAAAGCGCGAACTATTCACCGAGATGCTTTCGCGAAGAAATCGCACGCTCCGCCTCGCGCCGATCCTGTCGTTCGCGCAGCGTCTGGCGCTTGTCGTATTCCTTCTTGCCCTTCGCGAGTGCAATTTCCACCTTCGCGCGGCCGTTCAAGAAGTACAGCTGCAGCGGCACAATCGTCATGCCACCTTCGCGCGTCTTGCTATACAGCTTGTCAATTTGTTGGCGGTGCAGCAGCAGTTTGCGCTTACGCCTGGGCGCGTGATTCGTCCACGATCCATTCAGGTACTCGGGAATGTAGACGGCATCGAGCCATGCTTCACCGTTCTCGATAAACACATAGCCGTCGAGCAACGATGCGCGCCCCATTCGCAGCGACTTCACTTCGCTGCCGGAGAGCACCATTCCGGCCTCGAGCGTGTCGAGGATGTGGTAATCGTGCCGCGCCTTCTTGTTCGACGCGATCAACTTCTGACCGGTCTCTTTCGGCATCGGATACCCCAGTTTCTTCCCACAGTGGATCGCTACACGGACTCTCAGCTTACCGCCGCGGCCGTGCGAGGACCTGGCGTTCTAGACGCGCAGGTATCGGCTGATCGCGATCTTCGCGGCGATCGCAGACAGCACAACACCGATGCCCACCAAGATCGGTGGAACAATGAGCGATTGCTCTACCGTGACGTAGCTCGTGAAGGGCAGATTGACCACCAAGTAGTCCTGTACGAAGAACTTCACCACGGCCACCGATGCCACTCCCGCGAGCACCGCCCCAATGAGCGCCGAGATGATGCCCTCAAGAATGAACGGAGTTTGGATGAACCGGTTCGACGCACCGACGAGCCGCATGATCCCAATCTCGCGGCGGCGGGAGAAGGCGGACAGCCGGATGGTGGTGGAGATCAACAGCATCGCAGCGACCAGCATGAGACCGGCGATGGCGATTGCGGTGTAGCTGGCCACACCGAGGAAGAGGAAGATGCGATCGAGCAGACTGCGCTGATCGGTCACGCTCTGCACTCCGGGAATGCCGGTGAAGGTCTCTTGGATAATTGCCGACCGTGATGGATCCTCAAGCTTCAGCCAGAACGTCTGGTTGAGTTGCTCGGGGGTCGTGATGTCGACAATCGGGTTACCGGCGAACTGCTCAGTGAACTCGGCGTAGGCCTCATCGTGATCCACAAAGAAATACTCGGAAATGTACGGCTGCAGCGTGGGAGAGTTCAGCGCCTCTTCGATGGCCGTGATCTGCTCCGGTGTCACATCGTCACCCGAACAGGTTGCACTCTGGTCGAAGTCCGTGCACAGGTAAATCGCCACCTGGGCTCGATCATACCAAAACGCCTTCATCTGCTGCACCTGAAGCTGCATCAGGATCGCGGCCCCCACGAAGGTGAGCGACACGAAGGTCACAAGTACGACAGAAATCACCACGGAAAGATTGCGACGGAGACCGCTCCACACCTCGCCGAGAACAAGCCCCACCCTCATCGCACGGGCCCCACATCTGTTTGATCGTCGTCATCTCGGGCATTCAGCCCCAGTCGCTCGGCCAAGCTTCCACGCTCGGCCAGACGCACCGGGTCCATGTCTTCGCCGGGTTCCAAGAACGCCGGGATACGGGAACCGGGGGCCCGAGTCGCGCGGACGGTGCGGTCGAGATCGTCAGGTGTCTCAGGCAGCGCGAGCGCTTCGGCCGGTTGCGCTGGTGCCGTGGATACTGGCTTCACCATCGTGGGCGCGGCCTCTGCCGAGCTGTCAGGAATGGTCGCGGTGGACTGCGCGGACGGAGCTGGCCCGGCATCCAATGCCTCGGCACCGTCTGTCTCGGGGCCGGGCTCAGGGGCAAGAGTCTGACGCACGACATCTTCACTCGCACGCAACACCTGCGCACCAGCGGCCGTGAGATCCGCCAACGGAATGGAGGCCGTTTCGCCGTACCCGCCGCTTTGTTCGTCGCGCACGACAACACCCTGCGACAGCTCGACCACACGCTGCTGCATGATGTCGACAAACGTCGCCTCGTGCGTCGCCATGACGACCGTGGTACCCGAGGCGTTGATTGCACGCAGCAACTGCATGATGCCGAGACTCGTCGCGGGATCGAGGTTGCCGGTCGGTTCGTCGGCGAGCAAGATCGCGGGCTTGTTTACGATAGCCCGGGCAATCGCGACGCGCTGTTGCTCGCCACCCGAAAGCTCGTGCGGGAAGCGCTTGAACTTGCCCTCGAGACCCACCATTTTGAGTGTGTCTGGCACCGCTTCCTGAATGAAGCCGCGCGATTTCCCAATCACCTGCAGAGAGAAGGCCACGTTGTCGTACACCGTCTTGTTCGCAAGCAACCGAAAGTCTTGGAAGACCACGCCCAAGTTGCGTCTGAAGTAGGGCACCTTGCGGCTCGAGATCTTACTCAGGTCGTGACCCAAGACGTGGATGCTGCCGCTAGAGGGTTGCTCCTCGCGCAGGATAAGCCTGAGACAGCTCGACTTGCCGGAACCCGAGGCCCCGACAATAAAGACGAACTCACCGCGATCGACGCGCAGGTTGACGCGGTCAAGCGCCGGGCGCTGAGTGCCCCGGTACTTCTTGCTGACGTTCTCAAAGAGGATCATGACGGATCGACCTTACGCCGAGCTGTGGTCTCCTCCCCCGCGACTCGCGGAGGAGCGGGCAGGTCTTAGCTCGCTTTGCCCAGCGAGCGCCACCGGATGCCCGCCGCGATGAAGCCGTCAATGTCTCCATCGAACACCGCTTGGGGGTTGTTCACCTCATGCTCGGTGCGCAAATCTTTGACCATCTGGTAGGGAGCGAGCACGTAACTGCGCATCTGATCGCCCCAGCTCGCGGTAATGGTGCCCGCGAACTCCTTCTTCTTCGCGGCTTCCTCCTCGCGCTGCAGCAGCAGCAGTCGGGACTGCAGCACACGCATGCCGGCGGCCCGGTTCTGAATCTGACTCTTCTCGTTCTGCATCGACACCACGGTGCCGGTAGGAATATGGGTGATGCGCACAGCCGAGTCGGTGGTGTTCACCGACTGGCCCCCAGGACCGCTCGATCGGTACACATCGATGCGCAGGTCGCCCTCGGGAATCTCAACCTCAACAGCCTCGGGCATCAATGGAATCACCTCGACCGCGGCGAAGCTGGTCTGTCGCTTGCCTGCTGCGCCGAAAGGGCTCATTCGCACCAGACGATGCGTGCCGGCCTCAACCGAGAGTGTGCCGAAGGCATAGGGGGCATCGATTTCGAAGGTGGTCGACTTGATGCCGGCCTCCTCCGCGTAGCTCGTCTCCATGACCTGCACCCGATACCCGTGCTTTTCGGCCCAGCGCAGGTACATGCGCTGGAGCATCTCGGCGAAGTCGGCCGCATCGACACCACCTGCACCCGATCGAATCGTCACCACCGCCGGATTGTCGTCGTACTCCCCCGAGAGCATTGTCTGCACCTCGAGTTCTCCCACGAGCGCCTCGATGGCCGCGAGTTCGCTCTTCGCTTCGTTGGCGGAGTCGTCGTCGTCCATTTCCTGGGCCAACTCGATGAGCACCTCAAGGTCGTCGAGCCGGTTTTGCACCCCGCGCAGTTTCGCGACCCGCGCCTTGCGGTGACTCAGGCCACTGGTGACGCGCTGCGCCTCCTCCTGGTCATCCCAGAGGCCGGGCACGGCGGCCTGCTCCTCAAGTTCACCGATCTCGCGCTCGAGCTTCGGCAGGTCCATGACAGCGGCAATGTCAGCGTATGTAGAGCGCACCGCGCGGATGCGGCTACCGAGATCGAGATCAAGCATGATCCTGCAAGCCTACCTTCCTGCGGCACAGCGGGCGGCCTCACGCACAGTGGATCGGCCACGGCTCTGGCATGGCCAGGGCACGCGGCCGATCCACTGTGGAGTCGCTACGCGGCCTTCGCAAGCCGCTTTGCTCGGTTGATGCGCGACATCTGTACCGCGATAACGAGGATGATCGCGGTGAGGAACACCATCGCGGCAAGCACGTTTGCTTGCGCGGGCACCCCGCGAAGTGCTGAGGTGTAGATGAACTTCGGGAAGGTGCTTGCCGTGCCCGAGTTGAAGTTCGTGATGATGAAGTCATCGAACGACAATGCGAAGCTCAGCAGAGCCGCCCCGATGATGCCGGGCATGAGCATCGGGAGAGTGATTCGCCAGAACACCTGACCTGGCGAGGCGTACAGATCGCGTCCCGCTTCCTCGATGGCCGGGTTCAGTCCTGCCACGCGGGCCTTGACTGCCACCACGACGTACGAGACACAGAACATCGTGTGCGCGAGGATGATCGTGCCGATGCCCTTCTCGACACCTGCAAGCAGGAACTGCGCCGCAAGACCGGCACCCAAGACGACCTCGGGGGTGGCCATGGGCGTGAACAGCAGCAGACTGACCGTCGAGCGACCCTTGAACTTGTAGCGCACGAGGGCGATCGCGATCATGGTTCCGAGCACGGTCGCGGCAATCGTGGCAACAACGCCGACGAGAATGCTGTTGCCAAACGCCTGACAGACATTGGGAGCGCCGCAGGGATTCATCCAATTGTCGAGTGTGAACCCTCGCCAGGTGATGTTATTGCGTCCCGCGTCGTTGAACGAGAACACGATGACCCAGAAAATCGGCAGCAGTAAGTAGATGAGCGCGATGATTCCGACCGTCGGAACGAACGCCTTGCCGAGACTGAAATTTCTCACAGCAGATCCTCCGTTCCACTCCTACGCACATAGGTGGCGACAATCACGAGAATGATCGCCATCAGGATCACCGAGAGCGTTGCCGCCATTGGATAGTTCTGGGACGACAGGAAGTTCGATTCGATGACGTTACCGATCATCGCGGTTCCGGTGCCACCGAGGAACTCGCGCGACGCGTTGATGTAATCACCCGACATCGGAATGAAGCTGAGCAGCGTGCCCGACACCACCCCCGTCATCGACAGCGGCAGCGTGACCCTGAAGAACGTGGTCACCGGCGACGCATACAGGTCAGAACCCGCCTCCAACATGCGCAGGTCAAGCGATTGGAGCGAGGCAAAGATGGGTAACGTCATGAACGGTATGAAGTTATACGTCAAGCCAAAAATCACTGAGAAATCGGTGCCGATGAGTTCGGCGGGCAGTATCTGCTTCCACGCGAGGGTGCGCAGCAAGAAGCTGATGAAGAAGGGCGCGATCACGAGGATCAGGGCCAAGCCCTGGAGCATCGGGAACGGGCGCAGTTTCACACCGATCAGGTAGGCCAGGGGGTAGCTGATCAGCAACCCGGCGATGGTCGCGACGAGTGCGTACACGAACGACCGCAGAATATGCTGCCAGTACTCGGCAATCGCTGCGCCGTAGTTGGAGATCTGGAAGGCCGTAACGTACTCGCCGATGCCCGCGTTTTCGGGTGCCATCTGCAGCGACGTGATGATGAGTTGAATGAACGGCGCAACGAAGAACAGTGCCATGTAGGCGATGCCCGGTGCCAGCAGCACCAGGGCCGTCCATGAGCGCGTACGCGGTGCCTGCTCGATAACCGGCGCGTTCCCGGCAAAAGCGGTGAAAGCCATAGCCTCCCCCTACTCCGCGAGGCTCGCCTGGGTGGCGATGGCCCGAGTCGAGAAGTCGCCGTTGAGAGCTCCCGTATCAAGTCGGTCATCGGCGAGCCCGAAGGTATGTTCTGCCAACCAGCTGAGCCACACAGTGTCACCCAGGTGAGCGGCGGGGCCCGCTTCGACGTTCTGCGCGAAGACCTGCACCTCCCCAAATTCCGGCGCTTGCACCGAATACTGAGTGCTTACGCCAGTGAAGGAGACATCGGTGATGCGCCCAGGGCCGATGACATTGACCGCTGGATCCTCAGGCGGAGCCTGGGTGTGCAGCCGCATCTTCTCCGGGCGCACGCCCACCGTGATCGTTCCGGAGTCTCGGGCGCTGCGACTGCGAAGCAGCGTGATGCGGTGGCCCCCCAGGTCGGTGTGGAGCACCTGATCGGTGCCCCCGACCACCTGCACCGCGAAGAGATTCGACTGCCCCAGGAAGTTGGCGACGAAGACCGTGCGGGGTAGCTCATACAGTTCCGCAGGAGCTCCCATCTGCTCGATGCGCCCCTTGTTCATCACGGCCACGGTGTCGGCCATGGTCATGGCCTCCTCCTGGTCGTGTGTGACGTGGAGGAACGTCAGGCCGACCTCCTGCTGAATCTGCTTCAGCTCTTGTTGCATCTGGCGCCGAAGCTTCAGGTCAAGCGCTCCGAGCGGTTCGTCGAGCAAGAGAAGCGCCGGCCTGTTGACGACAGCTCGGGCGAGTGCCACGCGCTGCTGCTGGCCGCCTGAGAGCTGTGCTGGCTTGCGATCCGCCACGTGATCGAGTTCCACAAGCTTCAGCGCATCATGCGCCTTCGCGAGTGGATCAGCGACCTTGCGTCGGCGCAGGCCGAAGGCGACGTTTTCGAGAATCGTCATGTGCGGAAAGAGCGCGTATGACTGGAACACCGTGTTGACCTGCCGCTTGTGCGGCTTTAACGCGGTCACGTCTTTCCCGCCGATCAGGATATTGCCTGCGGTGGGATCCTCGAGACCCGCAACGAGGCGAAGTGTCGTGGTCTTTCCACAGCCAGAAGGCCCGAGAAGCGCAAAGAACGATCCTGCGGGGATCTTCAGGTCGAGGTGCTCGATCGCGGTAAACCCGGGAAACCGCTTCTGGATTCCGACCAATTCCAGGTCGGCTCCCGCCTCGGCGAATGCCTGCACATCGGCCATCTTTAGAGCCCCAGAACCTTGTTGAAGTCGCTCGTGTACTTCTTGTCTTCCTGCGGGGTCAGCGTGCGGAACCCCTTCAGTCGGGCATTCATTTCGTCGTCGGGGAAGATCAGCGGGTTGTTGACCTGATCCGGGTTCACCTTCTCCATTGCCTCCTGTGCACCGACAACCGGAGTCACAAACCACACGTAGTCGGCGACCTCCGCCGCGACCTCAGGCTCGTAGTAGTAGTTGATGAGTTCCTCGACGAGGGCCTTGTTTTCTGCACTCGTGCCGTTGGGAACGGTGAACGAATCAGCGGTGATCATACCGCCCGACTCGGGCACCTCCAGCGTCCACCGCTCACCCTGCTCAGCGTTCAGGATCGCGATGTCACCGGTCCACGCGATCGCCGCGAGCGTCACGTCCTGCTCCAGGTCTTGCGTGTAGGAGTTGCCCTTGATCTGCGCAATCTGACCGCTTTGGATCGCGTCGTCAAGCCATGCGAGTGCAGCGTCGAATTCGGCATCACCCCACGCCCCGGCAGTATCGACACCCTGCGCCGACATGATGATGCCCATCGTGTCGCGCATCTCGGTGAGCACGCCCACTTTGCCCTTGAGCTCAGGGCGGAGGAAATCGTCGAGGGTCATGATGCCGTTCGGCACTGCCTCGGTATTCCAGACGAACCCCGAGGCGGGAGCCTGCCACGGCATCGTAAACTTCCGACCCGGGTCGAGGTCAAGGCTGTTCAGTAGCGACGGGAGGAGGTTCTTCGTGTTCGGCATGTTCGCCGCGTCGAGTTCCTGAACCTGCCCGTCCTGAATCAGGCGGCCATTCATCCAGTCGGTCAGAGTGATGGTGTCGTACCCGGTGAA
Organism: Leucobacter fengyongliangi; assembly: GCF_050971685.1. Taxonomy (NCBI): domain Bacteria; kingdom Bacillati; phylum Actinomycetota; class Actinomycetes; order Micrococcales; family Microbacteriaceae; genus Leucobacter; species Leucobacter fengyongliangi. The sequence goes on along the minus strand of NZ_JBPCEU010000009.1, from coordinate 83,223 downwards.
CTGGTCGAGCGCCAGCTGATCCTTGATCTTGCCGTAGAACGTGTTGTTGTCGTCGATGTCTTCGATGTATTCGACACCGATGTTGGTCTGTGCCATAAACGCATCGAGACTTGGCCAGGTGCCGGTTTCCTCATCGTAATCGAGGTAGTAGGTCCAGTTGCCCCAGACGATCGAGCCCGCAGAGCCGTCGCCCTGCTCGACCCCCGCGCCACCTCCGCCCGCGCAAGCACTCAGAGCCAGCGCGCCGGCACCCGCGGCACCGACAGCGCCGCCGCGCAGGAGGGCGCGCCGGTTGAACTGAGACTGGCGAACCATGCTCACCAGATCGCGGACGATGGGGTCTTGGGGGATGCGACGTACCACGAGGGGACTCCTTGACTCGTTTACAGCTAATGGATCCCGTTCGAGTCGCCAGTGGCGTCCTCGCCGGGGTCGGTAATCAGAGAATGTCACAGGTGCGCCCTATGAGACAACCTCACCGCACCCAAATCCGAAGATTCTTCATGAAACAGTTACACAGTCGAAACTCGAGCTACGGAATCAGTTGCAAATCCCCGCTTTGGGAGTGAATCTCGTCGTGAATGAAGCACGTGTACCCTATCCGGGTGGCAGGGGCTTCATGATCCGCTAGTGGATCTGGCTACTCGTCAAGGAAGTGCATGACGTGCTTAATGCGGGTGTAGTCCTCGAATCCGTACATCGAGAGGTCTTTCCCGTAGCCGGAATACTTGAAGCCACCGTGCGGCATCTCAGAGACAAAGGGAATGTGCGTGTTGACCCACACACACCCAAAGTCAAGGCGCTTGGTCAGTCGCATGGCGGTGCCGTGGTCCTTCGTGAACACTGAGGCGGCAAGCGCATAGCGCACGCCGTTGGCCAGTTCAAGCGCCTCGGATTCGGTTTCGAACGTCTGCACGGTGAGTACCGGCCCGAAGATTTCCTCCTGCACAGCCTCGTCGTCTTGACGCATGCCGGTCACAATGGTGGGCGCGATGAAGTATCCCGACTCGCCGATACGCGTCCCGCCGGTGACAATCGTCGCGTGCTCTGGCAGCCGTTCAATGACCCCCAGCACGCTCGCAAACTGGCGGTCGTTGTTCATCGGCCCGTAGAAGGGCTCGGCAACATCGGGGCCAATCGTGACCGTCGATTCCACAAAGCGTTTGAGTTCGGAAACTAACTCATCGTGCACGCTGGCCTGCACAATGAGCCTGGTCGCGGCCGTGCAGTCTTGGCCTGCGTTGAAAAACGCGGCTGTCGCGATAGCCTCGGCGGTCTTCGCAATGTCAGCGTCGGCGAAGACCACCGCCGGCGCCTTGCCACCGAGCTCAAGGTGCGTGCGCTTCATGCCGTCAATTGCCGAGTGCGCGACCTCCATGCCCGCGCGCACAGAGCCGGTGATCGCGACGAGCTCGGGCACCGGATGCTCGGTCAGGGCCTGTCCCGTCACACGATCGCCAAGAACGACGTTGAAGACTCCCGGGGGCAGAATGCCCTGGGTGATCTCGGCGAGGAGAAGTGTCGAGAGCGGGGTGACCGAGGCCGGCTTCAGCACGATCGTGTTTCCCGCCGCGAGCGCGGGCCCGATCTTCCACACCGCCATGTTGAGCGGATAATTCCACGGCGTCACCTGACCGACGACCCCGATGGGCTCCCGGCGCACATACGAGGTGTGGCCAGCAAGGTACTCGGTCGCGCCCTTACCTTCAAGGTTGCGGGCAGCTCCCGCGAAAAAACGGAGCTGATCGACGGACTGCATGATCTCGTCAGCGATGATCGAGTGCCGTGGCTTCCCGCAGTCGAGTGACTCCGCGTCGGCAAAGTCGTCAGCGCGGCGTTCCATTTCAGCGGCGATCCTGTGCAGCGCAAGTGAACGCTGCTGCGGGGTGGTCGCACCCCACTCGCCCTCAAAGGCCGATTGGGCGGCGCGATAGGCGCGATCCACCTCTGCAGCAGAGGAGACCGGACCCGTCGCAATGACTTCCTCCGTGACCGGATTGATCACGTCAAAACTCTGGTCAGACTCGGATGGAACGAAATCACCGTTGATGAAGTTCTGTAGTAGGCGCATGCGAACCAGCCTAGATGAAATCGACCGCCCAAACACTAGGCAACTTCGAAAATCAGCTGGGCAGGTGCCTCTTCTCTGCGAATTCCTTTGCATTTTTGCCGACGAGGTGTCAAGATCAGTGGTGTGAGCACCAAACGAACCAACGTCGCGCTTGACGCGACCTCGAAGGCGATCATCGAGCAACTGCAGCTTGATGGCCGTCGTTCGTACGCTGAAATTGGCAAGGCGGTTGGTCTCAGTGAGGCGGCCGTGCGTCAGCGCGTGCAGAAGCTCACCGAGGCGGGTGTGATGCAGATCGTCGCGGTCACTGACCCGATGCGCCTCGGCTTTAGTCGCCAGGCGATGCTCGGGATCCGGGTCTCGGGTGATACCCGAGTCGTTGCCGACCGACTCTCCGAAATGCCCGAGGTTGACTACGTTGTCCTCAGCGCAGGCTCGTTTGACATCCTTGCCGAAGTCGTCTGCGAAGACGACGACGCGCTCATTGAACTCCTGAATCACAAGATCCGGGCCCTGGATGGCGTCTCGACAACCGAGACGTTCGTCTACCTCCAACTGAAGAAACAGAAATACGACTGGGGAACACGATAACCATGTCTTACGATCCAACAGCCCAGGCCGACACCACGGCCCTTCAGGCGAGCGCCAAGAAACACCTGTGGCCTCACTTCACCAACCGCAAGGTGCTGAACGACGGCATCCCCGTCGTGACGCGCGCGGAAGGTCACCACATCTACGACGCATCGGGCAAGAAGTACTTCGACGGCCTCTCGGGCCTGTTCGTCGTCAACGCCGGCCACGGCCGCGACCGGATCGTTGAGGCCGCAGCGAAGCAGATGAAGCAGCTTGACTTCATGCCGCTGTGGTCATATGCGCACCCGGCCGCCGTCGAGCTGGCCGAGCGCCTGTCGAGCTACGCACCCGGCGAGATGAACAAGGTGTTCTTCACCACCGGTGGTGGCGAGGCCGTTGAGTCAGCCTTCAAGCTGGCCAAGCACTTCTGGAAGATCCAGGGCAAGCCGATGAAGCACAAGGTGATTTCGCGTGCGGTTGCCTACCACGGCACCCCGCAGGGCGCGCTGGCTATCACCGGCATCCCCGACATGAAGAAGTTCTATGAGCCCCTGACCCCGGGTGGTCACCGCGTGCCCAACACCAACTTCTACCGCGCAAGCGAGGCCGGCGCGCCGTCTGACGACATCGAGGCGTTCGGCCAGTGGGCAGCGAACCGCATCGAAGAGGCGATTCTCTTCGAGGGTGAAGACACCGTGGCGGCCGTCTTCCTCGAGCCAGTACAGAATTCGGGTGGTTGCTTCCCGCCTCCCCCCGGATACTTCAAGCGCGTGCGTGAGATCTGCGATCAGTACGATGTGCTGCTCGTCAGCGATGAGGTCATCTGCGCCTACGGCCGCATCGGCGACTTTTTCGCGTCGAAGGCGCTTGGGTACGAGCCCGACATCATCACCTCGGCCAAGGGCATCACTTCGGGCTACGTGCCCCTGGGCGCGATGCTCGTGAGCGACAAGGTATCCGAACCGTTCAACTCGGTCGAGAACACCTTCTACCACGGCTTCACCTTCGCTGGCCATCCGGCTGCAGCCGCGGCTGCGCTTGCAAACCTCGATATTTTCGAGGAAGAAGACCTCAACGGTCGCGTGCGCGAGAACAGCCCGTTGTTCCGTGCCGAGCTCGAGAAGTTGCTCGACATCGACATCGTCGGTGACGTGCGCGGCGAGGGCTACTTCTTCGGCATCGAGCTCGTGAAAGACAAGGCGACGAAGGAAACCTTCAACGCCGAGGAGTCGGATCGCCTGCTGCGCGACTACCTCTCCCCCGCACTCTGGGAGGCCGGCCTCTACTGCCGCGCTGACGACCGGGGAGACCCCGTCATCCAGCTCGCGCCGCCGCTCACGATCGGCCCGGCCGAGTTCGCCGAAATTGGTGGCATTCTCCGCAGCGTACTGAAGGATGCCTCCTCGAAGATCTAGTCTTCGGGTGATCCTCGGAATGGCCCGCGCTCTGCTTCGGCAGGCGCGGGCCATTTGCGTTCGCTGACTTCCTACCTTCAGAGTCACCTTCAACCTGCAGAATCTCGCATCATCTGCCGGATAGAGGTCACACTGCCGGTTGAGCCTTGAGCGCCAACCGGGGACACACCGGTGACAGACCAGTGGCACACGAGTGACACGCGAGAATCAGGCGGGCACGCCAAAAGCCCCACTCCAAACGGAACGGGGCTTCTGGCTTCGAGCGTGCGCGACTAGCGGCGCAGGCCCAGGCGCTCGATGAGCGAACGGTAACGGGCGATGTCGACCTGCTGCAGGTATCCGAGCAAACGACGACGCTGGCCCACGAGCAGCAGCAGACCACGACGCGAGTGGTGATCGTGCTTGTGCTCCTTCAGGTGCTCGGTCAGATCCTTGATGCGCTGGGTGAGCATTGCCACCTGCACCTCGGGAGAACCGGTGTCACCGGGCTTGGTTGCGTACTCATCGATGATGGACTTCTTGACCTCTGCGTTCAATGACATAGGGGCTCCCTTTCGTTTGTTGCGCGGCGCCAATAACACGATGTTGTGGCTCTCTCGATCCGCGGCCGTTCTGACGGCAACCTGTACAGCCTACCAGGAGTTGCAGCGCCGGCGCACAGTGGATCGGCCTGACGTCTGCGCGATCCACCACTGCTGTTCGACAACGCCGGGCGCGAAGCTGTTCGAAAACGGTTACGCCCGGGCAACTGACGCGTAACGCTGTCGAAACACCCGGCGCGCAAACTGACTGCACACGATCTCTCAAACCCCGGCAGCTTGTCGGAGAAAGGCGGCAGACATGACTCCAAATGCCGTTTGGATGGTTACCAGCACCGCACTGGTGCTGCTGATGACCCCGGGCCTGGCCCTGTTCTATGGCGGGCTTGTGCGGGTGCGATCCGTCGTCAACATGATGTTGTTCAGCCTGAGCGCAATGGGCGTGGTCGGGATCCTCTGGATCATCTTCGGGTACAGCATGACGTACTTCGCCGACGGAGAGGCGCCGATCTGGGCGGGCGATCCGCTGAAGGATTTCGGCCTCATCTCGACTGACCCGGCGGGCTTCGTCGGCGCCGGCTTCGGCGTGACCTTCGCCATGATCAGCACCGCCCTGATCTCGGGCGCAATCGCAGACCGCGTCGGCCTCGGCTCATGGGTGCTGTTCGCCGGATTCTGGGCTGCACTCGTCTACTTCCCCGTCGCCGCATGGGTCTGGGGCGGTGGATGGATCCAGACCCTTGGCACCATGCTCGGCACCGCAGAGGTCATTGACTGGGCAGGTGGCACGGCCGTGCACATCAACGCGGGTGCCGCAGCACTGGCACTGGCGCTGGTGGCTGGCAAGCGAGTTGGCTTCGCCCGCGGCTCACACCGCCCACACAGCGTGCCACTCGTGACCATCGGTGCAGCGCTCCTGTGGTTCGGCTGGATCGGGTTTAACGCTGGCACCGCCGGCGACGACGTGCAGGTCGGGCTCATCGTGGTCAACACGATCGCCGCCCCGGCAGCGGGTATCATCGGCTGGCTCCTCACAGACGCGGCCCGCGGGCGCAAACCGGGCGTTATCGGCGCAGCTTCGGGTGCTGTCGCCGGTCTCGTGGCAATCACCCCGGCCTGCGCGAATGTGTCTCCGATCTGGGGTCTGCTCCTCGGCCTGATCGCAGGAGCCGCGAGCGCCATCGCGATCGACTGGAAGTACCGCCTTGGGTTCGACGATTCGCTCGATGTGGTTGGGCTGCACCTGGTCGCCGGCGTCATCGGCACCCTGTACCTCGGATTCTTTGCGATCGACACCGGCCTCTTCACCGGTGGCGACGGCGGGCAGCTGCTGGTGCAGACAATCTCGGTTCTCGCGGTCGCTCTCTACAGCTTCGTGGTCTCGCTGCTCATCGCCTTCGGCGTGAAGCTCGCGACCGGGCTGCGAGTGCCAGTCGAGGTGGAAGAGGGCGGGATCGACTCGATCCACGGGGAAGAGGCCTACGCTCTCGATGAGACCGAGGTTGCGATCGCCAAGTAGGCGAAGCACCTCACCAAGCGGGTCGGGTCCAGGCAGCGTCGTCTGGGCCCGCCCCTATGATGTGCGGGGGTGGATCGGCGCGAGTAGGCTCGGAGTCATGCCTGGCGCCCCCACCCCCGCACTGCACGTTGATCCCTCCGAATTGGCTCGTCTTGCGGGTGAACTCGCCAGAAGCGTCGGAGTGCGGATCCGTGCGATGCGCGAGCAGGGAGTCGATGTCGCGGCCACGAAATCAAGCCTCACCGATGTCGTCACCGCGGCAGACCGCGAGGCAGAAGAACTGTTAGTCGCCGGAATCCTGGCGGCACGCCCCGATGATGGGTTTCTCGGGGAGGAAGGTGCCGACTTGTCTGGCACCACAGGTATCACCTGGGTGATCGACCCGATCGACGGCACCACGAACTACCTGTACGGGCTGCCCGCCTACGGCGTGAGCGTGGCGGCCACCGTGGCCGATGGTTCGGCAGCTGGCCTGCAGTCAGGCAATACCCACGACGGGCGACGCGCAATCGCGGGGGCCGTGTACATCCCGGTCACAGACGAACTCTTCACCGCCTTCGAGGGCGGTGGCGCCATGTTGGGCGGCGTGGCCGTCGCTGTCTCGACCGAAGAGGATCTCGGCCTCGCCCTGGTGGGTACCGGCTTTGGGTACACGCTGGAACGTCGAACCGAACAGGCAAACGTCGCGCGGCGCATCATCCCCCAGATTCGGGATCTTCGCCGTATGGGATCGGCGTCGGTGGATCTCTGCATGATCGCCTCGGGGCGACTCGATGCCTACTACGAACGGGGATTGCAACCGTGGGACTACGCCGCTGGCGTGCTCATCGCGCGCGAGGCGGGAGCCGAGATTCTTGGCCGCGACGGCGATACCCTCCCCGGGGAGCCGCTGCTCATCGCCGGGCCACCTACGCTCGCGCGCAAGCTTCGCGACTCGGTTGCTGCGGCCTACGCCGCGGGCTAGAGGCTTTCGGCGATCCCAGAGCTACAGGATCGCTTCTGTGCGGCGGTAGGTGAGGTCGCGAATGTCCCGCCCAGCCTTTGCGCCCTTTTCCTCGAACGCGGTGAGCACCCGGCCCTCGAAACGCGGGGCCCAGTCGCCGTCGAAGGCGCGCTCGAAGCCTGGTGCCGCGTCCAAGACTTCCCTCATCTGCTTCGCGTAGTCGGCCCAGTCGGTCGCGAGCCGCAATACGCCGCCCGACTTGAGCGCACGCTGTGCCGTGGGCACGAAGTCTTCCGACACGAGACGACGTTTGGTGTGCCGAGATTTCTTCCACGGGTCGGGGAAGAAGACCCAGAGCTCATCTACTGACCCCGCGGGCAACGCCTGATCCAGCACCTCGGGCGCGTTTGCCTCGACGAGTCGCAGATTCTCGGTCTCGGCCCAATCCGCGCGAATAATCGTGCGGGCAAGCCCCGCACGAAACACCTCAATCGCGAGGAAGTTGTGCTCGGGGCGCTCCTTCGCCGCGTGCACGATCGCGTGCCCCTGCCCCGAGCCGATCTCGACGACAAGAGGGGCATCACGGCCGAATGCCTCGGCGGGGTGCAGCCTGGCATCCTCCGAAATGCTCGTCACCGCGTGCCCGCGGGGCAGCTCAACCAGGTAGCGCGGGCCCAGATCCTCCCACGCACGCTCCTGCGAGGGCGTCATCCGCCCGCTGCGGCGCACGAACGAGACGGGCTTGTCGCGAAAGGTGCGCGGGTCGAAGCTCTTGGCGGGCAGGGGCTGCACGGTGGTCTCGTTCACGCTTCAACGGTAGCGCAGCCGCACTGAATGGATGCCGATCGGTAGCATGGGGGCATGACGCGGAAGATCTTGCTCGTGAACGGGCCGAACCTCAACCTGCTCGGCGTGCGCGAGCCCGGCGTGTACGGTACCGACACCCTAGACGACATCGTTGACCTGGTCACCGAAACCGCAGACGGGCTCGGCTTCGGCGTGCGCGCGGTACAGAGCAACCACGAGGGTGTGCTGATCGACGCGATCCACGCCGCCCGAACCGACTGCGATGCCATCGTCATCAACCCGGGTGCCCTCACGCACACGTCGATCGCCCTGCGCGATGCGCTCTCTGGTGTCGCTCTTCCCGTCGCAGAGGTGCACCTGAGCAACGTCCATGCGCGCGAGGAATTCCGTCACCACTCCTACATCTCCCCCATCGCCGAGTTCGTGATCGCGGGCGCAGGCATTCAAGGGTATGAGTTCGCAGTGCGCAGGCTCGCGCACCTTCTCGGCTAGCCGCAGCGAGCTCGCCGCACCCACTGTGGCGGCAGGTGCCGCCGCCACGCCCCCAATCAGCCGATCTACGGTGCCGTCGGAAATATCGCAAACAAGTCGGGGTTGTGCGCGTGCACGAGCACCGCAAACACGACCGCGTCAAACAATAGGTGCACGGTGACCACGTAAGACAGCGATCGTGTGCGCACGAAGATCCACCCCTGAATGAGCGCAAACGGGATCGTGAGCGCCGGGCCCCAGGCGCGGTAGCCGAGTTCCCAGAGGAACGAGACGAAGACGATAGCCTGCAGCCCGTTTGCCAGCCAGTCGGGAAAGTGCCGACGCAGCAGCGCGAACACTGTGCAGATGAAGAAGAGCTCATCCCAGATGCCGACGGCACCGACACCCACGAAGAGTCGTGCGATGAGTTCGGGCGAGTCGACCACCGGCCAGTTCTGGTAGACCCCCGACCCGATAAAATAGAAGGGCAGGATCAGCCAACCGAGCACGAGCACCGCGACGAGCCACCCCCAGTGCAGGAGACCCCACTGTCCACCTCCCCCACCCCGCGCTTCGCTCCGTGGGCTGCCGCCGTGGGCGGCACCGCGGGCTACGACATCACTCTGTGATGCCGCTAGACGCCCCCCACCCCGCGCTTCGCTCCGTGGGCTGCCGCCGTGGGCGGCACCGCGGGCTGCGACATCACTCTGTGATGCCGCTTGACGCCCGCGCCATGGAAACCCGGTCGCGCGGTCGCGGTAGACATACCGCGAGATGAGGTACGGCACGAGCACCGCCCCACCGAGGGCCAGCGTAAACCGCACGAACGCCAAGTTGTCGAGCTCGGCGGCGAGGGGAATCGAACGCACGATCGCGAGGCCGATCGCAATCAGTGACAGGTCGCGCAGCAGCGACGCTGGTCGCGGCATCATCTCGGGTTGGTGGATCGCCGGCGCGTTCGCCCCGGCTCGCCCACCCTCGATTCGCTCCGCGATCCACGCACTGACAAGCCCCGCCGCGAGCAGCACCCACCCCAGCCACGCGATCTCGGCGACAAAAAACGCCGGGGCCGCAAGGCACACCAGCAGCGCCGCAGCCAGGTACCCGAGGCGAACGGGTCTCTTCACTGCCAGAGCATGAGTGTCGGGGCGCATAGCCAACAGCGTATCGACTCTGATCCCGACCGAGCGAGTACCCTGTCGCCATGGATACACCGCACCCCGCTGATACGCACGACACGATCCGAGTGCTGGGCGCACGCGAAAATAACCTGCAGAACATCAACGTCGAACTGCCCAAGCGCCGCCTCACGGTCTTCACGGGCGTGTCAGGATCGGGCAAGAGTTCGCTGGTTTTCTCGACCATCGCCGCCGAATCTCAGCGCCTCATCAACGAGACATACAGTTCGTTCGTGCAGGGGTTCATGCCCCAGCTTCCACGCCCCGATGTCGACGTGCTCGAGGGACTCACGACGGCGATCATCGTCGATCAACAGCGCATGGGCAGCGACCCGCGATCCACCGTGGGCACCGCGACCGACGCGAACGCGTTGCTGCGCATCCTGTTTAGCCGACTGGGCGAGCCCCATGTTGGCGGACCGCAGGCCTTCTCGTTCAACGTCGCCACGGTGAGCGGCGCCGGTGCACTCACGCACACTCAGGGCGGTCGCACGGTGAAAGAGCGGCGCGAGTTCAGCATCACGGGCGGCATGTGCGCGCGTTGCGAGGGTCGTGGCAGCGTATCCGATTTCGACCTCACCGCGCTGTTTGACGCCGAAAAGACCCTGAGCGAGGGAGCCCTGACCATCCCGGGGTACAGCATGGACGGCTGGTACGGGCGCATCTATCGCGCCAGCGGATTCTTCGATGCCGACACCCCGATCCGAAGCTTCACCCCGAAGCAGCTCGAGGCCTTGCTGTATCAAGCCCCAACCAAAATCAAGGTCGACGGCATTAACGTCACTTTTGAGGGCCTCATTCCGAAGATCCAGAAGTCGTTCCTCTCGAAGGATCGCGAGGCGATGCAACCGCATATTCGCGCGTTTGTGGATCGAGCGATCACCTTTCAAATCTGCCCCGAGTGTGAGGGCACGCGCCTCAGCGAGGCCGCGCGTTCATCGCGCATCGAGGGGGTGAATATCGCCGATGCCTGCGCGATGCAGATCAGTGACCTCGCGCAGTGGATCGCCGATCTCGCTGCGAAGCCCCAGGCGCGCGGGCTCGCACCACTGCTGGCGAACCTGCGCGACACGCTCACGTCATTCGTGGAGATCGGGCTCGGATATCTGAGTCTCAACCGCCCGGCAGGCACGCTTTCAGGTGGTGAGGCGCAGCGAACGAAAATGATCCGACATCTGGGTTCGAGCCTCACTGATGTGACCTATGTCTTCGACGAACCGAGCATCGGCCTGCACCCACACGATATTCAACGCATGAACGAGTTGCTCCTACGTCTCCGCGATAAAGGCAACACGGTGCTCGTAGTCGAGCACAAACCCGAGATGATCGAGATCGCCGACCACGTCGTCGATCTCGGCCCAGGGGCAGGCAAGTCGGGCGGGCGAATCTGCTTCGAGGGCACCGTCGACGGCCTCCGCCGCAGCGACACCGTAACCGGTCGGCACTTGGATGACCGGGCGCGACTGAAGCCCGCAGTGCGGACCCCCACCGGTGTGCTGGAGATTCGTGGCGCGACCCGCAACAATCTGCGCGATCTCGAGGTGGACATTCCACTCGGGGTGCTGACCGTCATCACCGGAGTCGCCGGATCCGGCAAGAGTTCCCTCATCGACGGTTCGGTGGCGAATCGAGACGGGGTGATCACGGTGGATCAGGGCACGATCAAGGGCTCGCGCCGCAGCAACCCGGCGACGTACACCGGACTGCTCGACCCGATTCGCAGTGCGTTCGCGAAGGCGAACGGGGTCAAACCGGCACTCTTCAGCGCAAACTCGGAGGGCGCGTGCCCTGAGTGCAAGGGTGCCGGAGTCATCACCACCGACCTGGGTGTCATGGCGAGCGTCGAGAGCGTGTGCGAGGTGTGCGAGGGGCAGAGGTTCCAGAGCGATGTGCTCGATTATCGACTCGGGGGACGGAACATCGTCGAGGTACTCGCCTTCAGCGTGATCGAGGCTCGGGAGTACTTTGCTGCGCCCGAATCGAAGGTGGCGAAGGCCGCAAAGATCCTTGAGCGCATGGTCGATGTGGGCCTCGGGTACTTGACGCTCGGGCAACCCCTCTCGACGTTCTCAGGCGGAGAGCGACAGCGCCTCAAGCTTGCCATCGCGATGGCAGAGAATGCCTCGATCTTTGTACTCGATGAACCCACGACTGGCCTGCACTTGGCCGATGTCGAGCAGTTGCTCGCGCTGCTCGATCGTCTGGTCGATGCCGGCACAACGGTGATTGTCATCGAGCACCACCAGGCGGTGATGGCACACGCCGATCACCTCATCGACCTGGGTCCGGGTGCCGGGTTGGCGGGCGGCCGCGTGGTGTTCGCGGGCGCGCCAGCAGAGCTTGTTGCGACACAATCAACCCTGACCGGGCAGCATCTCGCACAGTACGTAGGGAGCGGTCAATCGGCGAGCGGATCCTGAGGAAGACCTGGCTCAACCGGATCCTTGTCACTCCGGCGTTCGGCGGGCACCGTCGTCCCCGAGTCGCCGCCCTCTGCCTCCGCACCGGGGAGCCCCATCTCATCCGGGGCAGATGCGAGGCAGTTGAGCGCGCGAACCAGGCGGTGGAGTTCTCCGACGGCACGCTGTTTGGGAACCAGCACCACTCGAGCAAGGTGAAGCCGGTCGTTGTCACGTAACTCCGCCGGAAGCGGATCAGTGTGTGCGATGCGACCGGACTCCAAGATTCCCGAGAAGCGATGGTTCAGCTCGTCAAGCTCCGCGACGGTCGGTGCCACCCTGAGCCGCATAACCAGGCGCTCCTTTTCCCAGCGCAGCGAGTCATAGTTGCGCCAGAAGCCCGTGACCTCGGCCACGGCTTCCTCGACGGAATCGGTGATCAACACTCGGTCGAGATCTCCGGGTGAGATAACCCCGCTGCCCTCGAGCTGCTCAAGCGCGAAGCGCTCGAATCCGCGCCAGAATGTTCCACCAGGCCGATCCAGCAAGATGATCGGCACGGGCATCATCTTGCCGGTCTGCTGCAGGGTGAGCAGCTCGAACGTCTCGTCCATCGTGCCGAAGCCGCCAGGCAGGCACACGAATCCGCGCGATTCCTTCACCAGCATCAGTTTGCGAGTGAAGAAGTATTTCATCGAGACGTGTCGCCCGTTGTGGGCGACAACAGCGTTGGGCTTCTCCTCAAACGGTAACCGGATCGACACTCCGAGCGAACGCTCGGGCCCGGCCCCGATGGTTGCCGCCTCCATGATGCCCGGCCCGGCTCCGGTAACCACCATCCACCCGCGAAGCGCGAGACCACGGGCCGCGCCCTCAGCCTGCTCAAAAAGTGGATCGTGCGACTGTGTGCGCGCAGATCCGAAGATCGTGACCTTCGGCACACCGCGATGCGCTGCGAACACCTGAAACGCCTCACGCATTTCTTCGAGGGCTGCAGCGGAGATCTTGAGGTCAAGCCGTTCGGTGTCATCGAGGCCAAGCCCGATTCCCGTGGCCAGGATCCGCGATACCAATTTCCTGTGCGCGGTCACGCCAGCCTCGTCGAGCAACGACGACAGTGCGTCGCTCAACTCGGGATCTGGCGCGCCCACCGACGCGCGCGCGTCAGTATTGCTCACGAAACGGTGTCACTCACGAAACGGTGACCACCTCGGGTGTGCCCGTCTCGCTCGCGGGCATTGAGGCGGCGAGACGGTTGGCCTCTTCGATCAGAGTGCGCACGATCTCGCTCTCGGGAACAGTCTTGATGACCTCTCCCTTCACGAAGATCTGGCCCTTGCCGTTGCCGGATGCGACCCCGAGATCGGCCTCGCGCGCCTCGCCCGGGCCATTCACCACGCAGCCCATGACGGCCACGCGCAGGGGCACGCTCATTCCCTCGAGGCCCTTCGTAACCTCTTCCGCCAGCGTGTACACGTCGACCTGCGCACGTCCGCACGAGGGGCACGACACAATCTCGAGCTTGCGCTCGCGAAGATTCAGCGACTGCAGAATCTGCAGCCCCACCTTTACTTCCTCGACCGGAGGCGCCGACAGTGACACACGGATCGTGTCGCCGATGCCCTCGGACAGCAGGATGCCGAACGCGGTCGCGCTCTTAATGGTGCCTTGGAAGGCGGGGCCGGCCTCGGTCACGCCGAGGTGCAGCGGCCAATCGCCCCGCTCTGCGAGCTGCCGATATGCCTTGACCATCACAACTGGGTCGTTGTGCTTGACCGAGATCTTAAAGTCGTGGAAGTCATGCTCCTCGAACAGCGACGCCTCCCATACTGCGCTCTCGACGAGCGCCTCGGGGGTCGCCTTGCCGTACTTCTGGAGCAGACGCGGGTCAAGCGATCCAGCGTTCACACCGATGCGGATCGACACTCCCGCGGCTTTTGCTCGGCGGGCAATTTCGCCGACTTGGTCGTCGAACTTGCGAATGTTGCCTGGGTTCACGCGGACCGCCGCACACCCTGCATCGATGGCCGAGAAGACGTAGCTGGGCTGGAAGTGAATGTCAGCAATGACCGGAATCTGACTCTTCTTCGCGATGATCGGCAGCGCCTCGGCATCATCCCGGCTCGGGCACGCGACGCGCACGATGTCGCAGCCGGAAGCCGTGAGCTCGGCGATCTGTTGCAGTGTCGCGTTGATGTCGGTCGTCGGGGTCGTCGTCATAGATTGCACAGACACCGGCGCGTTTCCGCCCACCATCACCGACCCGACCTTGATCTCGCGGGACTTGCGCCGCGGGGCAAGAACTTCGGGTACTTTCGGCATTCCGAGATTGATTGCAGCCACGACATGGAGTCTAGCGCGGCCGACCCGGGGCGACCTTGGAACCAGCCTCCTGACGTAGGATCGCAGTGCCCCATAGAAACTCACGGAAACAGCTGATGTCGATTTCACCTCCTGAAGACCCCACCAACCCGGCACGCAAGGATCAGACCACCCCCGAAGCTCCGGGTGCAACCGCACTCCCTGAGTCGCACCTCCGCCGCCGGCCGGCGCGGACGCTCGCGCGCAAGCGTCGCGCCCTCATCGCCGGAGCGGTCACTCTTCTCGTGGTGCTCGGTGGCGGAGCCACAGCTTGGGCGGTTGCGGCGAACGGCAGCCGCGGCGAAGTCGCGGCTGAGCGACCCGATCCACCGGAGAAGGCAACACCCACTCCCACTCCCACACCCACACCCACACCCACCCCAACTGCCGAGCCAGCGCCCGAACCGATACCGGAACCCACACCCGAGCAGGCCCCGGCACCGCAAGGAAGTCTCGACGACCCAAACTCGATCACTGTCGTCGTGAACAAGCAGCGCCCACTGCAGCCTGCCGAGTGGGCACCGAGTGATCTCGTGATGCCGCAGGGCATCCCCAATACCAACGGGCAGCCCCTGCGATCCGAGGCTGCGGGTGCGCTGCAGCAGATGTATCAGTCGGCGACCGCAGCAGGCGTGCCGTTCATCATCACGAGCGCGCATCGCGATTACTGGATGCAGACCAGCCTGTTCAACAACTACGCAGCCCGCGACGGAGTCGCCGCGGCCGAGACCTATTCGGCACGGCCCAGCCATTCCGAGCACCAGACCGGGCTCGCCGCCGACCTCGACGACGGTTCCGGCTGCGCCTTCATGTCGTGTTTCGGGGAGACCGCTACGGGCCTGTGGCTGCGCGAGAATGCGCACCAGTTCGGCTTCATCCTGCGTTACGACAACGGGCAGCAGGGCGTGGTGGGCTACATCTACGAGCCCTGGCACTTCCGCTACGTGGGCATCGACATCGCCACCGATATGCGCGCGAAGGGTATCGTCAACCTTGAGGAGTACTTCGGTCTTCCCGCGGCACCCGGGTACTAACGCGGTGAATCACGCTTGACGGTCAGCCGAAGAGCGAGATCGGTTTCACCAGATCGGCGTAGATGAGCAGGATGCTCATGGCGCCGAGCACAATGACGACGGCCAACGTGACGGGGGCCATCTTTGCGGTGTCAACCGGGCCCGGGTCGGGCCTGCGGAACAGCTTCGCCAGACCGCGCTTCGCGCCCTCATACAATGCGCCAGCGACGTGGCCACCATCGAGGGGCATGAGCGGTACCAGGTTGAACACGAACAGGGCAACGTTCAGTGAGCCCAGCAGGCCAAGCATCGTCTGCGCCCGCGCGGCGACCGGGGCCTCGTCCATGCTCACGACCTCGCCCGCGAGCCTGCCGACACCCACGACGCTGATCGGGCCGTTCGGGTCGCGCTCCTCCGCGCCAAATGCCGCGTTCCACACATCGACCATGCGCTGAGGCAGGCCGATGATGATTTGGGCGACGCTCGCGATGTTCTCGCCGACGAAGACGGGCACCTCAGTAACCGGTTGCCGCACCATCTCGGCCGTGGGCGTGACCCCGACCATACCAACGGTCTCTACTACGGGGTCGCCATTCGGGCCCTCGACGATTTGACCGTTCTCATCGGTCGCCCAACGCTCATTGGGCGCGGGGGTCAGTGTCACCGTCTGTTCGGCTCCGGCCCGTTCAACGGTCACGCGGAGCGCCTGCCCGGGGGCCTGGCTGACGATGTCGCGAAACTGCTCCCAGGTGGTGATTTCGGCACCATCGATAGCGACGACCTGATCGCCGGGCGTGAGGCCAGCAGCCGCGGCGGGAGCCGCGGGATCCGCCGCCGTGCACTCGACCGCGCTGCTCGACGCCGGAATGAGGCACTGGCTCACCGCGCCCAGGGTCGTCGTGTTCTGCGCAACCCCAAACCCCATGAGCACGATGCCGAAAAACACGAACGCCAGCACAAGGTTCATGAGGGGCCCGCCGAGCATGATGACGATCTTCTTCCACACGGCAAGCCGGTAGAACGTGCGGTGATCTTCGCCCTCGGCGATGCTTTCGGCACTCGCGTCGCGCCCGTCTTGCACCATGGTGTCGAAGAACCCGGTGCTCGAGGCGCGCGCGCCGCCGCCCGGTTTCTCGGGCGGGTACATGCCCGTCATAGCGACGTAGCCGCCGAGCGGGATCGCCTTCACACCGTATTCGGTCTCGCCGCGGCGCCGCGACCACAGGGTCTTCCCGAAGCCGATCATGTACTGCGTGACTTTGACGCCGAAGAGCTTCGCGGGTACCAGGTGCCCGATTTCGTGCAGGCCGATCGACACGGCGAGCCCGATCACGATGATGAGGATGCCCAGGAGATACAGCAGCACGTCTTGCACCCGATCAGGCTAGCGCGCGGAGCTTGGTGAGCGCTGCGGGCTACAGCTCCGCGTCGTTCGCGGCGGCGTACTCCTCAGCCGAGAGCAGCGGGCCTTCGTCGCTGACCGCGACGCGGAACAGCCATCCCTCCCCGTAGGGGTCAGAGTTGATCAGCGCGGGATCGGCGGCCGCCGCCTCATTGATCTGCACCACCTCTCCCGACACGGGAGCGAACAGCTCGGAGACCGACTTGGTCGACTCGATCTCGCCGCAGACCTGGCCCGCGGTCAGCTGTGCGCCCACCTCGGGTAGCTCCACGTAGACGACCTCGCCGAGCGCGTCGGCAGCGACGGCGCTGATCCCGACCGTCACTGGGCTGTCGTCGTTGATCCACTCGTGCTCTGCCGAGTACCGCAGGCCTGGCTGAACTGTGCTCATGTCATTCTTCTTTCGTTGCTGGGCTGAAAATGTGGTTGAAAGACGTGGGTAGGAACGATGGTGGATCGCGCGCCTATGCGTGCCGACGGTAAAACGGCAGTGACACGACTTCGAATGGTTCGAGCTTGCCACGCAGGTCGACGTTCACGGAAGTGCCGATCTCGGCAAACTCGGGCTCGACGTAGGCGAGCGCGATTGGGGTGCCGAGGGTGGGGCTCGGCTGTCCACTGGTGATGCGGCCGATCGCGGGATCAGCGGCATCACCCGGGTACACCAGGTACCCGCCGCGGCCCGCGCGGCGACCGAGGCCGCGTAGGCCCACAAGCACGAGCCCGGCTCCCTGCACCTGCACCCGCTCAAGCGCCTCGCGCCCGACGAATGCCTCCGGCTTCGCGAACGACACCACCGTGCCCAGGCCGGCTTCGACTGGGGTGACCTCCCGGCTCAGCTCGTTGCCGTAGAGGGGCATCCCGGCCTCGAGACGCAGCGAATCGCGCGCGGCGAGCCCCGCCGGAATCAACCCGTGCGGCTCCCCCGCGGTGAGCAGCGCGACCCACATCTCAGCCGCGCGCTCGTTCGGCACGTACAGCTCGAAGCCGTCTTCGCCGGTGTAGCCGGTGCGCGCGACGAGCACCGGGATGCCACCGATTTCCGCCTCGGTGCAGGCGTAGTAGCGCAGCGCCAGCACGCGTTCCGCAGTCTCTATGGAGTCAGCGCTGCCAGCTCCCACAGCAGGAGCATCTACAGCACGAGCGCCAGACTGTGTGCCCGAACCAGCAACATCACCAGTAGCCGCACCCGCCAAAATCAGCTCACGCACGATCTGCGCCGACGCCGGCCCCTGCACCGCAATCAGGGAGGTGCTCGCCGACGCGTCGGTCACGCTGACGTCGAAGCCCGCCGCCCGCTCGAGAAAGGCCTCGAACACTACCGGGGCGTTGCCGGCGTTGGGCACCACGAGGAACCGCTCGTCGCCGAGGCGGTACGTGATGAGGTCGTCGATGATGCCGCCGCGCTCGTCGCAGATCAGCGAGTACTTGGCCCGACCCACCGCCACCTTCCCGAGGTCACCCACGAGCGCGGTGTTCAGAAACCCGACGGCATCCGGCCCCTCGACCCAGATCTCGCCCATATGCGAGAGGTCAAAGAGCCCCGCGGCCTCGCGCACGGCACGGTGCTCGGCGAGCTCCGAGCCGTACTTCAGCGGCATGTCCCAGCCACCGAAGTCGGTGAAGGTCGCGCCGAGCTTCACGTGCTCGGCGCGAAGCGGGGTGTGCTGCGCCTCGATCATCGGGTCGCCTTTCGTTCATCGCGATCCACTGTCAGGTGGATCACGCGGTGTCAGATTTCGAAAGCCTCGGGCGCGGGGCACGCGCAGACGAGGTTGCGGTCGCCGAACGCGCCGTCGATGCGGCCGACGGGCGGGAAGTACTTGTCTTGCCGGAGGCGATCCACCGGGAACGCGGCCTGCTCGCGCGTGTACGGGCGCGTCCACTCGTCACTCACCACCGCGGCGGCCGTGTGCGGGGCGTTCCGCAGCGGCGACTCCGCGAGCGGGACCTCCCCCGCGATCACCGCGTCGATCTCGCCGCGTATGGCGATCATGGCCTCGATGAAGCGCTCGATCTCGACGAGATCTTCAGATTCGGTCGGCTCGACCATCAGCGTGCCCGCGACGGGGAACGCCAGGGTGGGTGCGTGGAACCCGAAGTCGATGAGACGCTTCGCGACGTCTTCGGCGGTCACGCCCGACTTCGCGGTGAGCTCGCGCAGGTCGAGGATGCACTCGTGCGCAACGAGCCCCTGAATGCCCGTGAACAGCACCGGAAAGGAGTCGGCAAGGCGCGAAGCGATGTAGTTCGCCGACAGCAGTGCCGCCTGGGTGGCGAGCGTCAGCCCGTCGCCGCCCATCATGGCGATGTACGCGTACGAAATCGGCAGTACTCCGGCCGAGCCGAAGAGGGTGGCCACCACGGGCACGCCGCCGTCTGCGGTCGCGAAATCGCCGGTCGGGTCTCCCGGC
The DNA here is from genome assembly GCF_050971685.1 of Leucobacter fengyongliangi. Classification (NCBI taxonomy): domain Bacteria; kingdom Bacillati; phylum Actinomycetota; class Actinomycetes; order Micrococcales; family Microbacteriaceae; genus Leucobacter; species Leucobacter fengyongliangi. The sequence continues at coordinate 64,118 of NZ_JBPCEU010000009.1, read as the reverse complement.
AGGTACGGCAGCAGGTGTTCGGCCACCGCAACCGGGCCGACGCCCGGCCCTCCGCCGCCGTGCGGAATGGCGAACGTCTTGTGCAGGTTCAGGTGCGACACGTCACCGCCGAACTTGCCGGGCTGCGCGAGACCCACGAGCGCGTTCATGTTCGCGCCGTCGATGTAGACCTGCCCACCCGCGGCGTGCACCTTGTCGCACACCTCGCGCACGTCGGCGTCGTATACGCCATAGGTCGAGGGGTAGGTGAGCATGATCGCCGAGAGCTGCTCACCGTGCGCAGCGAGCTTCGCATCGAGATCCACCATGTCGATGTGACCGTCTTCGGTGTTCTTGACCACGACGACGCGCATGCCCGCGAGCACCGCGGATGCCGCGTTCGTGCCGTGCGCGGAGGCGGGAATCAGGCAGATATCGCGCGCCGCGTCGCCGTTCGCGAGGTGGTAACGACGGATCGCGAGCAGCCCCGCGTACTCCCCCTGCGAGCCGGCATTCGGCTGCAGCGAGATGCCCGCGTACCCAGTGATCTCGATGAGCCGCGCTTCGAGATCGGCGATGAGATCGCGCCAGCCCACGCTCTGCTCCGCGGGCACAAACGGGTGGATCCCGGCGAACTCCGGCCACGAAATCGATTCCATCTCGGCGGTCGAGTTGAGCTTCATCGTGCACGAGCCGAGCGGAATCATGGTGCGATCGAGCGCCAGATCTCGGTCGGCGAGGCGGCGCAGGTAGCGCAGCATCTGCGTCTCGCTGCGCACCGAGTGGAAGATCGAATGCGTGAGATAGTCGCTCGTGCGCGCAAGCGAGGGTGCGAAGCCGAGATCTCCGGGGTGGATCACGGTCGCCTCCGCGACCGTCGCACCAAATGCCCGTGCAGCCACCGCGACGGTTTCCGCCGTCGTGGTCTCGTCGGCCGAGACCCCGACGCTGTCTGCGTCGATGCGACGCAGGTTGATGCCCGCGTCGGCCGCCGCCGCCACGACGGCATCCGCGCGGCCGGGCACCCTGGCGACGACCGTGTCGAAGAACGAATCGCTCGCGAGTTCGATGCCGGAGGCCACGAGCGCCGCGGCCAGGGTGCGGGCGTGCGCGTGGGTGCGTTCCGCGATCGCCTTCAGCCCCTGCGGCCCGTGATAGACCGCATACATCGACGCGGTGATCGCGAGCAGCGCCTGCGCGGTACAGATGTTGCTGGTGGCCTTCTCGCGGCGGATGTGCTGCTCACGCGTCTGCAGCGCGAGCCGGTACGCGGGGGCTCCCGCGGCATCCTTCGAGACCCCCACGAGGCGACCCGGCAGCGTGCGCTCGAGGCCCTGCCGCACCGCGAGGTAGGCCGCGTGCGGCCCGCCGAAGAAGAGAGGCACCCCGAAGCGCTGGGTGTTCCCGACCGCGACATCGGCACCCTGCTCGCCCGGCGGCACGATGAGGGTGAGTGCCAGGAGGTCGGCCACCACAGTGACCATCGCGCCGCGCGCTTTGGCCTCGGCGATGAGGGCCGCGTGATCCACCACCGCGCCGTCGTTACCCGGCTGCTGCAGCACGATGCCCGAAATCGCACCCTCTGGCAGCCCCTGGGTGAGGTCGGCAACGATGACCTCGAAGCCCAGGGCCTCGGCGCGCCCGCGCACCACCGCAATGGTCTGCGGGAACAGATTGGCGTCGAGCACGGTCACCGCATCGGCGGTGGCCTTGCCCGCCCGACGCATGAGCAGCACGGCCTCTGCCGTCGCCGAGGATTCATCGAGCATCGACGCGTTCGCGATCGGCAGCCCCGTCAGGTCGGCCACCATGGTCTGGAAGTTCAGCAGCGCCTCGAGCCGGCCCTGCGAGATCTCGGGCTGGTAGGGCGTGTATGCCGTGTACCAGGCCGGGCTCTCGAGTACGTTGCGCAGGATCACCGGCGGCGTGTGCGTGTCGTAGAAGCCCTGGCCGATCATCTGGGTCTTCACCACATTGCGGCTCGCGAAGTCCCGAAGGTCCGCCAGGATTTCCTGCTCGCTGCGGGCGGGCGGCAGATCGAGCGGCTCGTGCGAGCGGATGCTCTCCGGCACCGCGGTGTCGACGAGCGCGTCGAGACTCGGGTAGCCAAGCTCCGCCAGCATGGCGGCCCGGTCTGCGGGGTGGGCGATGCCGATGTGTCGGTCTGCGAAGGTGGCGGCGTGTGCGCGTGTGCTCAAGGGGTTCTCCGGATCGGGCGGGGCCCTCGGGCCTCGCGACTGTGATCCTCCCCGCTCTGTAGGGAACCTGAGAGATTCGGGTGCCTGTGGGCTCCCTTGCACCGTCGGTGAGCGGGCGCGTGCCCGCTGCTTTCCAGAGTTGCCTATTCGTCGCGGTACATGGGCCTGAGAGATTCCCGGGGAGGGATTGCTCCTACGGCGCCGGCCTGGGCCGGGCTCTCCCGCGACGGGTGAGCGGCGTGTTGAGTTGTGTCTGCGCTTCTGATTCTACCCCGGAATCACGCTTGCTTTCCCCAAGTTGATGCATACACGCCCCTCGAGCATCAATTTCGGGAAAGTCGGACTGTGAGCGGAGTGGATCAGGCCGCGCGGGCCGCGATCACGCGTTGCGCCCGTTCGCGCGCCCATCGTTCGGCCTCAGCCAGCGCCTCGAGAGTCAGCACCTCGGGTGCGGTGTGCGCGTGCAACACCTCTTGTACCGTGTCGACGATGTCGGTGAACCCGATGCGCCCCTCGTGGAACGCGTCGACCGCCTCTTCGTTCGCAGCGTTGTACACGGCAGGGAAGGTCTTGCGGGCCCGCCCCACCTCCTTCGCGAGCTCGACCGCGGGGAAGGCCTCGGTGTCGAGCGGCTCGAAGTCCCACGATGTCGCGCGCGTCCAGTCGATGGGGGCGCCGACGCCGGCGATGCGCTTCGGCCAGTCGAGCCCGAGCGAAATCGGCAGCCGCATGTCTGGCGGCGACGCCTGCGCGATGGTCGAACCGTCGTGAAACTCGACCATCGAGTGCACGATCGACTGCGGGTGCACGACCACGTCGATGGCACCGTATGAGATTCCAAACAACAGGTGGGCCTCGATCACCTCGAGGCCCTTGTTGATGAGGGTCGCCGAGTTCGTCGTGACCACCCGACCCATGTTCCAGGTGGGGTGCGCGAGGGCCTCGGCGGGGGTGACGTCACGCAACTGCTCGCGGGTGCGCCCGCGAAACGGGCCGCCCGAGGCCGTGAGCACGAGTCGACGCACCTCGGAGGCCTCGCCCGAGCGAAGGGCCTGGGCAATGGCCGAGTGCTCGGAGTCGACGGGCACGATCTGACCGGGCGCGGCGAGCCCGGTCACCAGGTCGCCGCCCACGATCAGCGACTCCTTGTTTGCAAGCGCCAGGGTACGGCCGGCCTCAAGCGCTGCGATGGTCGGACCGAGCCCGATCGACCCGGTGATGCCATTCAGCACCACGTCTGCGGGAACCTCGCGCACGAGGGTCGCCGCCTCTTCCGCCCCCATCGCGGTGTGCTCGACGTGAAACTCGTCGGCCTGCTCGCGCACTCGCTCGTGCTGGGTGCCTGCAGCGAGACCCACCACCTGGAACCTGCCGGGGTTCGCGCGGATCACATCGAGCGCCTGCTCGCCGATCGAACCTGTGGACCCCAAAATGACGACGCGTCTCATGTCTCCATTCTGCCCGACTCAGGCGCCGGAGACGGAAGTGGGGGGGGGGGGGGGGGGTGGGGGGGCCCCCAGGCCCCCCCAAAAACTCCTGCTCACCAACACTCGCTTCCCCAGCCCGGGTGCGGAAAGGGGAGTGGGCGCCCGCCTCTCTTTCTCCCCCCCCCACGATCCACTCAGAAATATCTGGGCTAACCAGCGTGCACGGTACCCAGAATGTCGAGCACGAAGACCATCACATCTTCGGGCTCGTAGCCCTGCGAGACGAGCCAGTCGCTGCCGTAGCCGCCATCGTTCGCTGGCACCACCGCGATGACCTGCGAGCCGACGGTCTGGCCCTCGAGCGCGACCTTGAAGCCCTCGATGACCTCGGTGGTGAGGAAGCTCGTGGCCTCGCCGCGGCTCCAGCTCGAATCGAACTCTTCGCCCGTGCGCCAGATGATGCCACGGTAGTTCACATACACGCGGTCACCCGGCTGCACCTCTTCGCCGGTGCCCGTGATCAGCGTCGCTACCGACAACTCGGTCGGCGGTGCCACCCCCTCGGGCATGGTAATGATCGGCGAGCCGTCGGCATCGGCCGTGACCGTCGGGAAGCCCTCGGGTGCGTCTTTCGCTGCGCCATCGGGACCCTCGAGCAGGTCGCCGGGCTCAAGGGTACCTGGAGGGGTTGGTGCCTTTTCCATCAGGTCAAGCACCAATACGATGGTGCCTCCGGCCTCCATGCCGAAGCTTGCTTCGTTGCCCTCGCCCACGATGTCGGCCACGGGCGACACTGCAACCACGCGATCGCCGATCGCCGAGCAGTTCAGGGAGTCAGCGACCCACGGGGCCATCGTCTCGGCGGAATTCTGCATCTGCGCGGATTCGGTGGAAATCACTTCTCCGGTGTCGCCGTTGATCGCAGTGAGGCTCGTGACGACGAGTTCGTCGGCCTCGATCTTCTCTCCGTCGCCCTTCTCGAGCACGGAACGCTCGAACTCGGTCGCCGCAATCGGCGTCTCCGAGGTGAGCGTGACATCTTCGCCGAAATCCCCCTCAACGGTGATGGCCTTACTGACGCTACCCTCGGGGGCGCAATTCACATCGGTGCCGGCGGAGCAGCCAGTCACAAGCAGGGTACCCACGAGAGTCGCGGGCAGGATGGCGGCGGCCAGGGCACGGGAGCGCTTCACTAATTCCTCATTCACTGTGGGGTCGCGGATGCCACCCGTATGGTCACCTTGATTGTCTCGCACGCAAGTTAGAGGTGTCTGAGGGTGAGCCGTGAGGCGCGCGCGGCGGCTCAGTCGCCGATCCCCCAAATTGTCATCTTTCGTTTGCCGAAGCGTCACCCGCAGCGGTCACTGCCTCGCTTGCGACGCGGCGCACAGCTTTCCCCGCTTGGAGCGCGACGACGAGCAGCAGCACCAGCGTCACTAGATCGCAGGCAATGTACGCGTAGTGCCAGAGCGACTGCCCGGGGTCCGCGCCTGCAAGCACCAAGTCGGTGCGAGCGTTGAGCGGCGGGCGAACGATGGCCACTTTGAAGAGAAACACGAGGGCCAGCGCGAGCCACCACCACACCCGGTCACGAGAGACACGGGCGACCCTGGGCCAGAATGTCACGATCGTGAGCATCACCAGCAGCACCGCCTCAGTGATGTTGAGCGCGGCAAAGACGAGCCTGCCGATGCCCAGGCCGAGTGGAATCGTGATGCCCTCGGCCTGGAACTTCAGCGGCGCCTCGATGAACGAAATCGCGACGATCAGGCCGATCCACAGCACCGGCAGCGCGTGCCGCCACATCTCGAGCCGCAGCTTCGTCTCCATGGTCTTACTCCTTCTCTCACCGGCGTGGGGGCAAGCTGGCGGGTTCGTCCTGCTTCGTCACAACGTGTGTTGTGGATCTCGCGGCGAGCGCCGCGGCGTAGAGTTCGCGGGCGGAGAGGCCCGTGGCCTCCGCGACCTCTCGCGTGGCATCCTTCAACCGGTCGCCAGCGGCCACCCGCACCTGCACCTCGGCGAGTGCGTTCTCGGGCGAGGGAGCGACCTCGGGTGCACCGGCCACCACGAGCACGATTTCGCCGCGAACCCCCGCCGATGCCCACTCGGCCAGTTCGCCGAGGCCGCCGCGGCGCACCTCCTCGTACAGCTTTGTGAGTTCACGGCACACGGCTGCCGGGCGCTCGGCACCAAACGCTTCTGCCGCGGCCGCGAGGGTCTCGGCGATGCGACTGGGGGCCTCAAAAAACACGAGTGTGCGACGCTCGGCGGCAAGCGCACGCAGCGCGCGCGACCGGTCGCCCGCCTTGCGCGGCAGGAAGCCTTCGAATGCGAACCGATCGGTCGGCAGCCCAGAGACGGCGAGCGCGGTGATCACCGCGCTCGGGCCCGGGATCGCGCTCACCTGCACACCTCGCTCCGCGGCGAGTTGCACGACCCGAAACCCGGGGTCTGAAACGGTCGGCATACCCGCATCGCTCACGAGAAGCACCTCTTCGGTGGCCGCGCGATCCACCAATGTAGCCGCGCGATCACGCTCGTTGTGGTCATGCAGGGCGATGAGCTCGGGCCGTGCGTCAATGCCGAGCAGACGCAGCAGCTGGGCGGTGTGCCGGGTGTCCTCCGCGGCGATCACGTCCGCCGAGGCGAGCGCCTCCCGCAGCCGAGTCGACGCGTCGCCGAGATTTCCGATGGGTGTCGCGGCGAGCCAGAGCATGCTCCCATGCTACGCCCGAGGCGTCCTGCCAGAATGAGAGGCATGAGCGACCCGCAGCCCCCGATTCAGCCCGAGCAGCCACAGCAACCGCAGGCGACCCCGCAATCCCCCTCGCCGCAGTGGATCCCGGTGCCACCGCCGAACCCATACGCGCAGGCGGGCGGCGGACGTCCGGGCAAGGGGCTTGGCATCGCATCCATGGCGGTCGGGCTCGTCGCACTCCTCACCGCACTGACTGCCGCAGCGTATTTTGCGCCCGCCGCACTCATCGGCGGCTTCCTCGGTCTCATCGCGCTGGTGCTCGGCATCATCGCGCTGGTGAAGAAACAGCGGCCTGTGGGCACGTGGATCACGGGCCTCGCGGCCGGCGCCCTGGCGATGCTGCTGGGCCTGGTGATCGGCGCGCTCGGTGTCGGCGCGATGGCGCTGCAGGCGTTCAGCGCCTCGCCGGGCGTTGCGGAGGATTCGCAAGGCCCGGGCCCCGAGTCGAGCCCAGGGGAGGCTGAGACGCAGCCCGCGCTCATCGAATGGCCCGCAAACATGGCGACCGGCGGCATCATCTTCGGCGAATTTCTGGAACCGGTGGCGTCGGCCCCGCTCGAGCCGGGCGAGGCACCCGCCGCCAGCGAGGTGGATCGCGGCAGCGGGGTGCTCGATATTCGGTTGTATGTCGACTACCGCTGCCCCTACTGCGGCATCTTCGAGCAGACGAACGGCCCGATGCTGTCTGAACTCGTACACGGCGGGGCCGCGACCCTCGAGTTGGTGCCGTTGACGTTTCTCGACAAGCTCTCCGAGGGCAGCTACTACTCGTCGCGCGCCTCGGCGGCCGTTGCCTGCGTGGTCGACGGTCAGCCCGAGTCTGCATGGGCGGCACATTCCACCCTGCTGGCACCCGAGGTCCAGCCCGCCGAGGGCGGCCCTGGCCACACCAACGAGGAGCTCTTCGCGATCCTCGATGGCAGCACCGGTGGCCTGAATACTTCGGTCGAAGACTGCATCACGACCGAGCGTTTCGTTCCGTTTTCTCAGGCACTCAACAGTTGGGTGTTCTCCACCCCGGTGCCGCACGCGGAGAACCCGCAGCTGCAGGTCACTGCGACGCCCTTCGTCGTGGTGAATGGCATCCCATACCCAGGCAACCCTGACGATGCGCTTGCGTTCACCGAGTTCCTCTCGGAGATCGCAGGGTATTAAACCTAGGCGCCGCCTGCACAGGCTTCGCTCTGGGCGCAACCTGATGGGGGTGCCGCAACAGGCAAGGTGGGAGAATGGGAGCATGCAGCCCTCACTCACTCCCGACGAAGTGGATCAGCTGCGCGCAGCGTTCCCGTACTTCGCCAACCCTCCACTGGTAGGGGGCAAGCCCGTCGCCTACCTTGACTCGGGTGCAACCTCGCAACGCCCGACTGCGGTGTTGGATGCCGAGCGTCACTTCCTCGAGACGGCAAATGCCCCGGTGCACCGCGGTACCTACCAGGCCGTCGGCACCGCAACCGAGTACTTCGAGGGTGCCCGCGCGAAGGTTGCGGATTTTGTGGGGGCTCACACCCCCGAGCAGATTGTGTGGGCCGAGAACGCGACCGATGCACTGAACATCGTGGCCCTCGGAATTGGCGAGGCGAACGCGGGCCTCGGGGTCGCAGGGTCGGACCGCTTCCTGCTCGGCCCGGGCGATGAGATTCTCGTCACCGAGGCGGAGCACCACGCGAACCTCATCCCGTGGCAGCGGCTCGCGGCAAAGACCGGCGCCTCGTTTCGCTACATTCCCGCTGATGAAACTGGCACCTGGTCGCTCGACGACGCGCGCGCGGCAATCAATGCCCGCACGCGCATATTCGCCTTCGCGCACGTATCGAATGTCACCGGCTATGTCGCTCCGGTGGCAGAACTCGCCCAGATGGCGCGCGCGGTCGGCGCGATCACAGTGTTGGATGCGTGCCAGTCGGTGCCGCACATCCCCGTGAATTTGGCTGAGCTGGGTGTCGACTTCGCCGCATTTTCCGGGCACAAGATGCTCGGCCCGAACGGTATCGGCGTGCTTTACGGCACCCCCGAGATGCTCGCGGCCCTTCCCCCGGCCCGAACTGGTGGATCTATCATCACCAAGGTCACCATGGAGGGTGCCGAGTTCATGCCGCCGCCCCTGAGATTTGAGGCAGGCACACAGCCTGTGTCGCAGGTGGTGGGCCTCGGGGCCGCCGTCGACTTTCTGCAGCAGGCGGACATGCGCCGATCCGCTGCACACGAGCATGAACTCGTGGAGCGCCTCGTTGCCGGCATTCTCGAGTTGCCCGGCGTGCGCCTGCTTGGCCCGCAGGGCATGACTGATCGCGTCGCCCTTGCCGCGGTCTCGATCGAGGGCTTGCACGCACACGATGTGGGCCAGTTCCTCGATGAACAGGGCGTGCTCGTGCGCGTCGGCCATCACTGCGCGCAGCCACTCCATCGCGCCCTCGGCCTCGCATCGAGCACGCGGGCGAGCGTGCATCTAACCACCACTGAGGACGAGGTAGATCGTTTCCTCGACGCGATCCGCGGCGCGCAGCGGTACTTCGGCTTGGAGGTGTCGGCGTGAGCGCGCTCGACGGACTGTATCAAGAACTCATTCTCGACCACTCGAAACGCCCCATCGGCAAGGGCGAGCTTGAGGCCCCAGCGGGAACCCTGACCGCAGCTCACCACGAGTTCAATCCGAGCTGCGGCGACGAACTCACGTTGAGCATCGCGGTCGACCCTGCAACGGGCAAGATCGAGAAGCTCGCCTGGGAGGGAGCGGGCTGCAGCATCTCGATGGCCTCGGTGTCGATTTTGGCCCAGCTGGTGCGAGACGAGAGTCTCACGATGGCCGAGGCGCAAACTCGCGTCGATGCCTTTCGCGAGATGATCCAATCTCGCGGGGAGATCGAGCCCGACGAGGATCTGCTGGGCGACGCGATCGCGCTGCAGGGGGTCGCCAAGTTCGTGATGCGCGTGAAGTGCGCCATGCTCGGCTGGGTCGCGCTGGAGGCCGACATGCGCCAGATTGAGGCCGCCGGGTAGCTCTCCGGCAGTGACCGGGCGCGTTTGGGTGGATCGTGTTCGCGCCATTCGGCGCTCACACTCCGTCGCACCCGGTGATTTCCCTGGCGGCAGCACAACCCTGGGGATAACCGTTCGTGCCTCGCCAATCTCGGCGAGCATCGGAACATGACGCTCACGACACCACCCGAAATCTCCCCCACCGGCGACCTCACGGTACTGCGCTGCTCCGGCACCGCAGATTTCCTCGCGGCGCTGCCATTCCTCACCGGGTTCACCGCGCACGACAGCCTCTTCCTGGTGCTCTTTGAGGGCCGTCGCGCCGGCCGCGCCATTCGCGTCGACCTGCCGCCCAGCGATAGCCCAAGCGACACCGGCCTCCTCCTTGATGCCATCTGCTCGTTAATGCGAGAGACCGGCGCCGGATTCGACGGGCCCGCCCTCGTGATCACCTGCGAACGCACATTTGCCGAGTCGGGCGATGCTCCGTGGCGCCGATTCGCGAAGCGGCTCGAGCGACGGTTCGTGCGGGAGGGCTGGTGGCTGCGCGAGCTCGCCTGCATCGCCCCCGACGGTTGGGCGGCCTACCGCGACCCGTCGACGCCCCGTCGCGGGCGCCCGCTCAGCGAGATCAGGACGAGTCCGATCACGAAAGAGGGCGAGGCGCTCGGCGGCCCGCACGGGCCCCTCGACACGATCGGCGAGCTACCACTGCCAGAGCCCGCTCTCGCCTCGGAGGTCGCGGGCGAGCTGGCTGGCGCGGGTACCCTTGATGAACTCGACTGGGTGCACCGCACGATGGAGTGCGCGCGCGTCATCCTGCAGGAGCAGGAGACTTCGAACGATCCGGTGGCGTTGGCTCAGTTCATCGGGAGCGCCCAGCGCCCCGCGCCTTGGCTGCTTCTCGCATTCTCGGCAATCACTCGCCCAGAGTTCGTGTTCGAGCTCGCGGCGACGGTCGGGGCCGAACGGTTTGAGGAATTTGCCATAGATTTCGAGCCTGCAGCATCCGAGGCAGGCCGACGGGGCTGGTCAATTCGTGGGCTGCTCGCCTCGACCGCCGAAGAAGCGCCCGACCAACAGAAGCTGCGCCAAGCCATCGCTGCGGTTTCGCACTGCACCGCGCACGCTCCGGTGGATCAGCGGCCCGCCCTTCTCGCGCTCCTCGCCTGGGCTTGGTGGATGCTCGGCATGCAAACCGTCGCGGAGCGCCTCGTCACTCAAGCGCTCGAGATCCATGCGGGCCACGAGCTTGCTTCGATGGTGCAGAGACTGAACCGGTCGGTTCCTGCGTGGCATCTGAACCGCGGAGCGGCGCGCTAACGAGCCGGCAGCTCCCCGCGTCGCATTCCCGCGGCAGCCGTAACCTCCTGCGCGAGCACCCGCACGAGTCGCTCGAGCAATGTAGCACCGCCGTCACCGCCGTCACCGATGATCGGCTCGGGCAGGGTGAAACGAATCGCGGTCTGTGCGATTTCGGGCGTGTATCCCATCGCAAGAAGCGTGGGCGAGGGCTCGTCTTTTCCGGCCGCGCAGGCTGAGCCGGACGACGCGGCGATCCCTGCCGCGTCCAGTGCGACGAGCAGCGATTCTCCGCTGACCCCGCGCACCACGAACGACGCGTGGCCCGGCAGCCGCTCGCTGGGATGCCCGGTCAGATCCGCTCCCGGCACCTCCGCGAGCACCCGCGCGATCAGCGCATCACGGCTGATCGTCAGCGCGAGCGCACGCGTTCCCACCTCCCGAACGGTGGCGGTCACCGCGGCCGCGAAGCCCGCAATTGCGGCCACGTTCTCGGTGCCCGAGCGCGCGCCGCCCTCCTGTCCGCCGCCGTGCAGCACGGGTTCCAGCGCGAGGTGGCGGCGCACGAGCAGCGCTCCCGCACCCTGGGGCCCACCAAACTTGTGGGCCGCCACGGTCAGCGAATCAACGCTCGCTCCAGGCCACCCACCCGCAGCGAATGACACCGGTAGCGTCGCCGCGGCCTGCACCGCGTCGGTGTGCATGATCGCGCCCCTGCTTCGCACCGACTCACCGATTTCCACGACCGGCTGTACCGTGCCGATCTCGCCGTTGGCGAGCCCCACGCTCACGAGCGTGGTGTCGTCACGCAGCACCGATGCAACGTCGGCGGGATCCACCACGCCATCCGCATCAACTGGAACCAGGCTCAGTTCGAAGCCGTGCACACGTTCAAGGAAGCGGCAGCTCTCGATGACCGAGGGGTGTTCGATCGGGGTCGTGACCAGGTGGCGACCCCGAGGGTTCGCCAGGGCCAGCCCGATGATCGCGAGGTTATTGGCCTCCGTGCCCCCCGAGGTGAAAATCACCTCCGCGGGCCTCGCGCCCAGTGCGCTTGCGATCCGCTTGCGGCACCCTTCCACGATCTCTCGCGCCCGAAACCCCGACTGGTGCACGCTCGAGGGATTCGCCTGCTCGCCAGCGAGCACCGCGATCATCGCGTCACGCGCCTCCGCCCGCATTGGCGCGGTGGCTGCGGCATCGAGGTATCCCGATGACCCGCCTGCGTCACTCATCAGGAGATCGCATCAAGGCCGAGGTCGAGTGCCGTCGCCCCGTGGGTGAGCTTACCGACCGCAATCACGTCCACTCCGGTGCGGGCGATGGCGCCGACGGATTCGAGTGTCACACCCCCGCTCGCCTCGCAAATCGCACCCCCCGCGACGATCCGCACACCCTCGACGAGCTCATCAACCGAGAAATTGTCGAGCAGCACGCCCGTTACCCCCGCGGCAAGTACGGGTTCGAGCTGCTCGATGCGATCCACCTCGACGATGATCGAAACGGTATGCCCGGCCCGCTCGCGCAGGCCCCGCAACGCCGCAGTAATGGCCGCCCCGTCCATCGCGCCGAGCGCCGCCAGATGGTTGTCTTTCACCATGATGGCGTCTGAGAGCCCGAACCGATGGTTCGATCCGCCACCCGCGCGTACCGCGTGCTTCTCCAACGCACGCAGCCCGGGTGTGGTCTTTCTCGTGTCCGCGATGCGCGCGCGCGTCCCCGCCACCTCGGCGACAAACTGCGACGTCAGGGTCGCGATGCCGCTCATGCGCTGGCTGAAGTTCAGGGCAACACGCTCGGCGGTCAGGATTCCCCGCGCCGGACCCGTGATTCGAGCGAGCGCCTCCCCCGCACCGAAGACGTGCCCCTCAGCGACCAACTCGCTGACCGATATCTCGGCATCTACCTGCCGGAACGCCTCAACGACGAGAGGCCCACCGGCAAAGACCCCGGGCTCTCGCGCCGCGAGCACCACGTCGAGCCGCGCCTCTTGCGGGATCGTCAGTTCGACGGTCAGGTCACCCCATGGCGCATCTTCGGCGAGCGCCCGACGCACCGAGTCGGAAACAATTTGCGGGGTCAACATGCGGCGAGGCTCCTCAATGGTGTGGCGAATTGCGCACGGTGGTCGTCCCCCGCGCTTCGGTGCGGTGTGGATCGCGCCACCCACCCCTGGCGAACTGCCTGGGCGGGGTCGGTGGCGGGGTGATCCGCGCGCTGGTGCGCGCCGCGCGATTCCGTGCGGGACGCCGCAGACTGGGCGACCATGGTTGCCAGTTGCGCGGCGTGCCCGGGTAACGAGGCACAGTCGCGACGCACCGCGTCAATCCCGGTCGCGTCCCGTTCGATTCCGAGCCCCGCGGCGACCGCGGCCGAGACCGCTGACAGTTCCGAAACGGCTGCGATCTGTGAGTTCGGGCCGCGCGCATCTGCCCCGGTCGGAGCCAGATCCCACGATGGGTCGGCTACGGTAACCGGGACCTCCTCGAACACAGAGGCAGCCGCAGAAAGCTCGGCGAGCATGCCCGTGTCGTTTGCCCAGGAACCCGCACCTGACCCCCCGGCGTCGAGGTAGTCGGCCGCCGCGCGCCCCGCGCGAGCGCCGAAGACGAGACCCTCGAGCAGGGAGTTTGATGCGAGGCGATTCGCCCCGTGCACCCCGGTGGAAGCGACCTCCCCCGCGGCAAACAGGCCCGGCACTGTGGTCCGGGCTTCGAGATCGGTCGCGACCCCACCCATCGTGTAGTGAGCCGCCGGGGCCACGGGCACCGGTTCGCGGGTCCAATCGAACCCCTGCGCGCGGGTTGCCGCGGTAATACTCGGAAAGCGGCGCGCGAGGGTACCGCTCCCGCCCGCCACTTCGATGCCGGTCGCGTCGAGCCACACGGCGTCTTCCCCCCGTTGACGCAGCACGCGGTGCATGGTGCGGGCCACCACGTCGCGCGGGGCCAACTCCGCGGCGGCATGCACTGCGGTCATGAACCGTTCACCACTGCCATCGCGCAGCACCGCGCCCGCACCCCGCACCGCCTCCGAGATTAGGAAGCCGGTGCCCGCGAGCACGGTGGGGTGGAACTGGACGAACTCCAGGTCGGCAACCACGGCTCCAGCGTGCGCGGCTTGTACGATGCCCTCGCCGCGCGCCCCCGCGTGGTTGCTCGTGCGCGGGTAGAGCGCCGCGTAGCCTCCGGTCGCGAGCACCACGGCGCCCGCACGAACGGTCACCCTGTGCCCGGCCGCATCGCGCAGCACTGCGCCACTCACCGCACCCGAGTCGGTAAGAAGCGAATCCAGAGAGGTGCGCTCGGTCAGCCGGATCAGGCCGCGCCGAACGAATTCCAGTACCTCTCGCGCGAGGAAGGCGTGTAGCGCGGCCCCCGTGCGATCCTCGCCGGCGTGCACGATCCGGGCGCGTCGGTGCGCGGCTTCGAGCCCCAGCGACAGCCGACCGCTCGCGTCTCGATCGGCGGGGAAGCCGCCCGCGAGCATTGCACGCATCGCTTCGGCGCCCTCTGCGGTGAGCACGTGAGCGGCGCGCGGATCCACCAGGCCAGCGCCGGCGGCGACCGTGTCAGCGGCGTGATCTGCAGCCGTATCGTCTTCTCCGACGGCCGCGGCAATGCCACCCTGCGCCATCGCGGTGTTGCCTCCGGCGAGCGCGGCGAGGCCCGCATCCGCGGAAGGCCGCAACACCCCGGGTGTCACCAGCGTGGCTTCGACCCCGGCCCGGGCCGCCGCGATCGCGCAGCTCAACCCCGCGACACCTGCTCCGACGATGAGCATCATGGCCGGGCCGCAAGCATCCGCTCGAGTGCGACCCTCGAATCCGTGGCAACCTCGTCAGCGACCCGAATCTGGTTGGGCACTTCACCCGCAAGCAGCGATTCGAGGGTCCACGCAAGGTAGGCGGGGTGGATCCGGTACATCGTGGAGCACGGGCACACGACCGGATCCAGGCAGAAGATCGTGAGCTCGGGATGCTGCTGCTGCAGACGGTTCACCAGGTTGATCTCGGTGCCGACAGCAAACACGGAGCCCGGGGCGGCAGATTCGATCTCACGCCTGATGTATTCGGTGGATCCGCTCCCGTCCGCCGCCTCCACGACCGCCGCCGGGCACTCTGGGTGCACGATCACGCGCACGCCAGGGTAGTCGGCCCGGGCCTGCTCAATCTGATTCACCGTGAAGCGCTTGTGCACCGAGCAGAAACCGTTCCACAAGATCACCCGTGCATCGCGCAGCTCTTCGGCAGTGTTGCCACCGAGCGGGAGGTGAGGTCGCCACAGCGGCATTTCTGCCTCGGTGATGCCCATCGCCTTCGCGGTGTTGCGCCCGAGATGCTGATCGGGGAAGAACACGACGCGCTGACCACGAGCGAAAGCCCACTCCAGCACGGTGCGAGCGTTCGACGAGGTGCACACGATGCCACCGTTGCGGCCGCAAAAAGCCTTGATCGCGGCCGAAGAGTTCATGTACGTCACGGGGATCACCGACGCAAGCCCGTCTTCGCGCGCCTCGGGTTCCAGCACCGACATCAACTGATCCCAGCAGCTTTCGACCTGATCAATGGTGGCCATGTCGGCCATCGAGCAGCCGGCCGCGAGGTTCGGAAGCACCACGGCCTGTTCTGGGCCCGAAAGAATATCGGCGGTCTCGGCCATGAAATGCACACCGCAGAACACGAATGCTTCGGCCTCGGGGTGGTCTTTCGCGGCCTGCGCCAGCATAAACGAGTCACCCACGAAATCTGCGTACTTGACGATCTCATCGCGCTGGTAGAAGTGGCCGAGAATCTGCACGCGTTTCCCGAGCTGCGCCTTCGCATCGCGGATCCACTGGTCGAGTTCGGCATCACTCGCCTGTGTGTATCGGGCGGGCAGCGGGCCCTGCCTGGGTGCGTCCCCGGGAACCGGGTCGGCGGTAGATGCCCCGGGGCCGTACCCGGGCGCGCGGTCGATGGCCCAAGGATCACGGACGAGATCGGTGTCGCAGCTCGAGAGCCCCGTCGACTGCAGCACAATGGGGCGCCGGTGCGCGGGCGCGGAAACGGGAGCGGGAGCGGGAACGGCACGCTCAGCCTGCGCCGCTTCGGTCTCTGCCGCCTGGCGAATGAGTTCGGCAACGCTGGTCATGCGGATTTCCTTTGTTCGGAGGTGAATGCGAGCGGTCTTGCGCCGACATCTGGAGCCCCTGGATCGCTGCGGAAGCGGTACAGGCGCGCGGGCCGATGCCCCGTGCCTGTAGTGGTCTCGCCGGTGTCGATGAGGTTGCCCTGCGCGAGGGCTTGCCTGCGAAAATTCGCCGGGTCAACCGGTTCGCCCAGTATTGCCTCGTGCACCACGCGCAGCTGCGCAAGCGTGAAGGTTGGCCCGAGAAAACGATGCGCGAGCGCCGAGTACTCGGTCTTGCTGCGCAGGCGCCACAGCGCGGTGGCAACAATGTCGGCGTGATCAAAGGCAAGCTCAGGCAACCGGTCGGCCGAGAACCAGGCGACGTTTCGGTCGGCATCCAGCGAATCGGCAGACGCCAGCGTGGCCTGCGTCGTGCGTTGCTGCAATCGCTCGGCGCTCGTTTGCGGTGGCTGTGGCGGCTCTGGGTCGTCCCAGCGGCGAGTGGATCCGTGCCCCGGCGCCGCCGTGGCACGCTCCGGGAGGCTGGGCACCTGGGCAAGTTCCCGCTCACCGTACAACGCCCAGTAGGCAATCGTCACCAACCGCTGCGCCTGCGCAGATCGCTCAATCTCACCAAAGGAGTACAGCTGCTCCAGGTACCCCGGGGCCCGGTGCACGGCGGCATGCAGGGTGCGCAGTGCGGTGTCAACGAGAGCCTCATCCCACGGGATCGGACCGCCAGGAAGCGCCCAGATTCCTTCAAACGGCGGGCGCGTTCTCCGCACGAGCGGGATCCAGAGCGTCACCGCCGTGTCAACAGGCTCGCGGGAATCCTTCCGCGCCTCAGCGGGCGGAGTCAGCGCGAAGGCCACGCTCGAGACCGCAACGGCCGGAGGCAGGAAGCGGCGCTCATTCGCACTCGCACGTGAGAATTCCACGCCCACTCCTTATGTCTCTCGGCGATGATCACCGGCGATGGTCTGCACGCAGGTCTCGCCAATCTCGACTTATGGTCAATCTGACTATAAGTAAGCGTACGCCGTTATTGGCGAATGTCAAAAAGCCCGTGTCGCTCCACCTCTCGGCAACCCCAGGCAAGTTCACGGAAACTCGGCAGTGACACGGGGCCCTTCATGGGCTACAGTTGTGTGCATCGTGAAATCGCGTATCTGTCGCGAACTTGCGCCAAGCTCCACGTCGGCGCCGTCGCCGTGGCACCCGGGTCAGAAAATCGGCCCACAAATGAAATAAGGAAATACAGCATGGCCACTGGCACTGTGAAATGGTTCAACTCCGAAAAGGGCTTCGGCTTCATCGCTCCCGATGACGGGTCCGCCGACGTGTTCGCGCACTTCAGCGCGATCTCCGGCAACGGCCGCCGCGATCTCTTCGAAGAGCAGCGCGTCGAATTCGACACCGAGCAGGGCCAAAAGGGCCTGCAGGCAACCAACATCCGCGCGCTCTAAATCGCACGCTTTGTAACACCGCGAACGCCCGATCCACTCAGTGGATCGGGCGTTCGCCATGTGTGCGGTCAGTGATGAATTCGCACCCAGACTTTCAGCGTCTGATTCGGGCCCCGACTCAGACGCTCAGGAAGACAAAGGCCCCGATCCACCAGCCGAGCGCAGCCGCAACCGTTGCCGCGAGCAACTGACCAAATCCAGTCGCCAGCGCAGCTTTCCACTGGCCGCGTTGGAGCAGCGTGACCGTCTCGAAGCTGGCCGTGCTCAACGTAGTGAATCCGCCCAAGAACCCGATGCCCAGCGCCCAGGTCCACGCTTCGGGAAGCGCGCCTCTGATGGCAAAGCCCGCCACAATACCAATGGCGAGTGAACCCCCAACGTTAACCACGAGCGTGCCCCACGGCAGCCGCGGGCTACGCGCGGACCGGACCGCGCGAGACATCACGGACGCGTCAAGCACGAAGCGGCAGACCGCACCTACCCCGCCCAGTAATGCGGTGATCGTCACCAGCCAGAACAGGTCAGGCATTCGACGCCCCCTCGGAAATATCGGGATCAGTGGCAGGGTCGCTCGGTCCGCGACGAGCTGCGCCAATGGAGATCCCCAACAAGGTTGCTGCGGCACTCACGATCACTGTGCCGAGACCGTACAGTGATGCACCCAGCACATCGCCCGCATGGATCAGTGCGAGGATGCCCTCACTGAGCGCGCTGTACGTCGTGAACGCACCGAGCGCTCCGGTTCCCAGGAGGAGTCGAAGCTTCAGCCAGCCTCCCACTGAAAGCCCCCGGCTGATGAGCGCCTGGAGAAGCACGCCCAGCAGGAAGGCTCCCAGCACATTGATACCCATTACGGCCCATGGGAAACCGTGAGTGGCCGGGAACCAGTGGAGGATCAGCGCGCGGGCTCCAGTGCCTGCAGCGCCCCCCAGGAACACCCACAGCAGACTGCTCGGTCGCAGTGTTATGGGCATGGTGTGAGTATATATTCTCTCCGACTTTTTAGAGGTTACTGACAAGCTGAGCGATGATTTGCTGTGCGTAGCGCAGCGAGAACGCAAAGCGATTTCCCAGCTGGGTCGCATGCCCAACAATCAGAGCCACGTCTGCGTCCGCAGGGCGTGCGCTCCCAATGGAGGGGGCACACGCGGCCCAAGCAATGGAGTCCTCAATGTCGAGCACTGACACACCTGTCCACACTCACGGAGCGGGAATGCGCATCACCGTCGTGGTACTCAGCCTCCTCCTGATCGCGATGACCGCGCTCTTCTTCGTCACACATTCGACGGTCGCGGGCGGTGCGGGGCAGCTTGCCAGAGGCACGGTGCAGGCCAACGACGGAGCGGCGACGCTCGCCGCTGGCGCAGCACGCCTTGAGGCAGGAGCCTCTGACCTCGCCGCTGGCGCCGAGCGCCTCAACACCGGTGCCACGTCGGCGAACGCTGGCGCAAGCCGCGTCGCTGCGGGAGCTACCTCGGCCGCCGATGGGGCCGCACGGCTCCTCACTGGGGCGGGCACCCTGAACACCGGGGCCGGCACCGCTGCGATCGGAGCAGAAACGCTCGCGAACGGTGCAAACTCGGCCGCTGCGGGTGCGGGCACCCTCGCGGGTGGGGCCAGCACGGCAGCCGCAGGCGCACAGTCGCTCGCCGCAGGTGCGACTGAGCTCGCGACCAAGCTCGCTGCGGGTATACCTGCCGCTAGCCAAGCCAAGCAGGACATTGTGGGCTTCGGGGCGCAGACCGTTGCCCTGGGTCAGGGCGCGGCTCAGGTAGATGCCGGCATTCAGCAGGTTCATGCAGGTCTCGGGAGCGCGCAGAGTCTCTCGAGCACCCTCCTGAACGTCCCGGGCCAGCCCGCAACCAACGTCGACGCGAGCGTCAGCAAGATCGCCACCATGATCGGAACAATCAACCACCCGCTACTTGATGATGCTTCCAAGTTGGCCGCGTTGGAGGGAATCCTCAATGACCCCGCATTCCAGACGCAAGTGGTGACGCTCAATGCCACCATTCAATCGCTTCGGGCCGGCACGGCTCCGTCGAGCACTCTCGGAGGAGGAGCTGCCCTGGTGTCCACTGGCGCTGGCACTCTCGCCACCAAGGGTCCCGCGATTGAAGCGGGAATCACGTCGCTCGCCAATGGCATCATCTCGGGCAGCGATGGTGCGAGTCGCGTCTCTGCAGGCGCCTCGAGTCTTGCTGCCGGCACCAACCAACTCGCAACTGGGGCGGCAAGCCTTTCGGCTGGGACCGGAACGCTCGCAGCGGGCGCCGCAAACCTCGCTGCGGGTAACTCGCGTCTCGCTGCTGGCGCCTCAGAGTTGAACACCGGTGCGACCACACTGGCCGAAGGGACCGGTACGTTGCGCGACGGTGCCGCGAGCCTGGCAGACGGCACCGACACGCTGAGCGGGGGTACGAGCGATCTCTTGGAGGGGGCGACGACACTCAAAGACGGCACCGGAGAACTTTCCGAGGGTGCCACCACCCTGGCGGACGGCAGCACACAAGTCAACGAGGGCGCGGGCACTCTCGCCGAGGCGACCGCCGGCATCGGGCCGACGATCTTGCCATGGGTCGCGGGGATCGTATTCGCGGGCCTCATCGCCGTGGGGTTCTGGGTGGGGCACCGAGTGTCTCACCGAAACCACCTGGCGAAGCGCGGGGTCGCGCTCTAGCACGATCGGCACAGATGGGTGAGGGGTGGGCCGACATTGTCTGCCCACCCCTCACCCATCGATCCACCCGGAAGAATTAGCCGAGCAGGTCACCCATTTGCTTGGCGATCGTCTCGGCTGCCTTCTTGGGGCTCAGCCGCGCGAGCTTGTCCATGATCGCCGCATCCTTACCGATCGTGGCGCGGAACTTGCCCTTCTCAATGGCCTCTTCAACAATGACTCGTCCCGCCTCAGACGGGGCCGTCGTCTTGTGCGTGGATTCTGCGGCCGATTCGGCACCGCTTCCGATGCGCACACCCGAGTTCTGAGCGATATTTGTGCCGATCGCGCCCGGGAACACGACGGAGACCGCCACGTCCGTGTCCATGAGTTCTGCGTACAGGGCCTCGGAGAGCAGCCTGACAGCCGCCTTGGACGCGCCGTAGACGGCCTGACCGGGCACCGGCGCGTAGGCACCCATGCTCGAAATATTCACCAGCGACGCTTCGGGCCGTTCAACAAGCACAGGCAGGAACGCCTTCACCATGTTGATGACACCCCAGAAGTTCACGTTCATGACCTTTTCGATCTCGCTGAAGGGGAGGTCGATCACACGAACGAACTGCTGGATCACGCCGGCGATGTTGATCAGCCCATCGACCTGCCCATGCGCTTCTTGAACTACCGCGGGGAGCGCAGCTGTGGCGTCACGGTCGGTGATATTCACCGCGTGCGTGGTGAAGTGGGCACCGGCGTTTGCAAGTTTTGCGGTTTCCGCGAGCCCCTGTTCATTGAGGTCTATCCCGGCGACCCGGGCGCCCTTCGCGAGTAACTGCAGGGTGACCTCGCGACCAATACCGTTCCCGGCCCCCGTCACAACGAAAACTTTGCCTTGTACGTTCACTGATGTGCTCCCCGCTCTCTCGGCACCGACTGTGGAGGGTGCGCCTGTGCCTGATTCTCTCGCACGCACACCCTCACTCGAACAAATTTGTCGCCGCCGCTAGGTTGGGGGTCATGCAGGTTATTCAGGTTAGCGCTGTCGTCATGCGCGATCCCCTCGGATGTGTGCTCAATGTGCGCAAGCGGGGCACCACGATGTTGATGCTTCCCGGTGGCAAGCCCGAGCAAACCGAGAACCCGGCGGAGACCGCGATCCGGGAGTTCCAGGAGGAGCTCGGGGTCACCCTCAACAGCGAGCTACTTACACCGCTCGGCGAATTCCGGGCCGATGCCGCGAACGAGCCGGGCCATACTCTTGTCGCGCACGT
This sequence comes from Leucobacter fengyongliangi, assembly GCF_050971685.1. Classification (NCBI taxonomy): domain Bacteria; kingdom Bacillati; phylum Actinomycetota; class Actinomycetes; order Micrococcales; family Microbacteriaceae; genus Leucobacter; species Leucobacter fengyongliangi. The sequence goes on along the minus strand of NZ_JBPCEU010000009.1, from coordinate 42,965 downwards.
GTTCGAGCACCCCTTCGTCGCCGGGGTTCACGCCAGTGCCGAAATTGAGTATCTCGAGTGGATCCACCCCTCCGCCATACGAGCAGATCTTGCACCGCTCACGATCGACTGTGTATTTCCAGCGCTTTTGGAGCAATCCGCACATTTTTGACCGCCGCGCGATGGGTACATACTGCGAAGGTGCTGAGTTCCTCACTACATACAGCCCTGCGTATGCTTCCCCCTCTAGCCTGAGAGGAAGCGATCGGCATCTGCCTTTGGCTGTAAGACAAGCGCACCGTCACACGGTTCGCCGAATGCCAAGGATGTTCAGTATCTCTGTTACTCAGGTCACCACGCTTTCAAATCTCGGACCCTTGCGCCAGACCTATTCGCGCACCGAGGACTTCCCCAAAATGGCCCGCGCATACTCGCAGGTCTCACAGACGGTCAAGGAAAGCGGCCTGCTGCGCCGCGCACCGTTGTTCTACGCCATGGTCGGCACCCTGATCGCGCTCGGCTTCGGCGGGGCGATTACCGGCTTCATCCTGCTCGGTGACAGCTGGTTCCAGCTCCTCATCGCCGCAGCGTTCGGATTGCTCTTCACCCAGGTCGCCTTCATCACGCACGAGGCTGCGCACCGTCAGGTACTCGCAAAGGTCACTGCGAATGATCGTCTGGCTCGCCTGCTGGCCGGGTTCGTCGGGCTGAGCTACTCGTGGTGGGACTCGAAGCACAGTCGCCACCACTCCAACCCGAACGTGGTGGGCAAAGATCCCGACATCGACGTCGACACGATCTCATTTGTGCAGGAGGACGCGGCGAAGTCGCGCGGCCTGGTACGCATGATTACCCGCAAGCAGGGCTGGTTGTTCTTCCCGCTGCTCACCCTTGAGGGCGCGAACCTGCATTTCCAGAGCATCAAGTACCTGGTCTCCCGCGAGCCGATCAAACGTCGCTGGACCGAGCTCGGTCTGATCACACTCCGCTTCGCGCTGTACCTGACGCCGCTCTTCATGTTCTTGCCGATCGGCATGGCCTTCGCGTTCCTGGGTGTACAGCTTGCCGTCTTCGGCGTGTACATGGGAGCTTCCTTCGCTCCGAACCACAAAGGGATGCCGATCCTTGAGCGCGATATTCGCATTGACTTCTTCACGAAGCAGGTGCGCACCTCGCGAAACATCTCCGGCGGCTGGTGGGCAACCTGGCTGATGGGTGGCCTCAATTACCAGATCGAGCACCACCTGTTCCCCAACATGCCTCGTCCGCACCTCGCGAAGGCACGCGAGATCGTGCGTGAGTACTGCGAGACTATGAACGTGCCCTACACCGAGACCACACTGCTTCGCTCCTACGCGATCGTGATCGACTACTTGAACCGCGTCGGGCTTGCAGCACGCGACCCGTTCGAGTGCCCGATCACCGCGGAGTACCGCCGCGGCTAACCCGAGATGCGAGGAGCCGGCAGCCTGAGCGCTGTTCGGCTACTCGATCGGTGCAGCTGGGCTCGCAGGCGGGGCCGCCGGCACCTGCTCCGTGTGACTGGCGTGAAGTGTGTGCCGCTTCCGCCCGAGTCGCACGAGCCACAGCACGAGCAGTACGATGGCGGCGACCAGAATCGTCCACGGCAGCAAGACACCGAAGAGCACCAGCGCCGCGGCACCCGCTTTGAGAAGCGAATCAAGACCGGCAACGAGACCTTCCCAGAAGTTGGACGGCCCACCCGGCAGCACGCTCTCGGTCTCGAGCGAGATCCAGATGCTCGAATAGCTGACCTGACTCTCGAGTGATTGCAGCTGAGCGCGCAGCGAGTCGAGCTCTTGCTGACGCTGCGACAGCGCAGCCTCCGCCTCGATGAGTTCGCCAGTAGTCGCGGCACCCGACATCAGTTCCGTGAGCCGATCCACTGAACCCTGTAGCGCATCAACGCGAGCCTCAAGGTCGACGTATTGCAGTGTGATGTCCGTCGCCGATCGGCTTTGGTTCACCACCTCACCCACCTCACCGAGCGCGTCGAATGCCGCGTCAAACTCGTCGGCCGGCACCCGAATTGAAAGGGTTGCGCGGGCCCGCGAGTCTTCGCCGGCCTCGCTGACAGTCTGCGAATCGACGTACCCACCGAGACGCTCGGCGAGGTCGCGCACCTCCTCCGCTGCGCCAGTGGGGTCGTCGACCACCAGGGTCGCATCCCCCGAGTGGATCACCTGCTGCCCCACGCGCTGCGCTTCTGTGGCCTGATCCGCCATCTCAGCGCTCTCGGGCGAAATGGCGACGCCCTCAGAACTGCGCGTGGACTGGTCGAGGCTGGCCGCGGAATCGGACCCGGCAAGCCCGCTGGTGCACGCGGAGAGCGGCACGACGAGAAGCGCGGCGGCAAGGAGGGCGACAAGCGAGCGACGTGGGTGCATACTCGAAGAGTAATGCCCCGGGCCCACATCCGGGCCGGAATGATACCCAGTGGTTATCTTTGGCGCGCTGCCTCACTGCTCACAGGCTAAGCGCCGCGGCAACCGAGGCGAAGGCCGTGCGGTTAATTGCGTAGTGCGCCCACTTGCCGCGCTGCTCGCGTGTGACGAGTCCCGCCTCAACGAGCAGCTTCATGTGATGCGAAATTGTGCCTTGGGACAGACCGATCGGCTCGGTCAGATCGCAGACGCAGGCCTCACTCGATTCACTGTTGGCAATGAGGGAAATCAGACGAAGACGCGTCGGGTCCCCGAGGGCCTTGAAGACGCGCGCCGTGCGCTCAGCCTCGTCCTGGCTGAGCACCGTAGTCACCGAGGTCACGCAGCACGCGGGAACCTCGGCGGCCACGGGCAACATCGCACTGGTCATGTCGTCTATACCCGGACAGGCATGAGACCGAGCTCAATGGGCTGCGGCGCAGGCGCGCAGCACCCACCACCACCACCGGCAGCCTCGGGCGCGTCGAACACGCCAGCTCCGCCACACACCCCGGTGTCTGGCAGTACGAGCTCGACCCGGGCGGCCGCCTCGCGGTCGCCGGAGAGCTCCGCCGCGACGCTCCGCACCTGCTCAAACCCGGTGAGCGCGAGGAAGGTGGGGGCCCGGCCGTACGACTTCGCGCCCACAATAAAGAACCCCGGTTCGGGGTGTGCGAGATCCGCCGCGCCGGTTGCGCGCACCGAGCCGCACGAGTGCAGGTTCGGGTCCACCTCGGTGGCCACCCGCACGGGGGCCTGCAGGCGCACGTCAAGCTCGAGGCGCACCTCGGAGAGGAATGACAGGTCGGGTCGGAAGCCGGTGAGCACGATCACCTGATCTGCTGGTGCAAGGGATCGGCCGTCTTCTGAGTGCACGACCGCGCGGGCACCTTCGAGCGTGAAGCGCTCGGTGCGAAAGCCGGTGACGAGATCGACGAGGCCAGCCTCGACGGCTTCCTTCGCCTTCTGGCCCAGGGCCCCGCGCTCGGGCAGCTCGTCGGCGGTGCCCCCGCCGAAGGTATTCCCGACCTGCCCGCGACGCAGCACCCAAGTGATGCGGGTGTCGGGGTGCTTCTTCGCGACCTTCACCAACTCGAGGATCGCGGTTGCCGCGGAATGGCCGTTGCCGATGACGACAGCATGGCGACCCGCGCACGCCGGAATCTCGTCGGACGAGGGAATGCGGTAGCTCACGATGCCGGCCGCCTGCGCGGCGCGCTCGCCGAGCGCGGGTAGGCCATCGGCACCCGCGGGGGTCGGTGAACGCCAGGTGCCTGAGGCATCGATGACGGCAGCGGCCTCAACGCGCTCTTCGCCGCCGTCCGACCGCTCGACGTGCACCACGAAGGGTGCCTCGGCCCGGCCCTCGTCTACCGAAAGGTCGCGACCCTTGCGCCCCACTCCCACCACGCGCGCCCCGGTGAGCACGCGGTCGCCGAGCGCCACAGCAAGTGGCGCAAGGTACTCGCTGATCCACTGCGCACCGGTCGGAAAGCCGCGCTCAGGCGACACCCAGCCCGTGGGCTCAAGCAGACGACGCGCCGCCTCGTCGACCAGCTCGGGCCAGGGCGAGAAGAGACGCACGTGCGCCCAGTCTGCGACGGCCGCGGCGGGCGTGTCACCTGATTCAAGCACGAGCGGATCGAGACCGCGCTCGATGAGGTGCGCGGCTGCGGCAAGGCCCTGCGGGCCAGCTCCGATAACGACGGTGGGGAGCATGTGGCGTGTCTCACTTCCATTGATGAACGTCAATACGTACGAGTGTGCACCACGCATTGATGAATGTCAATATGAGATTTCGGGCTCAGGCCCCCGCGGCCTCCCACACCGCGGCGATCGGGATCTCACGACGTAGCACGCGCTCGGCCGCCCGATGCCCCGACATGAATGCCGCGGTGACGGTTGCCGGATCCTCCGACCACGTAGCCTCGCCGGCGAGGTGCAGCACCCCACCAATTGGGTCGGCAAGCCGCTCGTGATCCTCGATGCGCGATCCGACCGTCATGTAGGCATACGAGCCGTGCGCGTACGGGTCGTCTTGCCAGCGGGTCACCACGGCCTCGACCGGATCCACTACCGCGTCACCGAAGAGGTCGCGCAGGCCCAGCATCACCGACCCCACGATGCGCTCGTCGGCCCAATCGCGGGTCTCGCGCGCGCAGGGGCCGGCGGCGAAGGTGAGCAGCGTCGGCACCCCGTGCAGCTCGGTGAGGTCGTACCACGAATGCCACCACTCCCCCGTGACACCCTGCCTGCGCAGCGCGTATACATCTTCGGGCCAGAAGCGGTGCGGAAAGCGCAAGACCACCTTCTCGAAGGCGTTCATTTCGAGGCCGTCGAGCGCCTCCCGGGTCTTCTCGGGAAGGGGCGGTTCAAACTCAAGCTCCCCCGATTTCAGCACCCCCACGGGCGCGGTGACGATCGCCTGGTCGGCTGTGAACTCGCCCCGTGCGGTCGACACGGCAACCCCCGCCGGGTGCCAGTCGACTCGGGTCACGACGTGATCGAGTCGCACGTCGAGCCCTCCGGCCAAGTGGCCCGCCAGCTCGTCGTAGCCGTCGGGAAACACGACCTCGTCGCCGTCAATCGTGTCGTCGTCAAGCCCGTGCGCATCGAGGTCGCCGATCCACGCCCCGTACTGCTCCTCGGTGCGGTGTTGCATGAACTCGCGCACTCGCGCGGTGCGGGCCGCGCCCATGCGCAGCCGATCCAGCGTCTCGTCGACCACCTGGGCGTACGAGGTGCCGCGGGCGGATCGGCCAATCGTCACGGCGAGCTCCGTGTCGAAGGCGTGCACGTCAGCGGCAAACCGGGCGGCCTCCTCGTCGCTCAGCCGGGTGCCGTCGGGGCCGAAGTAGGCGATGGGCCGACCGTCGGGCTGGAAGCTGCCGACCGTGAATTCGCGTGTGCGCATGCCGAAGGCTTGGGCGGCCGCGGCGACCGGTGCCTCGTGGATGCCGTGGATCCACGAGGCACCGCGGTCGACCGGAAACGCACCCGTGCGGTCGGTGTGCACGCGCCCACCGATGCGGTCTCGCGCCTCGAGCACCACGACTCGTTGCCCTGCCCGCGCGAGCAGGCGAGCTGCGGTGAGCCCGGCGATGCCGGCCCCCACGATGACGGTATCAGTGTGTGTCATGTTGCACTCGCTTCCCCGGAGCATCCGAATTCCGTGGCCGATTAATCGAACAGGCCCGACTCGTCGAGCCAGCGTTCGGCGATGACCTGTGCCGAGAGCTTGTCGACTGAGCTCAGCGTGTTGAGTTCGATCAGCATCGCCGTGGTGAGGGCACCCTGCACCGTGTTGATCGCTTCTACCACCGCAGGTTCAGCCTTCACCGACGAAATCAGTGGCACCACGTTCTGGGCAAGAATCATGTTCTCTGGGTCGGCCAACGTCACCAGGTTGTTCTCGGCGATCGATGGAGTGGTCGAATAGATATTCGCCAGTTGCACCTGCCCGTCGAGCAACGCTTTCAGCGTGTTTGGCCCGCCCCCATCGTTGATGGGCACGAGGGCGACCTCAGCGCCGTAGATGTCACGCAGCCCCGGGATTCCGTACGGGCGCTCGGCGAACTCGGGGTTCGCGGCGACCGACAGCGGCACGGGCACGTTCGCAAGATCGGCAAGACTCGTCACCCCGTACTCCTCGCTGAACTCGGCGGTCACGTTGTACGAGTCGGCATCGGCTGCCTCGGCCTGGTCAAGCACCTCGAAGCCCTCGGGTACCGCCGCGACGAGCGCCGAATACACCTCGTCTTTCCCCTGTGCCTCGGCCTCCGCATCAAAGAACTGCAGCAGGTTTCCCGTGTACTCGGGCACCAGGTCAATCGAACCGTCCTCAAGCGCGGCGATGTACACGTCTCGTGCACCGATCGCCGGGGTCACGCTCACCTCAACGCCCGAACGCTCAAGCGCCCCCGCGTAGATGTACGCAATGATCTCAGATTCGGCGAACGCCGCCGAGCCAACGGTGACGCTGCCCGCAGAGCCGGTGTCTTCGCCGCCACTCCCCGCTTCGTTCCCGAGCGGATCACCCGACGCACACCCCGTCAGCGTCAGCGCGACCACGGCGAGCGCCGCCCCTGCCAGCATGAGTTTCTTTCCTGCAGTCATGACGCGTTCCTTTCATCGGAGTTGTTTATGACAGTACTGGGGTTCGAACACTGGTGCCGCGATCGGACGACCGGGCACGCACCCCACGCGGCGTGATCCACCGCTCGATCGCGGCGAACAGCACATCGACGACAAGCGCGAGCGCGATGACGAGCAGCGATCCACCGAGCATCTGTGCGTAGTCGCGCACCGCGAGCCCGTCGATGAGGAATCGACCGAGGCCGCCCAGCGGCAGGAACGCGGCGACGGTCCAGGTGGCAATGACCTGCAAGGCGGCTGCGCGTATACCGCCAACGATCAGCGGGAGCGCGAGCGGCAGCTCGACCTGAAAGATGACTTGCCAACGAGTGAAACCGATCGCTCGAGCGGCACCCGTGGTGGCGGGGTCGATTGCGTCAAGGCCCGAGTACGCGCCCGCGAGGATCGGTGGCACCGCAAGGATCACGAGCGCGATGAGTGGTGGCACGAGGCCGGTGCCGAGCAACAGCGCGAGCAGGGTGACGAGCCCGAGTGTCGGTAGCGCCCGAAGTGCCCCGGTGAACGGCACAACAATTTCGCGCCCGCGACCCGTATGGCCGATCGCCACCCCCACGGGCAGTGCGATCAACGCGGCGATCACGATCGTGAGACCCGAATACCCGGCGTGTTCGATGAGTCGTTGCCAGATGCCGGTCGGCGACGTCCAATTGTCTGGGGTGGCGAGCCAGACAAACGCCTTCTCGAGCGGGTTCATGCGTGTGCTCCGGCGGGTTCGATCGTGGATCGGCCCGCTGCCCGGGTGGCTGGCCGTGCCCGGCGGCCCGCCCGGGTCCACGGCATCAGCAGGCGGCCCAGAAGCACGAGGCACGCGTCGAATATCAGCGCAATGACCACGGTGCCAATCACTCCGACGGCGATCTCTGTTGGAAATGCCCGCTGGTACCCGTTCACAAAGAAGTAGCCGAGCGATTGCACACCGATCAGCGCGCCCACGGTCACCAGGCTCACGGTGCTCACCGAGACCACCCGGATTCCCGCGAGCAGGACTGGGCCGGCGGCGGGCAGCTCGACCCCCCAGAATCGTTGCCAGGCACTAAAACCGATGGCCTGCGACGAGAGACGGAGCTCGTTCGACACCGAGGCCAGCGCATCGGCAGTGGTGCGCACCATCAGCGCGAGCGCGTACAGGGTGAGCGCGACGACCACGTTGATGGGGTCAAGAATGCGCGTGCCGATGAGGGCAGGCATGACGACGAACAGGGGAAGGGATGGGATCGCGTAGAGGATCCCCGCCGCACCGAGGATCGTGCCGCGGCTCCAGCGGCGTCGGTTCGCGACCCACCCGATCGGCAACGAAAGCGCCGTACCGACGATGATCGGCACGATCGCGAGCACCATGTGCTGCCCGGCATACTGCGCGACTTGCACCCAGTTGTCGACCACCCAGTTCATCGCGGCAGGCTCATCTCAGAATGCTTCGCGGTCTGCCCGCGTCGATGAACTCGGCAACAAACGCATCGGCGGGCTCGTGCAGCAGTTGCTCGGGGCTGCCGAATTGCGCGAGTACCCCTCCGGGCTTGAACAGCGCGACGCGATCCCCCAACACGAAGGCCTCGTCAATGTCGTGCGTCACGAACACCACAGTCTTCCCCAGGTCTCGCTGCAGTCGCTGCAATTCTCGCTGCAGATCGGCGCGCACCACCGGGTCGACCGCGCCAAACGGTTCGTCCATCAGCAGAAGGTCGGAATCTGCAGCGAGCGCGCGCGCCACCCCGACCCGCTGCTGTTGCCCCCCAGAGAGTTGAGCGGGATATCGACGTGCAAGCTTCGGATCCAGCCCCACATCGTGCATTAACGCGACTGCACGTTCGCGCGCATCAGCACGCTTCACGCCGCGTAGCACCGGCACGGTCGCGATGTTGTCGATGACGGTTCGGTGCGGCATCAGGCCAGCGTGCTGCATCACGTATCCGATCGAGCGGCGCAGTTCGACCGGTTCCACGCCGGCCACGTCGATGCCGCCGACCAACACGTGCCCCGACGTCGGATCGATCATACGGTTGATCATCCGCAGCACCGTGGTCTTGCCGCAGCCGGAGGAACCCACGAGGCAGGTGATGGTGCCGAGGCCCAATGCCAGGTCGAGCTGATCGACGGCGAGCGTGCCATCGGGAAAGCGTTTCGAAACACCCCGGAACTCGACGGCCAGGGCGGGAGGATTGTGATCCACAGTGCTCAAATTATCACGAACCGTCTCGCGCGCCGCGAGCAAACAGCACATGCAGGAGCGGAAGGGCTGAGAGAGCCATCAGCACGGTGCCGAGCACCGCATCATCTGCACGCAGCACGGAGCCGGCGATCAGGAGGGCTCCGAAGAGCAGCGCCGACACGGCCCTGCGGCCGGTGCGCTCCAGGCGGGCCACCTTGCGTTCCAGGCGGGGGTTGACCACCTCAAGTGATCCCTCCTCGATACGCGTGAGCACCGTATCGAGGCGTTTCGGCAGCCGCCAGGCAACTCCGGCGACCTCGAGAACCTGTTGCGCAGCGTCCATCACGACGTTGCCGCGTTCGTCGCGCAGCAGCTGTGCCGCGTAGGGCTCGACCGAGTCCCACAGGTTGAACTCGGCATCGAGCGCGCTGCACACTCCAGATACGAGTGACATGGCTCGGATCACGAGCAAGAGGTTCTCGGGGAGTTGAAAGGGCAGAGACCGAATCACGTCGCCAAATTGCACGGCAAAATCGCGAAACTCGCGGGGATCCACCTCTCGGAGTTCAGCGAACCCCATCCCCCCGAAGCGGGCGAAGAGCTCGGTCATCGCCCGCTCGAGCTCCCGAGTGTCGGCCGACGGAAGCAGCACACCGACGTTGCGGATCGCCTCCACCAGCCCCTTTCCGTCGCGGGAAGCGGCCGCGAACAGCAGCTTGCGCAGGCCGCTGCGCGTGCTCGCGGGAACCTCGCCCATCATCCCAAAGTCGATGAACGTGAGTTGCCAGAGTGCGCTGTCGGCGTTCGCGGTGCGTGGTGTCACGAAGACGTTGCCGGGGTGCGGATCTGCGTGGAAGAAGCCGTGGGTGAAGAGCTGATCGAACATCACCGAGGCAAATACGTGGGCTACTTCGGCCGGGTCGATGCCGGCCGCGCGCAAGGCTTCCCCATCGGTGATCTTGATCGCGGTCACGTCTTCGAGGGTGAGCACGCGCCGAGTCGAACGCTCCCACACAATTGCTGGCACCCCGACCCGACTGTCACCTGCGAAGTTCGTGGCAAACCGCTCGGCGTTCTGCGCCTCGTGCAGGTAATCGATCTCTTCGAGGCTGGTCACCGCAAATTCCTCGACGAGCGCGGGCATATCGACGCGGCTCGACACGAGTCGCACTCGGCTCAGCCACCCGCCGACCGTGCGCAGCGCGGCCAGGTCGACATCTACGATTTCATCAATCCCGGGCCGCTGCACCTTGATCACGACAGCGTCGAATCCAACGTCCTCGGCATCCGAGGGTGCGAGCGTTGCACGGTGTGCTTGGCCGAGCGAAGCCGCGGCGAGCGGTGCCTCCTCAACCGACCCAAACACCCGTTCGAGCGGCATACCCAGTTCTGCCTCGGCGCGTGCGCGGATCTGGGCAAAATCGACCGGAGGCACCTCGTCTTGCAGCCCCTCAAGTTCGGCCGTGATCTCGGGCGGCAACACGTCGAGCCGCGACGACATGAACTGGCCGACCTTGATCATCAGGCCACCCAGCTCCACCGCGAGCACGTGAAACCGGCGAGCGAAGAGGCGCATGCGCCTGGCCCGGGTGCGCTCCGCGATCTTCACCAGGCCAATCCGGGGCAGGAACAGCTCGTACCACCAGGTGACCGCGAGATTCCATCCCGCGAAGCGGAGGATGCGACGATACCGCGCGCGATATCGTGCAGCGCCGGGCCCCGAGTGCTCGGAGCCCGGTCGAACCGGCGGCACCCGCGTCAGTCCTGGGCGAGGATCGCGTAGAGCCTGCGCCGCGCCTCGTCAATCACTGCAACGGCCTGCTGGATCTGCTCCGGGGTGCCCGTGCGATTGACCTGAGCGGCAGCCTGCGCAAGCTCGACCCCCGCCTTCGGGAGCGCGGCAAACTTAGAGCCGTGACTCTGCCCCTCGGCAGCGGATTCCCACGGAGCTGATCCACTGAGCTCTGCCGCTTCTGCACGACCCGAGTCGGTGAGGGAATAGGTTTTGCGACCGTTGGATTTCTCGGCGCTCACGAGACCCTCATCTGCGAGAAGCTGCAAGGTCGGGTAGACGGAGCCAGCGCTCGGCTTCCACGCGCCCGCCGTGCGTTCCTCGATCTCGCGAATGATCTGGTAGCCGTGCATCGGTTGCTCGGCGAGCAAGGCCAACACCGCGGTGCGCACCTCACCCTTACCGACACGGGTGCCCACGCGCTTCTCAAACACTGTCTTCAGCTGCTCCATGGCCTGCCACATGCTGTCTGTGTTCAGACCCGCGCCGAACCCTCCGGCTGGGAATGATTGACTCATAATGCCCTTCTCGGTGTTGCGTTCCGACGAACCGTGAACGATACTCAACAACATATCACTGAAAGGCTGAACGATATAGGGGAACGGTCGGGCACGTGGACGCGGACGGCGATTGCGGATCCCTCTCGGGAACGTCGACCGACCGCGGTCGTCACTCCCAGATGGTGCCGCGCACCACGCCCATCAGCGTGCGCACGAGCACCAGCGCCCACACGGCGAGCAACACCACAGCCCGAAGCCCCACATGGCGTTGCCCGCCGCGAGCGCCGCCGCGATCAGCGTGTTTCCGCCGGTGCCGAGCCGCGCGCTTGCCTCGGATCGCGAACCGGCGCTCGGGCGCTGCTCGCGGAGGAGTCATACGCACATCCTAAACTCGCGCGGCGGCCGACCCGGGGCCTGCGGACGCGCAGCCTCTTGTGATCCTGGCCACTCGCCAGGCGTCGCGACGAAGCTAGGCTGCGGGTGCGCGCAGGATCTTGTCCATCTTTTTCCCGCGGGCGAGCTCGTCAACGAGTTTGTCGAGATAACGCACCTCGCGCATGAATGGATCTTCGATCTCTTCGATGCGAACCCCGCAGATGACCCCGGTGATCAGAATCCGCGACTGGTTCAGGTTCGGTGCCTCTGCGAAAAATGCCTCGAAGCTCGTGTCGTCTGCAAGTAGACGCGTGAGGTCGGACGCGTCGTAGCCCGTGAGCCAGGTGATAATCTCGTCGACCTCGGCCTTCGTGCGACCCTTGCGCTCCGCCTTCGTGACGTAGAGGGGATAGACGCTCGCCACGCTCATGCGACGCATGCGTGCGATGTTGCTTGCTGCAGTAGCCATGCACCCACCCTCCCAGATTTCGCGCGGTGCCGGTACCTGATCATGGCCGCCGTCGCCAGAGTTCACGACTGCCTGCAACGGTTCGTGGCGATCCCTACTCCGTGGCTGTCTCGCTGGGACTGTCGACGACCCCGATAAAACGGCTCCCGATACCGTTGACTTCCATCCGGCGCATCCCGGCGGCCATGTCTGGCAGCTCGCTGTAAGGATGTTCAAAGCAGGAGAGGTAGGTGAAATCTGGCCACCACTTCTTCGGGCGTGTCATCTCGGAGAATCCACATATGACGCAGTTCAACTCCACCCATACGGGTCGCTTGCCCGTGCGATTGGCGCGCGACTGCACCAGCCAAGCCGGCGGATCGGCCTCGAAGCGCCCGAACTCCTCCTCGGTCATGTGAAGGGGCAGACCGTGGCGTCTCACCATTTCGATCGAAATATCGAGTCGCTGGGCCAGTTCACGTTGGGAGATCACACCCCATTATCGCAAGTGTGCCCCGAGTGTGGTGCCTCGTCACTCAGGATGAATTCTGTGATCCTCGAGGTCGGGCTCCGCTCGCACGGAGTCGGCAATCTCCTCCTCGGGACGCGGCGCGATGGTCTGATCCACCTCTATTTCTGGGACGGAATGTTCCTCCGCCGTGGGAATGTGTTTCTGCGGGAAGCGCTCAGGGGAGAGAGACATGACGATCCCTTCGGTCGGTAATAGCCACAGCGTAAGCGCTGAACCGCTGACCAGCCAAGGAAAGGAGCCGAATTATTGAGCAGCGCTTTCATCATCGTGTTTTCTCTCATCAACTGCAGTGCCGATCTTCTTCAGCAGCCGCCCGACGGAGTTCATTGCACCGCCAAGCACCGCGGGAATGCCTCCTCCAGGATGCACCGACGCACCCACCCTCCATAACCACGGTTTCGAAAGCGAGGAATAGCCAGGACGATGGAACGGCCCCCCCTGCCACAGCGGTCTCGTCGCACCGTACAGAGCCCCGCCTGCGGCTCCAGAGTGAGAGAAGTAGTCAGGGTCGAGAATTTTGTGGGCGACGATGCGATCGGCAAGGCCGCGCTCGAGTCCCATCATGGCGCTGATCCGGGAGAGCTCTCGCTGAACGAACGTTGAATTCAGATCGTAATGCTTGCCGTTCGCGGGTGCGGTGAGCAGGAGAGCCGCAGTGGCTTTGGCGTTCGGGTAGATGTGTCCCGGTTTGTAGTAGTTCACGAACGCCATGGTCTCGTGTGGTTCCTGCGTGGCATCGAGCGAGCGATGCAGCTCACCCGGGTCTCTCGGCATAATCACCGAGTGCGTCACCGTGCCGCTCGGCAGCGGTTCATCGAGCACCGCGAATACGGCAACGCCCGAGCATGAGACTCGTTTCGGTGAGTGCACGCGGTTTCCAGCGAGCTTGTCGATGACCTGAGCGTCAGCCGCGCCGACCACCACGTCTGCGGGATAGCTACCCGAGCGTGTCATCACGCGGTGTTTGGTGATTGCAGTTACGTCAGTATCCGTATGAATGGTCGCTCCGGCTTGCGTTGCGAGCCGCTCAAGGGCCAGCGCCAGTTCGTAGACACCTCCCTGCGGCACGAAGATTCCCTCGCGCGCCATCACCGCGGGCATGGTTGCGTAGAGGGCCAGCGTGCGCTGCGGGGCAATCCCGGCGTTGAGCGTGTGGATCGCGATGACTTCTTTGAGATCGTCGGGCATCCACTCGAGAGCCGACAGATACGAGCTGGTTGAGAGTCTCCGCCCGTATCGCCGTGTGAGCGTCGTCACCGACGACAGAGTTTTTGCGTCGAAGGGATCAGCGGTCAGAAGCTTCACGATTTCGGGGCTGAGTGAGCCGTGTTCGCGGTCGAAGCGTTTCCAGGCACCAGACCACGCATGCCCGGACTGCACCGGCAGATCCACAACTTCATCGCGAAAGAAATACCTGCCCAGTTCAGGGAGCCGTTCGAAGGTGAGGTGAGCGATGTGTTCGGCGGAGAGGCGATCATGATCCGCATCACCCGTTTGGGCACCGAGCTGATCGTAGCGGCGAAATAGCTCCCTGATGACCCCTGGAAAGGTGACGAGAGAAGGGCCCGTATCGATGCGTTGACCCGCAACCTCGATACGACGAGACTTACCCCCTACCCACGAGTTCTTCTCCAGAACCGTAACGCGATGCCCCGCCTGTGCCAGGAGCGCTGCCGCGGAGAGACCGCCGAGTCCCGCGCCCACAATGACGATGCGCTTGGGCGTAGCGTGAGGGCGCTCCCCCATCGCGCTCACGGGGTGATCCAGCCGAAGAAAATAGCGATCATCAACTGCGCGCCCGCAACCGAGCCCACCACGTAGGGATACGCGACTGAGTACTTGTAGACCCGTTTCGCAGTTTCCGGGGTGTCATCGCGGTTGATCAACCAGACTAGCCAGGCGGCGTATGCGATGTTGGCTACCGCAAGAGGAATGTTAATGAACGCGAAGAACACGCTCGAGACGAGCCACCAAAACGAGACGTAGACGAGCGATTTCTTCGCGCCCAGGAAGACCGCCGTGGTGGTGATATTCACAAAGCTGTCTTCCTCGATGTCTTGTATGGCGTCGTAGGTGTGTTTCGCAAGACTCCACGCCATCAGCCCAAACAGCGCCAACCAGACGGGTTCATACCCGAGCGCGAGTGGCACAAACGCGAGCGGAAATGCGTAGTCGGCGTTGCTGATTGAATCGAGAAACGGCCGGCCTTTGAAACGCGCAGGGGGCGCAGAATAGAAGAGGAAGAAAAGAGTGTAGGCCCAGATCCATAGGTTCGCTTCGAGCGAGTAGTTCAGGCCGAAGAAGATCAGGAACGGGATGTTGGTCACCGCCACACCCCAGGCGATCCAGGGAACCTCACGCGGAGCAATTTTTGCACCACCAAATCCGCCCTTGCGGATGTTGATGTTGTCGGTCTCCTGATCAAAGATGTCGTTGATGCCGTAGATCAGCAAGTTGAATGGCAGCGTGACCCAGAGCAGCAACCAAATGGCATCCCACCGCCACAGTTCGCCAGTCAACCACACTGCGATCATCGTGGTTCCGATGGTGTTGATCCACAGCACAGGTCGGGATATCACTACCAGTCGCTTGAGCACAGTCATAACCCTAGACGCTGCCCACTCGTCTGAAGCGCGCAGGGTCTTCTCCATCTTCTTGCCGCGGGCGAGCTCGTCGATCAGCTTGCGGTGTGGATCAGCGGACTGGCTACGCAACGGCAGGGCTGGGCTGGGCTGGGCTGGGCTGGGCTGGCAGAGGGTGACATGCCCGGCCGTATCCACCTGTTTCGGTCGGTAACCCCCTTTTGGAGGTCCCCCTCCCTTTCTAGCCGCAGCATTCCTCGGTCACGAGCGAGGCCAACTTCGCCCCCGGAGTGTCCGTTAATCACTCACTGCCAGCTGCGGGTACCCGCGCTGCATGACGGCGTTCTGCAGCGCACGAACCGCGAGTGACGCCTTCATTCGCGTATCGATCGCGTACCCCACGATCCGGTTCGAACACACGTCCTTGAACGCGCACATATACAGGCGACCTTCACCGGTCCAATGCTCGGTGATGTCCACGAGCCACTTCTCGTCAAGCCCACTCGCAGTGAAATCACGCTGCACCAGATCATCACCCACCGGCGCCCCAGCCCGCCGGTAACGGCGCTTGCGCTTCGTAATGACCGACTGGATGCCAGCAACCTTGCACAGACGCCATACCCGACGTTCCGAGACCTCGTACCCCAGATCTTGGAGGTCATCGGCGAGGACCCGGTACCCTCCCTCGGGGTCATCGATATGCAGCTTTCGCAGCACCCCGATTAGGTGTTGCTCTTCGGCTTCACGAGCTGACACTGGGCGTTTTAGCCACTGGTAGTACGCCTGCTCACTGAACCCGAGCACCCGGCACGCCACCGCGACCGGCACCCTGACACGGGCACCGGTCGCGGCCATCTCACGATTAGTGCGGGTAAATCATTTTGGGGGTGTGATGTGCACCTGCGACAGGTACGCTGCCGCACGCCTGAGCACCTCGTTCTCCATCTCGAGCTCCCGGATACGCTTCAACGCAGCCCGTATTTCACGTTGCTCATCAGGGTCCTTCGATGGGGTCATCCCAAAGGTCTTGAACCTGGAATCCTGCACCCACGCGCCGAGCGCTGACTTCGAGATCCCGAGGTCCTTACACACGGTTTTCTGCGCGATACCGGACTCCACGAGCGCGACAGCGTCACGCTTGAATTCCTCGCTGTACTTGATCGGCATGATCATCATCCTTCCAGCACAGCCCCGAAAAGCTATGCAGTCTTGGACTCAACAAAACCGACAGCAGACCCTTGGCTGGTTCTTGCCGTGATCGCGTTCAACCTCACACGTGCTGCCGGCGTGATCGCCGACCGCACGGGACGCCTCGCGAAAGCGACGACCGCGACGATCCGCCGCACTCTCATCTCAGTGCCTGCACGGTTAGCGTGCTCTGCGCGTCGGATCACACTGCACTTGCCGGAGGCCTGGCCATGGCAGGCAGCGTTCGTAAGCATCTTCACCGCGACACATGCGCCGCCACCAGTCCCCATCAGCTGACCATCGCCGCGACCGCGGCACGACCGAGGAGAAAGTGGACGACCGGGATGCGACGCCCGGGGTTCACCCCTGCCCCTGACACGTCACCGCGCGCCGAGCATTCAAGCTTGCCCCGCCCAAGACTCATCGGTGAATCCGGGCTAAGCCGAATATGAAGCGGGCATATGACGATGCATGGGATGGATCCTATTCGGCACTTCCTGCATCGAGACTGGTTATCAGGTCTTGGGCGAGAATGCTTACCGCGAGTGCGACTTGGGCTGGGTCTCCAATGAACTCTTCGGCTTGCCCCGCGAACCGTGACCCCGGCGCGTCGTCACCTGCAGCGAAGAGGTCGCGAAGCGAATCGATAGCAGCTTTCGTGACGGACGCCGCGATCGGGTCGCTGGCAAGCACCTTTAGCGAGGCGACCAGCACGTGTGTGTCGATGGCTCGGAGGAGTCGATAGATGTCGTGCGCGTCCTTTGCGTCCCATCGCTTTGGGCTGTTGATGCGCTCAGCTACCTTGTGCGTCTTTGCGACTAGCAACGCGGCTGGACCGGCAACTCTGATCGTGAACGATCGCGCATCAGCCGGATCGAGTGCTGAGATCAGCATCGGTGCATTGTCTTTGAGCACGGCTTCAAGGCCCACTGCTCGACGCATGGCCTGCTTTCCATGGGGTGGCAGTTCGGCTGATCGTCGACCTGCGCCTGCAACGGCGTCGGGAACGAGCAGATCTACTGGTACGCCGTCGCGCGACCGCCAGGTTCCAAGTGCTGATGGATCAGGATCGGGGCTGAATCCTGCCGTGGTCATCGCTGCCTCGATCAGCGGGTGATCAGTGAGAAGTTCGGGATCGATAGCGAGGTCGGCGTCGGTCGTGAACTCGGCAAGTGCGACTTCGGCGCTTCCGGTGTGCAGGTAGATCGCCTGTGCGCCAACAAGGATGACAGCCTCTTTATGTGAGCCGAGCGCGTCTAATGCATCTAGCAAGGCGTGCCACGCCTTTACGACCTCTGGGTCGGTCATTTGCGCCACTCGCTCTCGTTCGCCGACATCCACGCAAGCAGTTCCTGCGCTTCTGAAGGGTTACGGCCCGGCCCGTTCCACAGATCGACCGCAACCTGTGCCGGGGCCGCGATGGCGAATCCTCGCTGGGACTCGGCTACCCGGTCGAACGCGACATCATTGGGCTTACGCGGCTCCACCAGAATGACGTTCGGAGACGACTCGCTCGAGCGAAGGTTCCATTCTTTGGAGGCCTCCTCGACAGAGTCGACGTACACGTAGATGACGCGAGCTGGTGCGTAAGGAGCCCATTCGGCGGCGGCAGCAGAACTTGTTACGGCATAGCGCATGCTCTTTGTTTCGCGCAGCTTCCCCAGGAACGCTTCGGTTCCTCGCGGTTCAATGCACTTAACAGTACGGTTCGTGGACAAGAATGCGGCATCTTCTGCCCAGGCTTCGAGCAAGCGTCGCCAGTCAGGCACTCGCACTGTGCCGTCGTCGTCGCGCTCCGCAAGTCCCTCTTGCTGCAAGTATTCGAGCACCCGGTAAGTAGCGCCGGTCGACGCGCTTGAGGTGTCGATAAGGTCGCGTATGCGCCACTTGCGATCGAAGTCCAGGAGAGCGCGCGCAACCCGCGCAGCGGGGTCACCACGCAACGTGCCCCGTGGGCGACCCGTGCCCCGCCATGGGTCGCGATCCTCGCCACGATCAGCAAGGAAGATCGCCGGTTGCCCGGCAGTTATGAGTAGATTCCCAGTCGCATCGACATACCCAATGCCCTTTTCGGTCAGGTCGGCGCGCACTTGCGTTGTGAGGTACTTTGCGACCAAGACGGGCCTGCCGTCGATGCCCGCCAAGCTTTCTAGCCTGTCGGCAATAACGCCGACATCTCGGCGTTCGACCATTCGCTTTGCTTCTAGAACCAGTCGCGTGTTCGCACCGTCAGGCGCGACGATTGCAAGCGCTGCATCGGCTCGAAGATCGTTCGCGCCGACCACGTCATACTGTTCCTCAAGTAACCACCCGGTGGGCAAGCGCTTGGAGATAGCTTCGATGGCGCGTCGTAGGATTTCGCGCTCTGATTTAGGCTCGTCACGGTTCATACTTCACCTCGTTCTGATAACTATGACGTTCCAACGTCAGCGGAATCACGCCATTTTCAGAACATCGTATCATAGCGTTCTGAAAACTAATAGATTCCGCTGCTTGCGGAGACGAGGGGTTTCACGAACGCAAGAATGCTGCACAGCACTCAGCCGACCCGGACTGCGGCCGAGTGCTGACATGATGCCCTATCGCCCCGCCCCGACCTCGGCGATGAGCATGCGAAACTCCCCGTTTCGCTGCGCATCGACCCGCGAGTACGCCGCCCACTCGAGCGTGTAGCTGCCGCCTAACACGAGTGCCGATTCTCGACCGCGAACAGTACCAGCCGCGGCGTGCGCACCCCATGCAAGGTTCCCGGTGACGGTACGGCCGTGATGCAGCCGGAAGGCTTCGTCGATGGGGCCGATCTTCCTGGTCTCGCTCCACATCCCACGGTCGTTGGTGATAGTGACGGACATACCACCTGCGACGACACCAGCTTCGATGAGCGTTTCGACTCGCATGACATCCTTGAGGATGTCATAGCGACGCAGATCCTGGGCCGACTGCGACCTCAGCATGAACTCTTCGTCACCGACGCTCACCTCAAGCCTTGCGGTGATGTATTTGAGTTCGAGCGCGTACTGCACATCGCCGCGGCGTAGAAGGATGTCGAGGTTGATCGGTCGTGCTCCAGGCACCCGCACCGGCCGCTCTAACCGCAGTTCCACGCCCCGGTCAAGCCGCGCGATCTGCACTGCGAGCTCATGCTGGAAGTCAGCTTCTGAGTGGAACACCGGCCTCCGTGCAACCAGCTCCGCCAGCGCGGTGCGGATCAGTGCGCCGAAGCCCACCACAGCGTTACAACCCCCCGCCGGTCACGTGATTACCTCCAAGGTTTGCAGGAGCGGGGCTTTAGCTCGAGGGAGTTGTGTGGCGAATGCCATCAGCTCGGCGGGCTTGCCGCCGCGGCGGAGCCATTCTTTGGTTGCGTCGCGAACTACTTCGTACCCGACAGTCGATCGAAGGCGGAAGCAGTCGACAATCGTGCGCTCTGCACTGTACAAACCGATGTGCTGCGAGCTGCCCGGAATCAAGATCTCGTCTCGCCCAAGCTTGAACGTCGCCGCATCGAAGCGATGCCAGCAAATTGCACTCTCGGTCATTGGTGTACGCATTCCGCGTGGTATTGCGACGTCCAGGGCGTCTGGAATCGCATCGGTGAGGTCGTAGCGAGCGAGAGCAGAAAGTAGACAAATTGTCGCTTCCGGTCGTCGGGTTGCGGCTTCAAGCTGATCCCAATCGATCGCGGGTGCGTCTGCGGGCAAGTAGATGCCTCGGCCGATGCGGTCCCACCGCCCCTCAGCATGCCCCCGGTACAAGGCACTTCGCTTCTCGGCGGCAGCCTTTGGCCTTAGAGCTTTCACGTAATCACCTCCTGATACGTTTCGTACACAGCTAATGTTATCTGAGTACGTTTCGTTTCGCGAGGTAAATCTTCCACCCAAAATACTGATCATGATCCGAACGCCTTTTCCAGCAGGCCCGCAGTCGTGGGGTCGACGGTCTCGTTGCGGCGGATGTAGTGCTTGATCGTGATTGCCGGGTCGGTATGCCCAAGCAGCTGAGATGCCAATTCGACACCCGCGCTTTCGTTGATCGTGGTCGCGACAGTGCGGCGGAACTTGTGCGGAGTCACGCCCTCAATCTCTGCCAGGTTCATGACATGGCGGAGTTGGCGGCGCACATTGTTCGTCGTCAGCGGAGTGCCTCCGCGCGAGCAGAATAGCAGTGCGTCGGGGTCGATCGTGTCGAGTTGCTTCAATCGAAACTGCACGGCCGTCGCGGCAAACCCAGGAAGTTGAATCGTGCGTCGCGATCGCGCGGTCTTCGGGTGATCCTGTCGCGTCGTCGGTTCGCCTTTCGGGCTGATGATCGTTCCAGTGATTCGTACGGACGGCACGCTCAGATCAATATCCCGTCGGCGGATCGCGAGCACCTCGCCGATGCGCGCGGACGTGCCGAGCATGACCTCGATGATTGCACCGAGTTGCCCGTCGGGCTTCGGCCCCGAGACGTCGCGTCCGGCTTCCCAATACGCAATCGCCGCACGGATTGCGGTGATTTCCTCGGGCGTGAAGGCGTCGGGAATCCGTACGTCGCGATGCAACCGCGCAACGTGATCGACGGGGTTGCGCAGCAGCACCTCGTGTCGCACCGCCAACGCGAGCGCGAGTCGCAGCACAACGCGCGCATGCTTCGCCTTCGAGCACGAATCCTTCGCGAGCCGCTTCAAGAACTGGTCACACCGGGCCACTCCGATTTCGCGCAACGTCAGATCCTTGAATGCGGGCAGTACGAGCGTGCGCATATCGCGTTCATACAGTTGCCGGGTGGCCGTTGCGAGCCGATCCTCCAACTCGATATCTTCGAGCCAGTACGCGACCAGATCAGGGAACGGGCTGTCAGACGTGAGCAAGCCTGCACTCGGTGCAATCAGATTGCGGTCGACGCACTTGGCCTTGAGCGCGTGCGTTGCAGCGGCTGCAGTGTCGCCGCTCGCCTGCACGAGGCGGGTGGCACCATCCCAGTCCCGGTAGCGGGCGCGAGCTTCGATGCGCCCGCTCGGGCGACGACGGGTCGTGATCTCGCCGTAGGTGCCGATCGTCAGGCGCGGGCGGCTCACAGCGTCACCGTCGAGGCAATTGAGGCGGCAAAGACTGTGAAGACGGCGCGGGGTCGCGCTGCGCTTCGATCCACTCGGTCACGTCCGTGACGGCGAACTTGAGGTGTTTGCCGAAGCGGTACGCACGCGGACCGATGCCCCGCGAGCGCCAGTCGTAAATGGTCGAGACAGGCACGCCGAGATAGGCCGACAGCTCGCGGATATCGAGCAGAGGCGGCAAGTCGGGCAGAGGTAGCGGAAGCGAAGTTGAGCTGGTCATGCAGACCAGGTGCGCCACACGCCCCGAAGCAATCGAAACCACCCGCAAGCGACCTTTGCGAACCGAGCAAAGCACTGGTCAGAAGGTGTTTCAGTAGGGGTTTTAGATGGGTATTAGATGGCCGGATCAAATCTCACCAACGAAAAAATCGCGGAAACCCGTGAGTTTCCGCGATTTTTTGGTCGGGCTGACAGGATTTGAACCTGCGACCCCTTGACCCCCAGTCAAGTGCGCTACCAAGCTGCGCCACAGCCCGTTGTTCTGGTCACAAGAACCAGGCAACCCCTCTATCTTAGCCACAATTCGCGCGGCCTCAGACCACGCATCAGAGCGGCCAACACGAGCCCGCAGAGTCACAGCGGATCCGCACCCGAACTCGACACACAGTGCGACCCGCGAACCGGCTCAGTAGTCTTGCACCCCGTGACGATCCGGCTCGGGCCCGACCTGAAAGTGGCGACCGCTGAGCGAGTCCGCCTCGATACGCACGAAGTTACGCTTGATTGTCGGCACGTAAGGTTTCAGCGGTAGCGCCTCGGCAGCGATGATCTCTGCCTCGGTCTCGAGCCTGTGCGCCTTCCCGCGCAACACCACACTCCAGGCCTCAGCATCGGTGTGGTCATCGGCCTCGAAGAGCACCTCGCCCGATATGACCATTTCGACGAGCTTGTTACCCTCGGCCGTGCGGAGCACGATCGACTCACCGTCGACTACGTAGTTCACGGGAAAAATGTCAAACACTTCCCCCACATGCGTGACGATTCGCCCGACCTCCTGAGTCGCGAGCAGCCGCCAGCACTCTGCAGTGTCGAGCACCTTCACCGGGTTCGTATTCTCATCCATACTTCATTCTCCCACTGCACCAGAAAATGCACAGAGAATTCTCACAACAGCCCGAAATCGAGCCCCCGCGCACGCACCACATCGACCGCAGCGCGCACCCCGTCGGCTGTCCCCGAACCGGGCTGGTTCATGTGGGCGATGATGATCGCCCCGGGTCCGGCGGCTCCCACCTCGCTGGCCACCGTCGCTGCGGGAAACGTCGCCCCCGCGTCTCCGTTCACAGAGAAGCCCAGCACCCGCTCCCCCATAGCCTCCGCGATGCGCAGACCAACATCATCCAGGTGGGCGGTGCCGGGCCGAAACCAGCGCGGCACCCGCCCCATGAGCTCGGTCAGCGCGACGTGATTCTGCCAAACTTCATGCGCAGCCTCACGTACCGTCGCGGTTCCCGAGATGCCATATGCCGACCTGCCAGTCACACTGAGCGGCAGATGATCGCTGCCGTGGTTGGCAAGCTCAAACAGTGGATCGGCGGCGAGACTCGCCGCCAGCCCCGCGTGTGCCTCGATCCACCGCAGATTCAAGAACAGTGTGGCGGGCACCGATGCCTCGCGTAAGCCTGCGATGAGCCGCTCGTCGACGCCAGACCCGTGCGGCCCACCGCACGCGTCCAGCGTCAGGAACACTCGCTCAGGTTGCGCGGAACCCGCTTCGATTCCGGTGCGTACCACTCCCGGAATGTCGATGCCCCAGTGCTGGGGCACCTGGCCCTCGTGGGCGGCAATAATCGCCTCCAGATCCGGAGGTGCAGGAGGACTGGGCGCTGTAGTGGCCGGTTTCTCGGCGAGCGGATCAGCCGAGGTCTCGGGCGAGAGCGATGCCGGAGGCGTAGGCGATGTCACGGAGCGAGGGCGAGAACCATTAACCTCCGGCGCGCATCCGAAGGCCAGGGTGGCGACACCGCCAACTGCAGAAATCAAAAACGCGCGTCTCGGCCACGCGCCGCCCCCCGACACCCTGTGCTGCATGGAATGTATCCTCCCATGCCCGAACCAGATCGGTCCCTAGGGAATCGGGACCGGCGTAATGCCAAGCGGTGCGAGACCCGCTGCGCCGCCATCGGGCGCGGTGAGCACCCAGATGCCGCCTGCGTGCACGGCGACCGAGTGCTCCCACTGCGCGCTGAGTGAACCATCAGCCATCGTGACAGTCCAGTCGTCGTCTTGCACGATCGTCTCGATGCCGCCCGCCGAGATGATCGGTTCGATCGCGACGACCAGCCCGGGCTTCACCTCGGGCCCCCGGCGTGACACAGGCACGTTGAAGACCGGCGGATCTTCGTGCATCTTTCGCCCGATTCCGTGCCCGATGTAATCTTCCAGCACCCCAAAGTCGCTGTTCGCCCGCACATACTCCGAGACTGCCTCGCCGACCTCGTTCAGGTGCGTGGCGGTGGCGAGCCGGGCAATGCCCCGCCACATGGCCTGCTCGGTCACGTGATCAAGCTTCTGAATCAGCTCCGTGCGCTCCGGGCGGGACGGGTCAGGCAGCGCGACAGTGATCGCAGCATCGCCATTCCACCCGCCGACAATCGCGCCGACATCGAGCGCAACGATGTCTCCGGCAACCAACTGCCGATCGGTGGGGATCGCGTGCACAACGTGCTCGTTCACGTTCGCACAAATCGTGTGACGATACCCTGGCTCCAGCATGAAGTTCGGCTCAGCTCCGAGCGAGCGGATCGCGTCCTCCGCGATCGCATCGAGCTCGAGCGTGGTGATGCCCGGCCGCACGGCGGCGGCCATCGCGGCGAGGGCTGCCCCCGTGGCGGCGCCCGGATCCACCATCAAACGCAACTGCGCCGGTGACTTGTAGATCGACCGGCGCAGCAAACCCCGACTCACGACTATTCGCCCAGCTTCGCATCGAGCGCGACGGCGATGCGATCCGCCACTTCGTCGACCTCACCCAGGCCATCGACGACGACGAGGATACCGCGAGCGCGGAAAAGCTCAATGAGCGGAGCAGTCTGCTCGGCATATACCTCTTGACGATGACGAATGACCTCTTCGGTGTCGTCGATGCGCCCTTCGAGCTCGGAGCGCTTCAGAAGTCGCGCGACGACGGCGTCAGTGTCAGCCTCCAGCAGGATCACTGCGTCGAGACGCCGCGCCTCGCCCTCGAGCACCGCGTCGAGCGCGTGCACCTGATCGACCGTGCGCGGGTAGCCGTCAAGCAGAAACCCATTGTCGACGTCGTCGCGCTGGAGGCGATCGGCCACGATCTCGTTGGTGAGCTCGTCGGGAACCAACTGGCCCTTCTCGATGATCGACTGCACCTTCGTGCCGAGCTGTGTGCCCGCCTTGATGTTCGCGCGGAAGATGTCACCGGTGGAGATCGCAGGCACCTGGTAGCGCTCGGCGATGCGAGCGGCCTGAGTGCCTTTACCGGCGCCGGGGGCACCGATGATGAGGAGCCGTGCCTGGGGGGTTTCAGTCATTACTTGAGTAGCCCTTCGTAGTGGCGCTGCTGCAGCTGCGCGTCGATTTGCTTCACCGTCTCGAGGCCGACGCCCACGATAATCAGGATCGAGGCTCCACCGAACGGGAAGTTCTGGTTCGCACCGAAGAACGACAGTGCGATAAGCGGAATGAGCGCGATCAGCCCGAGATAGAGCGAACCCGCGCTGGTGATGCGAGTGAGCACGTAGTTCAAGTACTCGGCCGTCGGACGCCCCGCACGGATGCCCGGGATGAAGCCACCGTACTTCTTCATGTTGTCGGCGACCTCTTCTGGATTAAAGGTGATCTGCACGTAGAAGAACGTGAACCCGATGACCAACAAGAAGAACACGAGCATGTACAGCGGCTGATCACCCTGCATCAGATTGTTCGAGATCCATACGACCCACACCTTCGGCTCCTCGCCGATGCCGGGCTGGTTGAACTGCGCGATGAGCATCGGAAGGTAGAGGATGGCCGAGGCGAAGATCACCGGGATCACGCCTGCCATGTTGACCTTGATGGGGATGTAGGTGCTACTGCCCCCATACGTGCGGCGACCGACGACCCGCTTTGCGTACTGCACTGGGATCCGTCGCTGTGATTGCTCGACGTACACAACCGCGGCGATCACGACCATGCCCACTGCGAGCACAAACAGGAAGACTTCCCAACCCTGGGTGGTCTGAATCGTCCACAGCGCGTTGGGGAAGAGGGCCGCGATCGAGGTGAAGATCAAGAGCGACATGCCGTTGCCAATGCCGCGCTCGGTGATTAGCTCGCCGAACCACATGATGAGGCCGGTGCCTGCAGTGAGCGTAAGGATCATGATGATGATCGCCCACCATTCCTGAGATACCAGGTTCTGACAAGCTGCACTGGCTGCGTTCGCGCCAAACAGCATGCCGGAGCGCGCAACCGTGATCAGCGTGGTGGCCTGCAGCACGGCAAGCGCGATGGTGAGGTAGCGCGTGTACTGCGTCAGCTTGGCCTGGCCAGCCTGACCCTCCTTGTGGAGGGTCTCGAAGTGAGGAATTACGACGCGCAGCAGCTGCGTGATGATCGAGGCCGTGATGTACGGCATGATTCCGAGCGCAAAGATAGACAGCTGCAGGAGCGCGCCCCCGCTGAACATGTTGATCATCTCGTACAGCCCTGAGGTGCCCTGGTTGGCCACGAGACACGCCTGCACATTGTCGAAGTTGACGAACGGCGCGGGTACGAACGAGCCGAGCCGGAATAGTGCCACGATACCGAGCGTGAAGAGAATCTTCCGCCGAAGATCGGGCGTTCTGAAAATCCGGCCGATGGCGCTGAACAAAGCCTGCCTCCTGAAGAGTTTGTGATGGGTCTCGCCCGGGGGACATAGACCAAGACATCAGCCTACACGCAGAGAATGTACCCGGTACGCGAAAGGGGCCGGGTGACGCCCGCAACCTGCGGATTCACCCGGCCCCCACCCGAAAATATTCGGGTCTAACTACTTGATTTCGCCCCCGGCGGCAACGATCTTCTGCTCAGCTGAGCCGGAGACCTTGTCGACCTGCACGGTGAGCTTCACCTGAAGGTCGCCGTTGCCCAGCACCTTCACGGGCTGGTTCCTGCGAACCGCGCCCTTTTCCACGAGGTCAGCAACGGTAACGACACCGCCCTCGGGGTAGAGCTCGGCCAGCTTCGCAACATTGACAACCTGGTACTCGGTGCGGAACGGGTTCTTAAACCCGCGCAGCTTCGGGGTGCGCATGTGCAGGGGCATCTGCCCACCCTCGAACCCAGCCTTGACCTGGTAGCGCGCCTTCTGGCCCTTGGTGCCTCGACCAGCGGTCTTGCCCTTGGAGCCTTCGCCGCGACCCACGCGGGTCTTAGCCTTCTTGGAACCGGGCGCAGGACGAAGGTGATGAGCCTTCAGTACCTGCGAACGGCCTTCCTCGTTCTTCTCGCTCATGCGTCGATCTCCTCAACCTGAACCAGGTGAGCAACAGCGCGGACGTACCCGCGGTTCGCACGGGTGTCTTCGCGTACGACGGAATCGCCGATTCGCTTGAGACCCAAGCTGCGAAGTGTGTCGCGCTGGTTCTGCTTCTCACTGATAACGGACTTGGTCTGCGTAATCTTCAGCGCCTTAGCCATTACGCACCCGCCTTCGCCTGAGCAGCGGCATCGGCCATCGCCTTCGCCTCAGCGCGCACGAGGCGAGCCGGAGCGACACGATCGAAGTCGAGGCCACGGCGAGCTGCGACGGAGCGGGGCTCCTCCAGCTGCTGCAGCGCCGCAACGGTCGCGTGCACGATGTTCAGGGTGTTCGACGAACCCAGCGACTTGCTGAGCACGTCGTGGATGCCTGCGCACTCGAGTACGGCACGAACGGGACCACCGGCGATAACACCGGTACCGGCGGCTGCGGGACGAAGCAGAACAACGCCTGCTGCGGCCTCACCCTGCACGGGGTGCGGGATGGTGCTGCCAACGCGGGGGACGCGGAAGAAGTTCTTCTTCGCTTCCTCAACGCCCTTGGCAATTGCGAGGGGAACTTCCTTCGCTTTGCCGTAGCCAACACCCACGGTGCCGTTGCCATCTCCAACCACGACGAGCGCGGTGAAGCTGAAGCGGCGGCCGCCCTTGACGACCTTCGAGACGCGGTTGATGGTGACGACGCGCTCGAGGAACTGGCTCTCGTTGCGGTCGCGTCCACCGCGCTCGTTGCGGGTGCCGCGGTCGCGGCTGCCACGGCGAGCCTCGCGGGGCTCGCTGCGGTGATCCTGAGCCGGAGCCGCGGCGCCCTGTGCCTCAGCGGCCGGGGTCTCGGCCTGGGCCTCTGCGTTCACTTCCTGCTCCTTCGTTACTTCGCTCACAGGGTCAGCCCCCCTTCGCGTGCGCCGTCGGCAATCGCGGCTACGCGGCCGGCGTACTTGCTACCGCCGCGGTCGAAGACCACAGCGTCGATTCCGGCGCTCTTTGCGCGCTCGGCTACCAACTCGCCAACGCGGCGAGCCTTTGCCGTCTTGTCGCCCTCGAAGGAGCGCAAATCGGCTTCCATGGTCGATGCCGATGCGAGGGTGAAACCCTTCGAATCGTCGATGACCTGAACGAATACGTGACGCGAGGAGCGGTTGACCACGAGACGCGGACGCGCCTCGGTGCCGACGATCTTCTTGCGGAGGCGGACGTGGCGGCGAATACGCGCTGCCGAACGACCCTTAGCCCGTGAAATTGAAGCGGCCATGGGTTACTTACCAGCCTTTCCAGCCTTGCGACGGACAACCTCGCCGGCGTAACGAATGCCTTTGCCCTTGTAGGGTTCCGGCTTCTTCAGCTTGCGAATGTTGGCTGCGGCCTCGCCGACAGCCTGCTTATCGATCCCGCGAACGGTGATCTTAGTGCTGCCTTCGACCTCGAGCGAGATGCCCTCGGGAGCGTCAACGAGTACAGGGTGCGAGAAGCCGAGCGCCAGCTCCAGGCCGGTGCCCTTCTGCTGCACGCGGTAACCGGTGCCGACAACCTCAAGCTGCTTAACGTAGCCCTCGGTCACGCCGATGATGTTGTTGTTGATGAGCGTACGGGTCAAACCGTGCAGCGCTCGGGAGTCGCGCTCATCGTTCGGACGGGTGACGAGCACCTGGCCATCCTCGAGAGCTACGCGAATGGGCTCGGAAACGACGAGCGCGAGCTCACCCTTTGAACCCTTGACCGTGACCTGCTGGCCATCGATCGAGACAGTGACACCGCCGGGAACGGCGATGGGAAGCTTACCGATACGTGACATGACGGATTACCACACGTAGGCGAGAACTTCTCCGCCTACGCCCTTCTGCTCGGCCTCGCGGTCGGTCAAGAGCCCGGAGGAGGTGGAAAGGATCGCAATACCAAGGCCACCGAGTACGCTCGGGATCTCGGTCGAACCTGCGTACACACGAAGACCGGGCTTGGAAACCCGCTTAATGCCTACGATCGAACGCTCGCGGTTGGGGCCGTACTTCAGCGACATGGTGATGGTGGTTCCGACGCGCGCGTCTTCCACCTTCCAGTCTGCGATGTAGCCCTCACGCTTGAGGATCTCTGCGATCCGCTCCTTCAGCTTTGAGCCTGGGAGCGAAACGTCATCATGGTGCGCGGAATTAGCGTTGCGCAACCGGGTCAGCATATCTGCGACCGGATCGGTCATCGTCATAAGTGACTCTTTCTTTTTCGCCTGGTTTCTCCAGCCGTTACGCGACTGCAGACCTAGGTGATACGTGGATCAGGCGCCCCGCGAACGGGGCGCCTCTCCACTTGGTCTATTTAGTTGTCTTCCTTGAACGGGAAACCGAGCGCCTTCAGCAGCGCCCGACCCTCGTCGTCGGTCTTGGCGGTGGTTACGACGGTGATGTCGAAGCCACGCACCCGGTCGATCTTATCCTGATCGATCTCGTGGAACACACTCTGCTCGGTGATGCCGAAGGTGTAGTTACCGTTTCCATCGAACTGCTTGGCCGACAAGCCGCGGAAATCGCGGATACGGGGCAGGGCGAGGGAGATGAGGCGATCGAGGAATTCCCATGCACGGTCACCACGAAGAGTGACGTGTGCACCAATGGCCTGGCCCTCACGCAGCTTGAACTGCGCGATGGACTTGCGGGCCTTGGTGACCATGGGCTTCTGGCCGGTGATCTTCACGAGGTCGGCGATTGCGCCCTCGATCACCTTGCTGTCGCGGGCGGCCTCGCCGACACCGGTGTTCACGACGACCTTGACGACGCCGGGAACCTGGTGCACGTTGGCGAAACCGAACTCCTCGCGAAGTGCCGGCACGATTTCCGCGCGGTACTTCTGCTTCAGGCTCGGCAAGGCTTTCGCCGCTGACACAGTGCCAGCGGACGCAGCAGTCTCAGTCATTAGAGGTCCTTCCCAGACTTCTTGGCGTAGCGAACGCGCACGGTCTTCTTCTTACCGTTGCGCTCCACCTCTTCGACGCGGAAGCCAACGCGAGTCGGCTTCTTGGTCTCGGGGTCGACGACCGCGACGTTGGAGACGTGGATCGGAGCCTCGTGAGTCTCGATCCCGCCTTCCTTCGTACCGCGGGACGACTGACCCTGACGCACGTGCTTGGTGACGTAATTGACACCTTCGACGACGACGCGATCGCTCTCGGTCAGCACCGCAATGACGCGGCCCTGCTTACCCTTGTAGCCACCGCGCTCTTGCGTGGGGCCCGAGATGACCTCAACGAGGTCACCCTTCTTGATCTTGCTACCCATAGTGCTAGATCACCTCCGGTGCGAGCGAAACGATCTTCATGAACTTCTTGTCGCGAAGCTCGCGGCCAACCGGCCCGAAGATACGGGTGCCGCGAGGCTCCCCGTCCGCCTTCAAAAGGACGGCCGCGTTCTCGTCGAAGCTGATGTACGAACCATCAGCACGGCGGGTGGACTTGCGGGTACGAACGATGACCGCCTTAACGACCTCGCCCTTCTTCACGTTGCCCCCGGGGATCGCGTCCTTTACGGTCGCGACGATGGTGTCACCGAGACCCGCGTAGCGGCGCCTCGAACCCCCGAGCACACGAATCGTGAGCAACTCCTTGGCGCCGGTGTTATCCGCTACCTTGAGTCGCGATTCCTGCTGAATCACTTGTTACTCCTTCTTCCGTAAGCCGGGGGCTTACTTCGCCTTTTCGAGGATCTCGACCAGGCGCCAGCGCTTGGTGGCGCTCAGCGGGCGGGTCTCGTGGATGAGCACGAGATCGCCGATGCCGGCGGTGTTCTGCTCGTCATGGACTTTCACCTTCGAGGTGCGGCGCAGGACCTTGCCGTAAAGCGGGTGCTTCACACGATCTTCCACCTCAACGACGATGGTCTTATCCATCTTGTCGCTGACAACGTATCCGCGACGAGCCTTGCGGTAGCCGCGCTGTACAGTCTCGACCTCAGCCATTACTCGGCCTCCTTCGTCTCAGCGGCGGCGTCCGCCTGCTCGGTCTTCTTCGTGCTCTTCTTGGCCTTTACGGGCTCAGGAGCAGCAGCGGGGGTCGGGCGAATGCCCAGCTCACGCTCGCGCAATACGGTGTAGATACGAGCGATGTCGCGCTTCACCTGACGCACGCGCCCGTGGCTTTCCAGCTGGCCGGTGGCCGACTGGAAGCGCAGGTTGAAGAGCTCGGCCTTGGCCTTTTTCAGCTCTTCAGCCAGTCGCTCGTCTTCAAAAGTATCGAGCTCGGTAATTGCCAACTCTTTGCTTCCAATAGACATTACGCGTCGCCCTCCTCACGCTTGATAATGCGGGCCTTGAGGGGCAGCTTGTGAATGGCTCGGGTGAGCGCCTCACGTGCAAGCTGCTCATCGACACCGGCGACCTCGAAGAGGACGCGGCCCGGCTTTACGTTGGCCACCCACCACTCGGGCGAACCCTTACCGGAACCCATGCGGGTTTCCGCAGGCTTCTTGGTGAGAGGGCGATCGGGGTAGATGTTGATCCATACCTTGCCGCCACGCTTGATGTGACGGGTCATCGCGATACGAGCGGACTCGATCTGACGGTTCGTCACGTACGCGGGGGTCAGCGCCTGGATACCGAATTCACCGAAGGTGACCTGGTTTCCGCCTTTGGACTGACCGCTACGGCCGGGGTGATGCTGCTTGCGGTACTTGACTCGACGAGGAATCAGCATGCTTACTTCTCCGCTCCTGCTGCGGCAGGCGCAGCCTCGGCCTGTGCCCCACGGGGGGCACGGCGGCGGTCGCCGCGATCGCGCGACGGCTTCTGGGCCGCCTGCTCACGAGCGAGTTCCTTGTTGGTGAGGTCACCCTTGTAGATCCAGACCTTCACACCAATGCGGCCGAAGGTGGTCTTGGCCTCGTAGAAGCCGTAGTCGATGTTTGCGCGTAGCGTGTGCAGCGGCACACGACCTTCGCGGTAGAACTCCGAACGGCTCATCTCGGCGCCGCCGAGACGGCCGGAGACCTGGATCCGCACACCCTTGGCACCAGCGCGCTGTGCGCCTTGCAGGCCCTTGCGCATCGCGCGACGGAACGCCACACGTGCGGCGAGCTGCTCAGCAACACCCTGCGCAACCAACTGAGCGTCGGCTTCGGGGTTCTTCACCTCGAGGATGTTCAGCTGAATCTGCTTGCCAGTGAGCTTTTCGAGATCTGCGCGAATCCGCTCAGCCTCGGCGCCACGACGGCCGATCACGATGCCGGGGCGTGCCGAGTGGATGTCAACGCGCACGCGGTCACGGGTGCGCTCGATCTCCACACGGCTCACGCCAGCACGGTCAAGGGTCTTGGTCAGGTACTGACGGATGTGGATGTCCTCAGCGAGGTAATCCGCGTAACGCTGTCCCGGCTTCGTTGAATCCGAGAACCACCGCGACACGTGATCGGTAGTGATCCCGAGGCGGAAGCCGTAGGGATGAATCTTCTGGCCCATTATTTGGCTCCCTTCTTCGCGGCGGCGAGTTCATCAGCCGTCTGCAAGATGACGGTGATGTGGCTCGTGCGCTTATTGATGCGGAATGCACGACCCTGAGCGCGGGGGCGGAAACGCTTGAGCGTTGCACCCTCGTCAACGAACGCACGAGCGATGACGAGTTCGTCTTCGTTCAGGCGCAAGTTCTCATTGTCGGCCTTAACTCGTGCGTTCGCGATGGCGGCTGCCACCAGCTTGAACACGGGCTCCGATGCTGCCTGCGGGGCGAACTTCAGGATGGCCAGGGCCTCCTGAGCGTTCTTGCCACGGATCAGGTCAACGACACGACGGGCCTTCTGGGGGGTAACGCGGATTTGACGCACACGTGCGATCGACTCCACCATTTCTCTTCCTCCTTCACGTCACCGCGCTAGCGGCGACGGCCCTTCTTGTCGTCCTTCACGTGACCGCGGAAGGTACGAGTCGGTGCAAATTCGCCCAACTTGTGACCCACCATGGTTTCGGTGACGAACACCGGGATGTGCTTACGACCGTCGTGCACCGCGATGGTGTGTCCCAGCATGGCTGGGATGATCATCGAACGGCGTGACCAGGTCTTGATTACATGTTTGGTACCGGCTTCGTTCTGAGTAACCACCTTGCTCAGCAGGTGGTTATCGACGAAGGGGCCCTTCTTGAGACTACGAGGCATCTTCTACTCTTTCCTACCTGCCGGCTAACGCTTCTTGCCAGCGTTGCGGCGACGAACGATGAGCTTGTCGCTTTCCTTGTTGGCTTTGCGCGTGCGGCCTTCTTTCTGGCCCCACGGGCTAACCGGGTGACGACCACCTGAGGTGCGGCCTTCGCCACCACCGTGCGGGTGATCCACCGGGTTCATGACGACGCCACGCACGGTCGGGCGAACGCCCTTCCAGCGCATACGGCCAGCCTTACCCCAGTTGATGTTTGACTGCTCAGCGTTGCCAACCTCGCCGACGGTTGCGCGGCAGCGCACGTCAACGTTGCGGATCTCGCCCGAGGGGAGACGCAACTGGGCGTAGGGGCCATCCTTTGCGACGAGTCGCACCGAGGCACCAGCCGAACGAGCGAGCTTCGCGCCGCCACCGGGCTTCAACTCGATCGCGTGGATCACGGTACCGGTCGGGATGTTCTTCAACGGAAGGTTGTTGCCCGGCTTGATGTCGGCACCAGCCCCAGCCTCGACAATGTCGCCCTGCTTCAACTTGTTCGGCGCGATGATGTAACGCTTCGTGCCGTCGATGTAGTGCAGGAGCGCGATACGCGCGGTGCGGTTGGGGTCGTACTCAATGTGAGCGACCTTCGCGTTCACGCCGTCTTTATCGTGACGACGGAAGTCGATCACGCGGTACTGGCGCTTGTGGCCACCACCAATGTGACGGGTCGTGATACGGCCTTGGTTGTTACGGCCACCGGTCTTTGACAGCGGACGCAGGAGGGACTTCTCGGGGGTCGAACGCGTGATCTCAGCGAAGTCAGCGACGCTTGATCCGCGACGACCCGGAGTCGTCGGCTTGTACTTACGAATTGCCATGATTATTCCTCTTCGCTTCCGAGCTACAGCGCAGCCGTGAAGATGTCGATGGTGCCCGACTTCAGGGTGACGATGGCACGCTTGGTGTCCTTGCGCTTGCCAGCGCCGAACTTGGTGCGACGGGTCTTGCCCTTGCGGTTCAGCGTGTTGATCTTGTCAACCTTCACGTTGAATACCTGCTCAATTGCGAGTTTGATCTCGGTCTTGCTTGCAGTGGGCTGGACCTCGAAGGTGTACTGACCGTTCGCATCGATCATCCCGTAGCTCTTCTCAGAGACAATCGGACGAATGATGACGTCGTGCGGCGACTTGTTCAGGCTCACTTCGCGGCCCCCTTCGCGGTGTCTTTGGCGGTGCGATCTGCCACGAAGGCATCGAAAGCGCCCTTGGTGAAGACGAGGTCATCACTGACGACCACGTCGTACGCGTTGAGCTGATCCCACGGCAGGATGTGCACGTTCGGGATGTTGCGCAGGCTCAGCGTGCTGAGCTCGTCATCGCGGTTGAGCACCACCAGAACGCGGCGACCCGGAGCGACTGCGGCAAGCACATCGCGTGCAGCCTTCGTGCTGGGCTTGTCGTCGATCCCGAAGGTGTCGATGATGTGCAGGCGTCCGCCGCGAGCGCGATCGGACAGCAAACC
The DNA here is from genome assembly GCF_050971685.1 of Leucobacter fengyongliangi. Lineage (NCBI taxonomy): Bacteria > Bacillati > Actinomycetota > Actinomycetes > Micrococcales > Microbacteriaceae > Leucobacter > Leucobacter fengyongliangi. Next base: position 8,620 of record NZ_JBPCEU010000009.1, on the reverse strand, counting down.
GCGAAGCGCGGCAGCAATCATCTTCTTCGGGGTGCGCTGCGAGTAATCGCGCGGCACCGGGCCGTGCACGATTCCGCCGCCACGGTGCTCAGGAGCACGAACCGAACCCTGACGAGCGCGGCCGGTGCCCTTCTGCTTGAACGGCTTCACACCAGATCCGCTGACTTCGCCGCGGTTCTTGGTCTTGTGGGTGCCCTGACGTGCAGCAGCGAGCTGAGCCGTGACGACCTGGTGGATGAGCGGGACATTGGTCTCGACGGCAAACAGAGTTTCGGGCAGGTCAACCGACCCAGCCTTCTTGCCCTGTACGTCGATGACCTCAAGCGTGGTTGCGGTAGCCATGTACTACGCCCCCTTTACAGCGTTGCGGACGAATACGAGACGGCCACGACCACCGGGAACAGCACCCTTGACGAGCAGCAGGCCCTTCTCGGCGTCGATTGCCTGGACGGTGAGGTTCTGCACGGTCACGCGATCGGTGCCCATGCGGCCAGCCATACGGTGACCCTTGAATACGCGACCCGGCGTGGCAGCGCCACCGATTGAGCCAGGCTTACGGTGGTTACGGTGCGCACCGTGCGAGGCGCTGACACCCTTGAAGTTGTGACGCTTCATGACACCAGCGAAGCCCTTGCCCTTCGAGGTACCGACGACGTCGATCTTCTGACCGGCTTCGAAGGTGGCGTCGAGCGTGAGCTCCTGGCCCAGCGCGTACTCCGCGGCATCAGCCGTGCGCACCTCGGTGAGGTGGCGGCGGGGTGTGACGCCAGCCTTCGCGAAGTGACCTGCACTCGGCTGGTTCACCTTGCGGGGATCAATCTGACCCGCGGCGATCTGCACGGCGCTGTAGCCGTCGACCTCGGGGGTACGAATCTGCGTGACCACGTTGGGGGACACCTCGATGACGGTGACGGGAACGACCTTGCCGTTCTCATCCCACACCTGGGTCATACCGAGCTTCATGCCCAGCAGGCCTTTGACGTTACGATTTACGTTCGACATTTCCGGCCCCCCTACAGCTTGATCTCGATGTTGACATCGGCAGGCAGGTCGAGACGCATGAGTGAGTCAACGGCCTTGGGGGTGGGATCGATGATGTCGATCAGACGCTTGTGGGTGCGCTTCTCGAAGTGCTCCCGGCTGTCTTTGTACTTGTGAGGCGAACGGATCACAGCGATCACATTCTTCTCCGTGGGAAGGGGCACTGGGCCAATAACTGTGGCACCAGCACGGGTGACCGTGTCGACAATTTTGCGTGCCGAGTTGTCGATGACTTCGTGGTCATACGACTTCAGTCGGATGCGGATCTTCTGTCCCGCCATGTGACTCTCTCTTTCTGTGTGCGTCTTACCGTTCGCGCTCTCTCGAGCACGCCCAGCATTGGACGTCTTGCTATCAGTGCCCTGGCATCCGCGGAGGAATGCGCATTCGCTGTTCACCTGTCAAACGATCACGCAGCAGTACAGACCCGGCAAAGCCCGGTCTCACGAGTCTGGTGAGCGTGGCGTTCGCTACCCGCGGCCTAGTCAAAGAGTGGATCGCATTGCGTCCCACGACTATGCACAGCAGGGCAGTGATTCCCGCATCGCGGAAAGTACTGAACCTGTACATTCTGGCACGGATTCTGGTGTTGTGCAACCCGGGCGTGTCGCGATGCCGCTGGCATCGCTGTCGCGATCATCTGGCGGGGAGGAGCCTCGGGAGTCTGAGGTACACCGCGAGGACAGCGAGGCCGGCAAGGAGGAGGCCGATCCACCAGATGGGCGGCACGAAAAACGAGGCGAGACCAAGCAGTGAGGCTAATGCGGTAAATCCGGCGGTCATGCCCGATGCCGTCACATGGCTGTAGCCCAGCTGCTGAATGCGCTGGTAGACGTGCTCCTTGTGCGGCTCATCCCATCTGTAGCCGGCCCGCATACGCTTCGCGAGGGTCACCCCAACGTCGCCGAAGTAGATAATCATGGGCCCGATGGTCGCGAGAATTGGAACGCCCGACATGAGGGCAGCAAAGCTCGTGACCGCGATCGCGCCACCAAGCAGGTAACTCCCGACATCACCGAGAAAGGCACCGGGCGGTGTGAGGTTCCACGGGAGAAACCCGAGGAACCCAGCGGCGAGCACGAGGCCAGCCGCAACGAGCCATCCCTGTTCGGAAATCAGGCCCGCCGACGCGAAGGTTGCCCCGGCGACTGCACCGTGAAGGCCGCTAATCCCGTTGAGTCCATCCATGAAGTTCGCGACGTTGATGAAGCTGGAGATGAAGAGCACGCCGTATAGAACGAGGAGGGCGCGCACCCAGATTGGGGTGCCCGCAATCCAGTACTCGGGGAATGTGCTGCCCACCCACACCAGCGCACCCATGGCCAACCCAGCGATCGCGAGGAGAAGCAAGCTGCGCACCGCCACGCTGAGCCCCTGAAGATCTTCAGCAAAACCAAGCAGTCCGGCAGCCAGCGATGTCGCCACCACCACGGCCAGGAGCGACCACCTCGATGCGTCGGCTGCGAGGAACCAGCCGAGAGCGACGAGGCCACCTATGAGCATCGCAAGCAGCACCGCGAGCCCCAGGCCGCGAAGAATTGGGCGCTCGTGCGAAGATCGCTCGGACGGCACGTCCATGACACCGAGTTTCATGAGAAACGGCTTGATAACGAATGGCAAAGCGAGGCTGAGCCCCAACGTCACCAGGCCTGCGATCAGTGGGATCACTGAACCCGCTCCCCCGCTTCGTCTGTGAGATTGAGCCGGGCGACCCAACCAGCGTGATCGAGCACTTCAGGACTCATCGAACTCACGACTGCATGGGAGATCTTAGGGTGGAAGGGCCGCTCGTTGCCCTCTCCCGTTCCGGTGAGCTCCTCGTGCATCTTCTCACCGTGACGCAAGCCAGTGAAGACAATCTCGATCGGTTTACCCGATTGCGCGATCATACGGTTGGCCACGTCAAGGATGCGCACCGGCTCACCCATGTCGAGGATCAGCACCTCCCCGGGACGACCGATGCCGCCGGCCTGAATCACGAGCTGACAGGCTTCGGGAATCGTCATGAAGAACCGAGTGACATCGGGGTGTGTGACCGTCAGCGGCCCACCAGCGTCGATGAGTGCCCGGAAGGTGGGAAGCATCGAGCCGCGACTGCCGATCACATTGCCGAATCGCACCGATAGGTAGCGCTGGCCAGTCGATTCCGCCATCCACGCCGTGAGCTTCTCGGCGACACGCTTGGAATGGCCCAGCACGCTCGTTGGGTTCGCCGCCTTGTCGGTGGAAATGTTCACAAACGTGGTGACACCGACCGACTGTGCCGCACGGAGAACATTGAGCGTGCCCAGCACATTCGTCTTCCAAGCCTCGTCCGGGTACTGCTCGAGCATGGGGAGATGCTTGAGCGCCGCCGCATGGAAGACGACCTCGGGTTGCCGCTCGGCGAAGATGCGCATCAGCATCTCCGAATCACGGATGTCTGCGAGCACAACATCTCGGGTGTCAAGGAGACCGTGTCCGCTGATGGCGAGCTGCGTTGCCTGCAGTGACGTTTCGTCTCTATCGAGCAGGATCAGCTCCTTCGGAGCGAACCTCGCGAGTTGCCGGCACAGTTCCGAACCGATCGATCCTCCAGCGCCGGTGACGAGCACCGTGCGATCCTGCAGATACTGTGCGATCGATTCCGTTTCAAGTCGCACGGGGTGGCGACCGATCAGATCTTCGATCGACAATTCACGCACCTCGGCGATCGACGACTTATTATTGAGCAGCTGTTCAAGGGGCGGCAGCACCATGACCTTGAGACCGATCTTGTCGGCGGCCTCATCGATCTGGCGCATCAGCATGGCGTCTGCATCTCCGATGCAGACGATGAGCGCGGTTGCACGAGTCTCCATCGCCGCACGCTCGAGGTCGCGAAGACCGCCAAGCACGCGAACCCCGCGCACCTCCAGGTTTCGTTTGAGCGGATCCTCGTCGAGGAAGCCCACAGGCAGAGAAGAGGCCACGGGGTCTGTCAGGAGCCGTTTCGCGGTCTGATGTCCGAGGTAGCCGGCACCGTACAGGATCACGCGTTCCGCGCCCACGCCCGGCTTCATGCGCTGCTCCGCGGAGAGCCGCATCAGGTAACGCACGACCCCCATCATCGAAAACGCGATCGGAGCGGCAATGATCATGGTGCTGCGCGGGATCCCGTTACCATAGCCGACCAAGTAGGCGAATCCCCAGGCAAGCACCATCACACCGATGACATCGAAGACGAGGGCCCGTACCTCATCAAAGCTGCCTATCTCGTATCTGCTCCGATACAGCCAAGACAACCAACCCCATGCCAGTTGGAGCGCAACGGTCACTCCAATCAGCGCGAACGTCCACCCCCAGTGGATCCGCATGACGTTGAAGTCGAATCTCAACACGAGCGCCGCCAGGATGCCAATGGCCCACGCCGCGGCGTCGCACACAAAGATCAGCCCGTACAGGCGGGCGAAGTGCGAAATGCGAGCACTGGGTCGTTGAGGCACCAAATCTCCAGAAAATGAGGGTTGACTCGCCAGAGGGACAGTCACTGACAGGATACCGGCGCGAGCGCCGCCAATGCCGCATGTCGGCCGCGTGCCCGAGCAGTGCGGGATCTGGGCGACGTGTGCGGGGTGCAGGGTGCAGGGTGCAGGGTGCAGGGTGCAGGGTGCAGGGTGCAGCACAACCTGCCCTGTCAAAGTGCGGACGCAATTGCAATAATGAAGCATCGGTGCACACGCTCCGTGGCAAGTCCGCATCTGAGCGGAGAGGCGAGAGGACACACCATGGCAATCGAGGATCTCGGAAAGAAGGCCAGCGACTTCGCGAAGGAGAATTCTGCGAAGATCAACGACGCCCTGCAGAGCGAGCAGGCCGAGGGCATCAGCGACAAGCTGCTCGGAGGTGCCGCTGATCTCGCAAACAAGATCACCGGCGGGAAGCACGCAGAAAAAATCGAAGATGTGCGCGCGAACCTCGACGGCAAGATCGGGAATGAATAACCATTTGCCTACACGCAGGAACGGCCCCCGAGAATCCTCGGGGGCCGTTCCTGTACTCAGCGAGTGACTACTCGAGAACCTTGGTCACCGTGCCGGCGCCGACGGTGCGGCCACCCTCACGGATCGCGAAGCCGAGGCCCTCTTCCATAGCGATGGGCTGGATCAGCTGAACCACCATGTCGGTGGTGTCGCCGGGCATAACCATCGGCTTGTCTTCGGGAAGGGTGATGACACCGGTCACGTCAGTCGTACGGAAGTAGAACTGGGGACGATAGTTCGTCTCGAACGGGTTGTGACGGCCGCCCTCTTCCTTCTTGAGGATGTAGGCGGTGCCCTCGAACTTGGTGTGCGGGGTGATCGAACCGGGCTGCACGACAACCTGGCCACGCTCAACGTCTTCGCGCTTGGTGCCGCGAAGCAGCAGACCACAGTTCTCGCCGGCCCATGCCTCGTCGAGCTGCTTGTGGAACATCTCGATGCCGGTGACGGTGGTCTTCTGCGTCGGACGCAGACCCACGATCTCGACCTCGGAGTTGATCTTCAGCGTGCCACGCTCGGCGCGACCCGTCACCACGGTGCCACGACCGGTGATCGTGAAGACATCCTCAACGGGCATCAGGAACGGCTTGTCCTTGTCGCGTACGGGATCCGGGATCGACTCGTCAACGGCGTCCATGAGCTCAACGATTGCGTTGACCCACTTCTCTTCGCCCTGGAGAGCCTGATAGCCCGAAACGCGCACCACGGGAACGTCGTCTCCCGGGTAGCCCTGCTTGGAGAGTTCCTCGCGGACCTCCATCTCGACGAGCTCGAGGATTTCCTCATCGTCAACCTGGTCGCACTTGTTCAGTGCCACCATGAGGTAAGGAACGCCAACCTGCTTCGCGAGGAGGATGTGCTCCTTGGTCTGAGCCATCATGCCGTCGGTTGCGGCAACCACGAGGATCGCGCCATCCATCTGCGCAGCACCGGTGATCATGTTCTTGATGTAGTCAGCGTGGCCAGGTGCATCAACGTGAGCGTAGTGACGCTTCGGGGTCTCGTACTCAACGTGCGAGATGTTGATGGTGATGCCGCGCTGGCGCTCTTCCGGAGCCGAGTCGATCGTATCGAAGTCGCGCTGCACGTTAGTGGCTGACGGGTACTTGTCGGCAAGGGTCTTCGAGATCGCCGCGGTAAGAGTGGTCTTACCGTGGTCGACGTGACCGATCGTACCGATATTTACGTGCGGCTTGTTCCGCTCGAACTTGGCCTTCGCCACTGTGGTCCTCCTCAGGACGTAAAGTACCCTCTCCCTCCGACGGTTTCGGAGAGTTCGAGCACGGGGGGGTGTGTTTCTATGTTACTTGCTCACGCCGCATGTTGCGACCTGAACTGCTCGGGGGGCGAAGCCCATGGGCTCTCCCCCCGAGCACGGGGGCACTGTTACGCGCCCTGAGCCTTCTGAACGATTTCTTCGGCCACAGCCTTCGGCACCTCAGCATAGGAGTCGAAGGTCATCGAGAACACCGCACGACCGCTGGTCTTCGACCGCAAGTCACCGATGTACCCGAACATTTCAGACAGCGGCACAAGCGCGCGAATGACCTTCACGCCACTTGCATCCTCCATCGCCTGAATCTGCCCACGACGGGAGTTCAAGTCGCCGATCACGTCGCCCATGTACTCCTCAGGAGTACGAACCTCGACGGCCATCATCGGCTCAAGGATAACCGGGCCAGCCTTACGGGCAGCCTCCTTGAATGCCATTGAGCCAGCGATCTTGAACGCCATCTCCGAAGAGTCGACATCGTGGTACTGGCCGTCGAGCAGGCTCGCCTTGACACCCACGACGGGGAAGCCGGCAAGAATGCCGTACTGCATCGCGTCTTGGATGCCTGCGTTGACCGACGGGATGTACTCGCGAGGAATGCGACCACCGGTCACCTTGTCCTCGAACTCGTAGACCTTTTCGGCATCTGCCGCGAGCGGCTCGATGGCGATCTGCACCTTCGCGAACTGGCCGGATCCACCGGTCTGCTTCTTGTGGGTGTAGTCGTGCTTCTCGACCGTCTTGCGGATGGTCTCGCGGTAGGCGACCTGGGGCTTGCCCACGTTGGCCTCAACCTTGAACTCGCGCTTCATGCGATCGACCAAGATGTCGAGGTGAAGCTCGCCCATACCGGCGATCACGGTCTGGCCGGTCTCGGGGTTCAGGCTGACACGGAAGGTGGGATCCTCTTCGGCAAGCTTCTGGATCGCGAGCGACAGCTTTTCCTGGTCACCCTTGGTCTTCGGCTCGATTGCCACCTCGATCACGGGCTCGGGGAAGGTCATCGATTCGAGAACGACCTGGTTGTTGGGATCCGACAGGGTGTCACCCGTGGTCGTGTCCTTCAGACCAATCACCGCGTAGATGTTGCCTGCGGTAACGCTCTCGACCGGGATCTCCTTGTTGGCGTGCATCTGGAAGATCTTGCCGATGCGCTCCTTCTTACCCTTGGTCGTGTTGACGACCTGGGCACCCGACTCCGCGTAACCGGAGTACACGCGCACGTAGGTCAGACGACCAAAGAAGGGGTGCACTGCGACCTTGAACGCAAGCGCAGAGAACGGCTCCTCTGACGAGGGGCGGCGTTCGATGACGATCGACTCGTCGCGGGGATCGTGTGCCTCGATCGCACCCACATCGAGCGGGTTCGGGAGGTAATCCACCACGGCGTCGAGCATCGGCTGGATGCCGCGGTTCTTGAAGGCGGAGCCGCAGAAGACCGGGTAGATCTCGCTGTTGACGACCATCTTGCGGATGCCCGCCTTCAGTTCGTCGATCGACAGCTCTTCTCCACCGAAGTACTTTTCAAGCATCGCGTCGTCGGTCTCGGCGACGGTCTCGACGAGCTTGGCGCGGTATTCCTCGGCCTTTTCCTGCAGGTCGGCCGGGATTTCCTGGGTTTCGTAGTTCGCACCCAGGGTGACATCACCCTTAGAGTCACCCTCCCAGACGAAGGCCTTCATCGTGAGCAGGTCAACGACGCCGGTGAACTCCGACTCCGAACCGATGGGCAGCTGCATCACGAGCGGCCGTGCACCGAGTCGGTTGATGATGGTGTCGACCGTGAAGTAGAAGTCGGCGCCCATCTTGTCCATCTTGTTGACGAAGCAGATGCGGGGCACACCGTACTTGTCGGCCTGACGCCAGACGGTCTCCGACTGGGGCTCCACGCCCTCCTTGCCGTCGAACACCGCAACGGCACCATCGAGCACGCGAAGCGAGCGCTCCACCTCAACGGTGAAGTCAACGTGGCCGGGGGTGTCAATGATGTTGATCTGGTTCTTGTTCCAGAAGCAGGTCACCGCGGCGCTGGTGATCGTGATGCCGCGTTCCTTCTCCTGCTCCATCCAGTCGGTGGTCGAGGCGCCATCGTGGGTCTCGCCCAGCTTGTGGTTGACACCCGTGTAGAACAGGATGCGCTCGGTGGTGGTGGTCTTGCCAGCATCAATGTGGGCCATGATGCCGATGTTGCGGACCTTACTCAGGTCGGTGAGCACGTCTTGTGCCACAGGTGTCTCCTCCGCGTGGGGGTGAATGTGAAGATTGTGGATCGCGGCCGCTGGCGCGGCAGCTGGCCGGGTGGTGG
>NZ_JBPCEU010000008.1:0-153693 GCF_050971685.1 Leucobacter fengyongliangi | reverse complement strand
CCCCGGGTTCTAGACGGAAGCGCAACACCTAAAGTGTGAGTTGTCTAGACCACCACCGAAGGGCTGCGCTTCCTTGTCCACACTTTACCGCCACCTCACCCTGAACGACCGGATCGAGATCGAGAAACTCCACGACCACGGCCACACCCACGCCGAGATCGCTCGAAGAATCGGCGTGCACCGTTCAACCATCGGCCGCGAGATCAAGAAGCGTTCCTGGCAACCTGAACACGACCACGCGAATCTTCGCCCCTACCTACGGAACAAACTCGACACCCGTCACCGGCGAGACCGGGTGTATCTCGCTGGTCAAGCACAACTCCACGCCAACACACGCCGAGCACGCTCGCACCAGCCCTACCGAATGACGCATGACCCGCTCGTTGATTGGGTGATCACACATTTGGGGCGGGGGTGGACCCCGGAAGAGATCAGCGGACGCCTCCCTATCGAGCACCCCACCGATCACCGTATGCGGGTCAGCCCAGAAACGTTGTATGCCTGGATTTACTCACCCGGGCAACAGCATCGGCAGTTGCACCAATACCTTGCTCGGGGGCAGAAGAAACGACGCCGCATCAAGGGCCGAAAGGTACACACGGAACGCATCAAATATCGGGTCTCGATACATGAACGACCCGCCGAGGTATTGACGCGGGAAGAGTTTGGGCATTGGGAATCAGACAGTGTGCTGGGCGCACACGGCACCGGCGGTATTCACACCATGGTCGAACGCACAAGCCGTTACTACCTGGGAGTGAAGCTCTCCCGAGTCGCTGCTGCCCCGACTCTGGAGGCGCAGCTTGGCGTGTATTGGGTGCTGCCTGCACACGCCGTCAAATCTGTCACAGCCGACAATGGAAGCGAGTTCGCACGCCATTACATGCTTGCCGACACGATCGGGGTGCCCACCTATTTCTGTGACCCGTACAGCGCATATCAGCGGGGCAGTAACGAGCACTTCAATGGTCGGCTACGGAAGTATCTCCCCAAGGGCACAACCTTCGAGGACCTCACCCAGGAAGAACTCGACGAGTACATCGGTGAGATCAATGACCGGCCCAGGAAAGTGCTGGGTTGGGCGACCCCGGCAGAGGTATTCCAGGAGTTATGCTCGGGGTAACTCACTGGGTGTTGCACTCCGAACTAAAATCCGGGCCCGCGCGGTCGTGAGTCTCGCCCCGATAGGCTCGAACACTATGGCAATTGGCGCAACGATCCACACATTTGAGGTGCAGCTCGCTCACATCGATCGGGCGGTCTACGAAGAGCTCACCCTGCGAGTTGCCAGGCACCCCTCTGAGACCGATGCCTACATGATGACTCGGGTGCTCGCGTACTGCTTGGAGCACGAGGAGGGCATCACGTTCGCCGAGGGCGGGCTCTCGTCCACCGACGAACCGGCCGTGCTGGTGCGCGATATGACCGGCCACATCACCGCGTGGATCGAGATCGGTGCCCCCGATGCGCCCCGACTGCATCACGGCAGCAAATTGGCGGATCGCGTGGCGATCTACACCCATCGTGATCCGGCAAAACTTCTCACCTCGTGGGCGGGAAAGACGATCCACCGCGCGGCGGAGATCCCCGTGCGATCGTTCGACCCCGGTTTCATTGAGAGCGCGACACAGGCGATCGGGCGGCGGAACTCGATGTCAGTCTCTGTCACGGAGGACCAGCTGTATCTGACCCTCAACGACCGTAATTTCGAGACGCGGATTCACGAGCAACACCTCACCTAGCTGTCTCGCAAATGCACCTGTGAGCATCGCGGGGTCTGACGTGAGTACTTCCTTTGTCGCCAGCCACAACCAGATCGATGCTATTAATCGTGGACGCGGCGCACAGCAGAGCGGGCCGACCAAGAATGCTCCCGGTCGGCCCGCTCTGTCACCTCAGCAGGTGCGTTCGATTAGCTCGTGGGCAGCAGCACTGAATCAATGAGGTAGACGGTGGCGTTCTCGGTCTGCACTCCGCCGCAGATCACGTTGGCTCCGTTGACCATCAGCATGTCGCCACTGCCAGTCACCTCGACGTCGGTGCCCTGCACGGTGGTGTGCATGCCGGGGAGGTCGTCGGGCAGGGCCTGACCGGAAACCACGTGGTAGGTGAGGATCGACGTGAGCAGATCACTGTCGGTCTTCAGCGTCTCGATGGTGGCCGCGTCGATCTTCGCGAAGGCCTCGTCGACCGGGGCAAAGACGGTGAATTCACCGCCGTTGAGCGTGTCAACCAGGTTCACGTTCGGGTTCAGGCCGCCGCTGACGGCCGCGGCGAGCGTGGTGAGGAGCGGGTTGTTGGACGCGGCCTCGACGACGGTCGACTCGAACATTCCGGCGACCGAGCCCGGGCCGTCCGGGACCTGCTCGGCGTAGGCGGCGCAGCCTGGGCCAACCAGGTAGGCCGCGGGATCCATCTCCTCGACCTCCATCGTTTCAGTTTCGGTGGGCTCCATTGCCGGTTCTTCGGTCTCGGTCGCTGCCGACGTGCAAGCAGTGAACGCGAGGCTCGCCGCTAGCGCGAGGGGGAGTGCGAGGAACAGCTTCTTGCGTGACATCGTTTTCTCCTTCGTCGAGCCCGTGTCGTGCCGGGCGGGATTCTCTGGTTCGGTGACGAGCTTTCCTCGCCCTCCACAGTGGTCTTCGGACCGGCCGGGGAAACGGATTGGGGTTGTGTGAATCTTTTTTCTCGGCGAATGGCTGGCATCCAAGATGCACCTGAAACCGGACGCGCGAGACCTTCACCCAATCCGTTCGCACGTCGGCTCCGAAGACTCAAATAAGAGAAGAATGAGAGGAAGGAGACGGCGCTCAGTGGGATCCAGCAGCGCGTGCGGCATACTTGACCGCATGGTGATTGACGGCTTCGATGTTCCCGAAGGGGATGCCGAACCGATCGACCACATTGCTGGGCTGATCCGTCGCGTTGCCGTTGGCGATCGTGCCGCGTTCACCGAGCTCTATGACCTGATGTCGGCTCGCATGTTCGGCCTGATCCGCCGCGTATTGGTGGATCGTGACCAGAGCGAAGAAGTGTTGCAGGAAGTATTTCTCGAGGCGTGGCGCACCGCCGACGACTACGATCCGGCGCGCGGGCAGGGGCGCTCGTGGCTTCTGACCATCGCGCACCGGCGCGCGGTTGACCGGGTGCGGGCTTCTCGCGCCAGTGTCGATCGCGATATTCGCGTGGGGATCCGCGACACAGAGGTGGCGTTCGACGGAGTGGCTGAGCGCGCTGAACTCACCATCGACGCGCAGCTCATGGCTCAGGCGCTGTCTCGGATTCCCGAGGCGCAGCGAGAGGCGCTGGTGATGGCCTACTTCGGCGGGTATCACCAGAGCGAGATCGCCGCGCTCACCGGCACGCCGCTCGGCACAATCAAAACGCGAATGCGGGACGGCCTTACCAGGCTCCGCGCAGAAATGGGGGTGAACGCATGACCAAGGAAGAGTTCTCTGAGCTGGCCGCGGCCTTCGCCCTCGGCGCGCTCAGCGCCGAAGAGCGGGCGACATTCGAGCAGTCGCTGGCGGAGCGCCCCGAATGGGCCGAGCTGGTCGATCTGGATCGGCACACAGTGACCGCGCTCGCCGCCTCCGTGCCCGAGGAGGCACCGCGAGAGCAGGTCAAAGCGTCGCTGATGTCGCAGCTCGACGCACTCATCGAGGCGGGGGAGCGCCCGAGCGCGCTGCGCGATTCTCCGCCACTGGTGCAGGCAGTGGATCGTGCCAGCCTCCCCGCGGCTCAGACTGTGCCTGCAGACCCGGCAGAGCCCGCCCCGTCAGCGCCGCGAGTTCCGCCCGCTGCGCGGCCCGACCTCCCCGAGGACGGCGAAGATGGGCTTCCGCGCCGTCGCCGCTTCGGCACCCGAATTCTGGCCACGCTTGCGGTCGTGGCCCTCATCGTGGGCGTAGGATCGGGTCTGTTTAGCGCACTCCAACCCCAGCGACCCGCCGGGGTGGTGGCCCTCGAGCAGATCGCCGCGGCCCCCGATGCGCAGAGCGCGAGCACCCGGGTCACGGGTGGCGGGGAGGCCGCGCTGACCTGGTCGGCGAATCAGGGCAAGGCCGTGCTTATTACCGCCGGCCTGAATCAGGCCCCCTCGGGGCATACCTACGAACTGTGGTTCGTGCGTGGTGAAGAGAAGATTCCTGCGGGCACCTTTGACCCCAACAGCCAGGGCGAAGCCGCGGTGCTCGTGTCCGGAGAGATGCACGAGGGCGACGTGATCGCGGTGACCGTCGAAGTGACGGGCGGATCGCCGAACGGGCTGCCGAGCGACAAGCTCGTGTTTGCCATCCCCACGAGCCCGACCGGTCAGGCTACGTAGCCGTCCCGTTTCCCGCGGCACCCGCAACTCACGTCGGGTATATCACTTTGGTCGGGTGGATCCACCAATTCGGATCCGACCAGAGTGAGATATCCGACAGGACTGAGCGCCACCGGAGTGAGTTCCACTGGCGCGATCCACCAGGGTCATTGTGCTGTTTCATAGGAAATGCGATAATACTGGGGGGAGTATCTAGAGATTCGAGGACAACATGGCTGCACACTCACGCACACGTCGCTCACTTCGGCGCGGAGCCGCGCTCGGCCCACTGATCGTTGGCGCCCTCGCGGTGCCGTTGTTGGTCAGCGGCTGCACAACACAACAGTCCGAGCCCAGTGCGAGCGAGCCGATAGTCTCAGCTCCCTCGGCCACCCAAACTCCGACGCCAGAGCCGGTGGAACCCGAAGCCGCACCGGTAGCCGAGCCGTACGGCGCGCAGGGTGCACTCGCCGCGACAGACCTCACGCTCGAGCAGATGCTGGCATTCGCCGTGCAGGACGAGTACATCGCCCGGCTGGAGTACCAGGAGATCATGGCCGCGTTTAACGTGCAGGCACCGTACGCGAACATCATGCGTTCGGAGGAGTCTCACCTCGAACTCTTGCGCGGCATCTACGCCACACGCGGCGAGGAATTCCCGGCCGACACCGCGGCCGAGCACTTGGTCGTCCCGGCTAGCCTCCTCGAGGCTGCGCAGACCGGCGTGCAGGCTGAGATCGACAACATCGCCATGTACGACCGATTCCTCACCTACGACCTTCCTGCAGACGTCGTTGCAGTTTTCACCGAACTCAGAAACGGTTCAGTGAACCACCTCAATGCCTTTGAAGCACAGGTGAACCGCCTCAGCTGATCGCTGCGGCGCAGCTGAGCGCAATTCGGGTCTCGCTGGCAGAATCAGGCTCGATAAATCCCCCAAGCCTAGGCTTAAGGCATGACATCCAGACGCCCGTCGCCACTTGGGGGCGCCAAGCCCACCCGCGCCGACCTCATCCGATTCGCGACCGATGATGCGGACGCACTGGACGACGTGCTTCCCGCTCACTCCGCTGCTGAGGGTGCGGATCCGCTTCGGCTGCTCATCGTCGGCATCAACCCGGGACTCTGGACCGCCGCAGTCAACGCGCCGTTTGCGCGGCCGGGTAATCGGTTCTGGCCGGCGCTCTTTCGCGCGGGCCTGACCGAGTACCCGATTGACGCGTCGCGCGGGCTGTCTCCCGAGGACGAGGAGCACCTGCTGTCACGCGGCATCGGGATCACGAACCTGGTCGGCCGAGCCACCGCACGCGCGGATGAACTCAGCTCCGAAGAACTTCGTCGCGGCGCAGCTGCGCTGGTTGAGCGAGTGCGCGAGCTGCAGCCCGCCACCGTCGCGATCGCCGGCATCACGGCCTTTCGTGCCGCCTTCAGGCAACCGAAGGCCGCACTCGGGCGCCAGGACGGCGCGTCCCTCGACGGATGGCCCGAGACGGTGGGGCTTTGGGTGGTGCCGCAACCCAGCGGCCTGAATGCCCACGAGACGGTCGACTCGCTGGCTGTGAAGTGGCGGGAAGTTCTCGACGAGGAAGCCGGCCAACAGCGGCCTCCCTCTGCCAGGTAGCCTGGGTAGCAGGAGGTACCGCGATGATGCATGCAGGGTCAGCCATCGAAACGCAGGGGTTACGCAAGAGCTACGGTTCGCGCGAGGCTCTGCGCGGCATTGACCTTCGCATCGAGCGTGGCACCGTGTTCGGGCTCATCGGGCCCAATGGCTCGGGGAAGAGCACGACGCTGAAGATCCTTCTCGACATCCTGCGGCCGTCCGCGGGCACGGTGCGCGTGCTCGGGGAAGACCCCCGGCGCGCGGGTGCGCAGCAGCGCCGCAACCTCGGATACCTTCCCGGGGAGCTGCGGCTCGACGGGCGGCTCACCGGGAAACGCCTGCTGCGCCACCTCGCGCGGCTGTCGGGGCCGGTGGATCAGGGGTACATGCACGAGCTCGCCGAGCGCTTCGGGGTGGATCTTGGCAGGCCGATCCACTCGCTGTCGAAGGGCAACAAGCAGAAGGTGGGCCTGGTACAGGCCTTCATGCATCAACCCGACCTGCTCATTCTCGACGAGCCAACGAGCGGCCTCGATCCACTCGTGCAACGCGAGTTTCACACCCTGTTGCACGAGGTGTGTGAGCGCGGGCAGACGGTGTTGCTCAGTTCCCATGTGCTCAGCGAGGTGCAGCAGGTCGCGCACCAGGTGGCGGTGCTCGGCGACGGGCAGATCGTGGGAAGCGGCGAGGTCGATGCGCTGCGCCTGCGCGCGATCCGCCGGGTGAACGCCGGCATCGAGACGCCCGAGCCTCTGCGCACGCGCGAACTCCTCCGCGAGATTCCGGAACTGGCGGGCCTTGACGTGAACGACGACCCGGTGGGGCTGCGGATCAGCGGCACGAGTCGGGGCGACATCCGTGCATTCGTGCGGGCGCTCTCCGCCCTTCCGCTCGCCGATCTCTCGCTCGAAGAACCTGATCTCGAAGAATCCGTGCTGCATCTCTACCAAGAGCGTGGGCAGGGGCAGCTTCGAACGGCGGGCCAGAAGCAGGAGCCAGAGCCAGAGCAGCAGCATGGGCGGAACGGGGGAAACGATGCGTAACCCCCTGCCACTCACGACTCACGCTGTGCGCAGCTCCGCCCGCGGCCTCATCGTGTGGAGTGCGGGGATCGCTGGAACGCTCTTCCTCTACCTGCCGCTGTTTCCCAGCCTCGGTGGGGCGAGCGAGCTGCAAGCGATCATCGACACCCTGCCCCCGGAACTCATCGCCGCGCTCGGGTACGACCAGATCACAACGGGTGCTGGCTACACGCAGAGCACATTCTTCGGGCTCATCGGATTCGCCTTGATGGTGATTGCCGCGACCTCCTGGGGGTCTGCGCTGCTTGCTGGTGCCTGGGAAAGCGGCGATCTCGAACTCGCACTCGCGCACGGCGTGAGCCGCACCCGAGTGGTACTCGAGGCTGCGCTGACCCTGCTGATGAGAATTTCAGTACTCCTCGCGGTGGCGGGCGCGGTGATACTCGCGCTCAATGACCTGGCTGAGCTCAACCTCGAACCACAGAATGTGGCCGCGGCTCTCGTGGCGCTCGGTGGGCTTTCTTTCCTGAGCGGTGCGGGCGCGCTCCTGGCCGGCGCGCTGAGCGGCCGCCGCTCAATCGCCACCGGGGTGGGAGCGAGCCTCGCGGTCTTGGGCTTCGCGTTTCAGGCGGTGGCCAGGCAGTCTAACGACCTTGAGTGGCTCGGTAACCTCTCACCCTTTCACTGGGCGTATGATCCGCTTCCGCTGCAGGAGGGCTTCGCGCAACCCGGGTTGCCGCTGCTCTGGGCTGTCGGAGCCGTGTGTGTTTCGCTCACGGTGCTCGTGCTGAATCGGCGGGATGTCACGTGATGCGTGGGTGACGCGTTTCGTCGGAGAGTGGCTGCGGCGTGAGTATTCCGCGGCGTTCGTCGGTGAAGATCTGTTCGATCTCCTGCGCTGAGACAGGTCGGCTGAAGAGATAGCCTTGGGCTCGGTCGCAACCATTTTCCTGCAGGAATTTCAGTTGCTCAAGCGTCTCGACGCCCTCGGCGATGGTGGTCAGCTTCAGCGTTCGCGCGATCGAGATGGCGGTCTGGACGATCGCGTCATCCTCCTCAGAATGGTGAATGCGCTGGGTAAAGGACTGGTCGATCTTGAGCTTGTCGACCTGGAAATCCTTGAGGTAGCTGAGGCTCGAGTAGCCGGTCCCGAAGTCATCGATGGACACGGCAATGCCGAGGTCGTGCAGCCGTCCCACAATGGAGCTCAGGAGCTGAGGATCCTGCGCAAGAATCGTCTCCGTGAGTTCAACCTCGAGAAATTTTCCGTCAAGGCCGGTGTCTTGGAGGATCCGCTCGACCGTGTCTAAGAAGTCGGTTTCGAAGAACTGAATCATCGAGACATTCACTGCAACTGATACGCGGCAGATGCCCTGGTCCAGCCATTTTTTCGCCTGGCTGCAGACGGTCGCGAGCACCCAGGTACCGAGTGGAATGATCAGTCGGGTCTCTTCTGCGAGGGGAATGAAATCTTCCGGGCTGATCCACCCGAGGTCTGGATCATGCCAGCGAAGGAGGGCTTCGATGCCGGTGATCTCTCCGCTCACGATGTCGACTTTCGGCTGGTAGGCGAGGTCGAAGGCCGATGACGTGATCGCGTGTCGCATCTGCTGCTCCAGAGCGACGCGGTGGCTGAGTTCCGTCCCCATGGTCTCGGTGTAAAAGGTGTAAGTATTGCGCCCGGGTGTCTTGTGCGTGGTCATCGCATAGTCGCTATGGGTGATCAGTTCTGCTACGGATCTGCCATCCTGCGGGAAGATACAAATGCCCATGTGCAGGCGCAGGTCTAGCTCGCGTTCTCCCAGGGTCGTCACAGTGCTGAAACGGCGGAGCACTCCTTCGGCGACCTCAGCGAGGTGCTCCTTCGTCGAGACTCCCTGAACGATCAGCAGGAATTCGTCACCACCGTGGCGCCCAACTATGTATTCGTGGCGGCTGCCCTGGCTGAGGTGCTCGCCGATGAGCCGGAGTACGGAGTCTCCGAAGAGATGGCCGTAGGTGTGGTTAAAGCGCTGGAATCTGTCGACATCAAGCGCGATCAGCCCGAAGGGCTCTCCGATGGTGATGAGACTCTCGAGAGAGGCAAAGAGCGCGGTGCGGTTCAGAATTCCCGTGACCTCGTCGTGGGTTGCCAGGTGCCGATAACGTTCTTCCGCCAACTGGATTTCAGTGATGTCCCGAAATGAATAGATCTGGCCGATTCGTTCGTCGGTTTCATCCAATACCGGTGCGGCAGAGCATTCTAAGAATTTTCCTGCGGCAGTCCGAAACCGAAATCCATGGCGAAGATGCGGTTCATCGAGGGCCGTATGGAGGTCAGCGCGAAGTGCCTGGGGGTCTTCGGCTATCTCCGAGAATTCCTGCAGGTTCTGCGGAGTGATGCGCATACCGAGGGGACTTTCGGCGAAAATCTCAGAAGCGAGAAGATGTCGGTTATGGGCGATGACCTTACCGTCGCGGTCGAGAACGACGTATCCATCAACCGAACTTTCCAGCAGCGTTTGGAAGAAGGCGCGCTCTTCCCGCAGTTCGTTCTCGACTGCCACGGTTTGGGTGATATCGATGCCCAGCCCAACGATGCGGAACCCGTCGCCTTCGGGAATCGTTCGGGAAGAGAAAAAGAAGGGGGTGCGCTTGCCTGTCTGGGAATGCACCATGTGAGCACGAACCATGGTGTGTCCGACGGTCGCCAACTCAAGATTGGCTGCGAGTGCGCGCTCGTGATCTTCGAGAGCGATATCGGTGACCACTCCGCGTCCGTAGCATTCGTCCTCCCGAATGCCGACCGCGTCGAGGTACCCCTGGTTCCACTCCACGAGCTTGGACTCGGAGTTATAGACGAAGTACACTCCGGGGATACTGTCGATCAGGGCGCGTTGAGATTTGTGCGTCAGTGGTTTGCCAGCCACCCGGCTATTGTCATCAGTTTCACCCTGCATATTCATTCCCCACTTGTGAATACGCCGACCTTCTGGTCGATCGACGCACTCACGCGTGAAGCGGGCGAGCGAGCCTTCGCATTTATCCTAAGCGTTTGGAGCGCTTCGGTGTTGCCTGCAACTCCCGGTGTTGGTCAACTTAGACTGAAGTCGCGGGTCATCAATCGAGTTCGCTGGCCCGGGTTCGAGTATTGCGACGCAGAGCCATGCACAGAAATTTTAGGGAGTGCGCAATGACCACACTGGGCACAGAAGCGGCAGAACCAGACACCGGTCCGTTGACCGAGGAGCAGGTGGGCCAGGTGCGCGAGGGGTATTCGGCCGGTGAAACCGGCGGAGCCACCATGCTCACGCTGGGTGCCCTGGTAAACGGCGATCCGCGGCCCGACGTGCAGATCACGATCCCGCTCGGCATGCTCAATCGTCACGGGCTCATCGCCGGCGCGACCGGCACCGGCAAGACGAAGACCTTGCAGGTGCTCGCGGAGCAGATCGCCGCGCTGGGTGTGCCGGTCTTCGCCGCCGACATCAAGGGTGACCTGTCTGGCATCGCCACCCCCGGCACCGAGAGTGAGAAACTCCTCTCCCGCACGCAGGGCATCGGCCAAGACTGGCAGCCGCGGGCGACGCAGACCGAGTTCTTCACCCTCGGCGGCATGGGGGTTGGTGTGCCGATCCGCACCACGATCGCCCGATTCGGTCCGGTCATGCTCGCGAAGGTGCTTGGTCTCAACGAGACGCAGGAGTCGAGCCTCGGCCTCATCTTCTACTATGCCGAGAGCAAGGGTCTCCCGCTTATCGACATCGCAGACTTGCAGTCGCTCCTCGGGTTTCTCACCAGCGAGGACGGGCGAGCCGAGATTCAGCAGATCGGCGGGCTGTCGCGGCAGACCACCGGCGTGATTCAGCGCGCGGTGATTGGCTTCGCGCAGCAGGGCGCAGACGTGTTCTTCGGTGAGCCCGCGTTCGAACCCGCGGACGTGATCCGCTTCGCACCAGACGGCACCGGTATCGTGAGCCTGCTCGAGGTGCCTGGGGTGCAGGATCGGCCAGCGCTCTTTTCCACTTTCCTCATGTTCCTACTCTCCGAACTCTTCGAGACGCTCCCCGAGGTCGGCGACCAAGACAAGCCCAAGCTTGTGTTTTTCTTCGACGAGGCGCACCTGCTGTTCGCTGACGCATCGAAGGCCTTTCTGCAGAAGATCACCCAGACGGTCAGGCTGATCCGCTCGAAGGGCGTGGGGATCTTCTTCGTGACACAAACCCCGAAAGACGTGCCCGGAGATGTGCTTGCGCAGCTCGGGTCGCGCGTGCAGCACGCGCTTCGGGCGCACACCCCCGACGACGCGAAGGCGCTGAAGGCGACGGTCTCGACCTACCCAAAGTCGGGGTACGACCTGGGAGAGGTGTTGCAGAGCCTCGCGACTGGCGAGGCGATCGTCACAGTCATGAGCGAGAAGGGTGCCCCGACACCGGTGGCGTGGACGCGCATGCGCGCGCCGCAGGGGTCCATGGATCCGGTCGCTCCGGTGATGATGCAGGCGGCAGTATTGGTCTCGCCGCTGCAGGCGAAATACGGTGCCGCGGTTGACGAGCACTCTGCCGCAGAAATGCTTGAGCAGCGGGCGGCCGAGACGGAGGCCGCCAAGATCGCTGAGGCGGAGGCCGCGGAGGCGGAAAAGGAGGCCGCCCGGGCTGCTGCGGAGGAAGAGAAGGCCGCGGCGGCGGAAGCGAAGCGGCTCGAACGTGAGGCGATCGCCGCGGAGAAACAGCAGCAGCGTGAGGAGGAGCGCAAGGAGCGCGAGCGCGCTGCGGCCGCGAAGAAGGTGAGTGGGCAGATCGGTTCGGTCGTGACCTCGGGTGTGCGCACCGTGGTGAACCAGGTGCTGCGCAACCTCTTTCGCAAGTAGCGGCAGAGCGACGTAGCGCTTTAGTGCTGTCATGCCGATCGATGTGGATCGCATCGCCTTCGAGCGGGCCGTCGGTGGCCCGCTGTAGGGTCGCAGCATGGCGAAAACGAGCAGCGCATATGCGTGCACCGAGTGTGGCTGGCAGGCACCGAAGTGGGTCGGCCGCTGCGGTGAGTGCCAGCAGTGGGGCACGGTCGCCGAGAGCGGCAGGCCCGGGGCCACCCTCGGGAAGACGGTGCGCGCGACCGCCCCCGGCACGGGCCGCGAGGCGCGACCCATCACCGAGCTGCGGGGTGACGCGGTGGCACACCGATCCACGGGCATCGGAGAGCTCGATCGGGTGCTCGGCGGCGGGATCGTGCCCGGTGCCGCGATCCTCTTCTCCGGTGAGCCGGGGGTAGGCAAATCGACGCTTCTCCTCGACGTCGCCGCGCGCATCGCGTCGCTCGGCGGGCGCGTGCTGTACGCGAGCGGTGAGGAATCGACGGGCCAGATTCGCATGCGCGCCGAGCGCACGGGCGCACTGCACGACACGCTCTACCTTGCGAGCGAGAACGACCTGGGCACCGTCCTCGGCCACATCGAGGCCGTGCGCCCGAGTCTCGTCATCGTCGACTCCGTGCAGACCCTCGCGAGCGATCTCATCGATGGCAGCGCGGGCGGGCCCTCCCAGGTGCGGGAGGTCGCGGCGGCGCTGATCCGTGTGGCAAAAGACCAGGGAATTCCGGTGATTCTTGTCGGCCACGTCACCAAAGACGGCTCGGTGGCCGGGCCGAGGCTGCTCGAACACCTGGTCGACGTGGTGTGCCACTTCGAGGGCGACCGCCGCACCGCGCTGCGCTTCCTGCGCACCCTCAAAAATCGGTACGGACCCACCGACGAGGTCGGATGCTTCGAGATGACAAGCGCGGGCATCTCCGAGGTGCCCGACCCCTCGGGCCTGTTCCTCAGCCACGGGTCTGAGCCGGTGAGCGGCACGTGTGCGACGGTCGCGATGGAAGGGCGTCGCGCGTTGCCGGTCGAGGTGCAGGCCCTC
The DNA here is from genome assembly GCF_050971685.1 of Leucobacter fengyongliangi. NCBI lineage: Bacteria > Bacillati > Actinomycetota > Actinomycetes > Micrococcales > Microbacteriaceae > Leucobacter > Leucobacter fengyongliangi. The sequence continues at coordinate 140,877 of NZ_JBPCEU010000008.1, read as the reverse complement.
GTCGTGCCGAGCCCCACCCCCAACCCGCGCCGGGTGACTAGCGGGGTCGACTCATCGCGAGTGGCGATGATCCTCGCGGTGCTGGAGCGGCGAGTGGGCGTGAAGCTGCACGCCAAAGACGTCTACGTGTCGACCGTAGGCGGGGTGCGCCTGCACGAGCCCGCTGCCGACCTCGCGATCGCGCTCGCGGTGATCTCCGCAGAAGCGGATCAGCCACTCCCGCACGACCTGGCTGCCATCGGCGAGCTCAGTTTGGCAGGCGAGATCCGACCGGTCGTCGGCGGGCCCCAGCGAGCGAGCGAGGCACGGCGACTCGGGTATTCCCGGCTGATCGACGCGGAGGCATCGAGTCTGCGCCGGGCGCGTGAGCTTGCGCTCGGGAAGGCGGGGTAAACTCAGAGATTGTGAGCAAAAACACTGTAGACGTGGTCCTCATTGGCGGTGGCGTGATGAGCGCCACTCTCGGCACCCTGATCAAGCAGGTCGAGCCTGACTGGTCGATCGAGATTGTCGAGTCTCGGCTCGAAGTCGCAACCGAGAGCAGCAATGCCTGGAATAACGCTGGCACCGGCCATGCGGCCCTGTGCGAGCTGAACTACATGCCGGAAGGTCCCGATGGCAGCCTCACCACAGGCAAGGCGATCGAGATCAACGAGCAGTTCCAGCTCTCTCGCCAGTGGTGGTCATCGCTTGTGAAGCAGGGCATCCTCGGAGAGCCGTCCGGCTTCATTAACCCGACCCCGCACATGACGTTTGTGCACGGCGAAAAGAACGTTGACTACCTGCGTCGCCGTTACGAGCTCTTGAAGCCGGAGCCGCTGTTCTCCGACATGGAGTACAGCGAAGATGCGGCTCAGATTGCCGAGTGGACCCCGCTGCTCATCGAGCGGCGCTCGAAAGATCAGGTGTTCGCGGCGACGCGATCCACTAGCGGCACCGACGTCGACTTCGGCGAGGTGACCCGTCAACTCTTCGATCACCTCACCGAGAACGGGGCGAAGCTGGGGCTCGGCCAGGAGGCGACCAAGTTGCGTCGCCTCGCCGACGGCACCTGGGATGTCGATATTCGCAACCGTGCTGGCTACGGAAACTCGACGCTGAACGCACGCTTCGTGTTCGTCGGTGCCGGTGGCGGAGCGCTGTCGCTGCTGCAGTCGTCAGGCATTCCCGAGATTCGCGGCTTCGGCGGCTTCCCCATCAGCGGTAAGTTCTTGCGTTGCGACAACCCCGAGGTCGTGCGCGATCACCAGGCGAAGGTCTACGGCAAGGCCGCGGTGGGTGCGCCCCCCATGTCGGTGCCGCACCTCGATACCCGCGTCGTCGACGGGAAGACGAGCCTGTTGTTCGGGCCATACGCCGGGTTCAGCCCGAACTTCCTGAAGAAGGGTTCGTGGTGGGATCTGCCGGGCTCGATCCGTACCCACAACCTCGGCCCGATGCTCAAGGTTGGCCTGAGCGAGTTTGCGCTCGAGAAGTACCTCCTGGGCGAGGTGTTCGCGAGCCGTGAGAAGCAGATGGACGCGCTGCGCGAGTACATGCCGTCGGCGAAGAGCGAAGACTGGTACATGATCAGCGCTGGCCAGCGCGTGCAGGTGATGAAGAAGGATCCCAAGAAGGGCGGCGTGCTGCAGTTCGGCACCGAGGTCATCACCGGCGCAGAGGGCTCGATCGCTGGTCTGCTCGGGGCGTCGCCGGGCGCGTCGACCGCGGTGCACGCGATGCTCGGGGTGCTCGAGAAGTGCTTCCCTGAGCAGTTTGAGAGCCGGTGGAAGGCCGAGTTTACCGAGCTCGTACCCGCGTACGGTGTCGGCGTGAACCACGACCCTGCGGTCGCGGCTGCAACACTTGCCGAGACCGCCGAGGTGCTGGGCCTGACCGTGGGCGCGAACGCCTAGCTTTTGCCCGCACGGGGTGGATCGAGCCCTCGGGCTGGAACCACCCCGTCGGGGGTGCTGATCCACCTCTGACTCACGCATTCCTACTCTCCGAGCTATCTGGTGCCTCTGAGAAATGCGCAAGTTCGGAGGCGCAGCGCGGATTCCGTCAGAGTTTGTGCTTATCTCCGAGCTTCAGGGAGCGCTGGGTAATGCGCGGTGTGAGGGGTCAGTCAGCGAGCAGGCGCTCGAGGAAGTCTACGGTGTCTTCCCACCCGGTGACCGCGTGGCAGGCGACACCGAGCGCCTTCACCGGGTAGTCGTTGCCATCGGGGTCGAGCCGGTCGCCGACGAAGAGCATGTCGTCGAGCGAGATACCCGTGAGTTCGGCCAGCTTCTTCATGCCGTAGGCCTTATCGATACCCCGGCGAGTGATGTCGACCGAGGTGGATCCGCCGCTGCGCACCTCGAGCTCCGGCAGCCGGGCGGCGACCGCCGCGCGCAACGCGTTCTTCTTCGTGCCGTCGGGATCCCACGCCTGCTTCACGTCGACGGGCGCGCGCTGGCCAAGCGCGGAGAAGGTGACCTGAGAGCCGCGATCCTCGAGGATCTCGCCCCAGGTGTTCTCCTCCCAAACGCCCAGCCGCTCGGCCTCCTCGCGCAGCGCGGCAAGTGCGGAGGCACTCTCTGCGGCGCTGAGGTTCTCTTGATACATGGTGCGCCAAGATCCACCCTCGCGGCGTTCGTAGCGCGTGCCGCAGGTGGGCAGCAGGTGCAGGCGCTCGAGGGCGGCCTCATCGATGCCCTCGAAATCTTCGAGTCGCGAAACCAGTTGCGCTTCGAACTGCTCGAAGTTGCCGCCCGAGATGACCGCGACGGTGGTGCGCTCGAGCAGGCGCGCAAACACGGCCAGCATGCGCGGGTCGGCGGGTGACTTTGACGGGGCGAGGGTGTCGTCGAGATCGAAGGCAATGAGGCGGGGGAGTGAGGTCATGCTCGCGTTTCTCTCAGTGGATCGGGCCACCCTCAACCGTACAGAAAAGCTGTGGGCCGTGCTGGCCAGGATCCCTTGCTCAGAGCGGTCGAGAACTCTGCGTTCGCATGATTTCGAGCAGCGTTGGGTAATTCGCGCCGGGAACCGCTGCGTAATAGTGCGGCTGGAGGTGGTCCCCACGTGCTGGCTGCGCAGCCCCGTCGCGAAACCCGAGATACGTGCCACCGGCCTGGCGCACGATGAACCCGGCCGCCGCCACATCCCACGGACTCGTCTCGAATGAGACGGTGGCGTCGAGCCACCCGGCGGCAATCCAGCACAGGGTGATGCACGTGCTGCCGAGCATGCGCACCTGGGCAAACTCGCGAGTCACTCGCGCGAACTGCTCAAGGGCGAGGTCGGGCAAGTGCGTCAGATCGCGGGGCAATGGGAAATTCATCGCGACGGTCGCCTGCGCGGGCTCGGACGCGCCACGGCTGTGGATGGGCCGGGAGTTGCCCCGCCCATCCGCCAGAAACGCCCCGCGATCATCAGCCCAGAACAGGTGGTCGGCGACGGGGTCAAATACGACCCCAGCCACGACCTCCCCGTCTCGGGCGATGCCGATGCTCACGGCCCACATGGCGACGCCGCGAGCGAAATTGGAGGTGCCATCGATCGGGTCGATAAACCAGGTCAGGCTGCCGGTGCCCACGGTACTGCCGCCCTCCTCGCCGACGATGGAGGAATCGGGATACGCCGCGAGGATTTCGCCGCTGATGTGTTTCTCGCAGGTGCGGTCAAGCTGCGTGACCACGTCGTGAATGCTCTGCTTTGCCGAAACGTCGAGGCCGGGGTCTCGAAACCCTGCCATCGCGATCTGCCCGGCCTCGCGAGCGATGCGGATCGCGAATTCGGTTATCTCATGCACCCTGTTCACCCCAGCAGCGTAGCCGAGCCCGGCGTCAAATTTTCGAACGGAGTCACCGGGTAGACTCGATCCTTGGTGCGTTGTGCGCCGAGTGCCCGGTTCGGGCTGTGAGGAGACTGGATTCGATGACTGTAAAGGTGGCTGTCGCGGGTGTCGGCAACTGTGTGAGTTCTCTCGTGCAGGGAGTTGAGTATTATCGGGGCGCAGCCGACGATGCACAGGTTCCGGGTTTGATGCATGTGCGGCTCGGCGGGCATCACGTCTCCGACCTCGAGTTTGTCGCGGCCTTCGAGGTCGACGCGACCAAGGTCGGCACCGATCTCAGTGAGGCGATCTGGGCGGGCCACAACAACACCATTAAGTTTTCCGATGTGCCGCACCTCGGGCTCGAGGTGCTCCGAGGCCCCACCCTCGACGGCCTCGGTGAGTATTACCGCGATGTCGTCGAGGAATCGCCCGCGCAGCCCGTCGACGTAGTGCAGGTGCTGCGTGACTCTGGGGCCGATGTGCTCGCCTGCTACCTACCGGTCGGCAGCGAGGAAGCGGCGAAGTTCTACGCGCAGGCCGCGCTCGACGCGGGCGTGGCGTTCGTGAACGCGATCCCGGTATTCATCGCGAGCGACCCCGTGTGGGCAGAGAAGTTCGTGGCAGCCGGGGTGCCCATCATCGGCGACGACATCAAGAGTCAGGTCGGTGCGACCATTACGCATCGTGTGCTCGCGCACCTGATGGAGAGCCGCGGCATCGCGCTTGACCACACGTACCAGCTCAACGTGGGCGGAAACATGGACTTCAAGAACATGCTGGAGCGCAGCCGTCTCGCCTCGAAGAAGATCTCGAAGACGCAGGCCGTGACCTCGAATATCTCGGCCAATCTGGCGCCCGAAGACGTGCACGTGGGCCCGAGCGACCACGTGCCGTGGCTGGAGGATCGCAAGTTCGCCTTCGTGCGGCTCGAGGGGCGCGGCTTCGGTGACGTGCCGATGAGCCTGGAGTACAAGCTTGAGGTGTGGGATTCACCCAATTCGGCCGGCACGATGATCGACGCGATCCGCTGCGCGAAGGTCGCGAAGGATCGTGGCCACGCGGGCCCCGTTGAGGCGGCCTCGGCCTACTTCATGAAGTCGCCGCCCGTGCAGAAGCCCGACCACATCGCGCGCGAAGAGCTTGAGGCGTTTCTCGCGGGCGAGTAGCTTGAGGCGCTTCTCACGGGCGAGTAGCTCGGCAGGGTTCTGATTTGCAGCCGACACCGCACCGAGATGTCGCCGCCCATGTAGGTGGGCGCTAGTGGCCGCTTCCTCGCGCGCAAGCAGCCACTAGCGCCCTACCTTGGAGGGGAGCGGTGCGAAGTGGGAGTGCGGAGAGGTAGCGCGAAGGGTTGTGCGGAGCGGAGGCCGCGGAGGGTGCTGCGGCTCGTGGAAGCGCTGGCCCTGAACGCGAAAAACTCCCGGAAACCGCAAGGCTTCCGGGAGTTTTTTGGTCGGGATGACAGGATTTGAACCTGCGACCCCGTCGTCCCGAACGACGTGCGCTACCAAGCTGCGCCACATCCCGATTGCGCCTGAGCGCATCGACCACTCTATCGCGACAGAGGGGGATGGCCAAAACCGACGCTGCGCAGCGCATTCGAATCCTCGGCACTGCGGGATCCGCTACCTCAGTGCGGGGTACGCGCCCGGGGCGAGGCGATCGCCCAGCACCGGGAACTCGGCCCGCACACGGTCCACGAGGCCGGGGTCGAGATCCACCATCAACACCTCCTCGTCGGTGGGCGAGCACTCGGCGACCACGGTTCCCCACGGGTCGACCACGCGGCTGCACCCGCCGAGCTCAACCTCGCCCTGCGTGCCACAGGCGTTCACGGCGATCACCCACACCTGATGCTCGACCGCGCGGGCCTGAGTGAGCAGCCGCCAGTGCTCGCGACGGGCAGCGGGCCACGCCGCGGGCACCGCGACGGCCTCGGCGCCCCGAGCCCCGAGTTCGAGCCAGAGGCCAGGAAAGCGCAGGTCGTAGCAGGTGGTGCTCGCGAGCGGCCCGAGCGGGCTTGGCGAGACCGCGAGCGCGTCGCCGGGGGTCAGCAGCTCGGCCTCCAGCGACTGGTAGCCAAACACGTGAATCTTGCGGTACGTGTGCGCGATCTCTCCGCTCGAGTCGATGAGTACCGCGGTGTTGTGCAGAGCGCCGGTCTCGCCGCGCTCCACGAAGCTGCCCAGGTGGATCCAGGCCCCCAGGTCTTTGGCAACTCGCCGGATCATGGAGACGGTCGCCCCGTCAAGCTTTTCGGCCAGTTCGTCGTAGTGTGTGAAGGCGAAGTAGCCCGCACTCCAGAGCTCGGGCAAGACGAACAGCTCAACCCCAGAGTCGCCGTGCTCGCGCAGGAGCGCCTCGACTCGATCGATACGCGCTGCCTGCGACTCGCCGTCGGGGCTCGCGATCTGTACCAGGGCGACCCGTGTCATGCGCGTGCGCTGCTCGTCGGTGGATCTGCGGAATCGCCCTGGGCCTCGGCCGAGTCGGCCGCGCCGCGAAGGAGGTTCAGCGAATCGTGCGCGATGGTTCCCTCGCGGTGTGCGCGCATCAGCGACTCGACCTCTGCGGCCGACGCACCCGCTGAGATGCGGTCGAGCAGGTGCTCGTGTTCGTCGCTCAAACGCTGGGTCACCGTGCCGCGGTACCCCACCACGGAGGCGCGCACCGCGGCGACGCGCGAACGACCACGGTCAAGCTGATCGCGCAGATGGTGATTCGGGCAGGGCGCGCGTAGGATGCTGTGGAACTCGAGGCTGCCCTCGTTGTAGCCGTGGAAATCGCCAGCGCGATACGCGTCGTTCATGCGGGCGTTCACGGCGCGGGCCCGATCGAGATCTTCGGTGGTGAGCCTGCTCACCGACATTCCGACGGCGAGCCCCTCGAGTACGGCCTCCACCTGCATGATCTCGCGGTATTCGTCGATGCCGAGATCGCGCACACGCACGCCGCGGTGGAAGAGGAACTCGATGAGGCCCTCAGATTCCAGGCGTCTGAGCGCCTCGCGCGTGGGGATCAGGCTGACGCCGGTCTCCTCCGCCAGGATGCCAATGTTCAGCGATTCTCCGGCGGCAAAGGTGCCGTCGACGATCCGCTCCATCACGTAGTCATAGACGTGCTGGGTCTTGTTGCCCTTTTTTGGTTGGGTCTCTGCGGCCACAGTGCTCACCGTCCGCCGGAAACGTCGACGTGTCGCGTGATGAATGCAGAAATGTCTGCAACCTCTTCCAGGCTGATGCCGTGAGCGATGCCCGGGTAGAGGCGAGCGTCGAGCTCGGTGTGCGCCGGGAGCCATTCTGAGGTGAACGCAACTCGCTCGGCGCTGATGATCGGATCGGCTGCATCGCGACCCCAGAAGAGCGGAGGGCGTATCTCGGCCAAGTGTGCGTCACCGGAGAAGGTGCCGGGAATAACAAACCCCGAGCAGTTCACGCCGCACGCAAAGCGCTCGGGCTGTAGCCGGAGCATCGAGGTGACCATCGCCCCGCCCTGCGAGAAGCCCATCAGCACCTGTGTGCCAAGCCCCCCGTCGACCTGTGCGTCAAGCTCGTCAAGCCACTGCAGCATCGCGAGCGCGGCAGCGTGTGGATCGGAGCCCACGAAGTCGGTCGGAGAAGTCTGTGGCACGGGCAGCCCATCGGCGCCGAAGGGGATCTGGAACCAGGCAAAGCCGTTCACGACGGGCGGGGGAGCTGTCAGCGGGGCCCGCGGTGAGGCGCAAACGAAGGCCCCTGGGAGCTTGGGGGCGAGTTCGATCAGGTCACCCTCAAACGAGCCGTACCCGTGCATCATCACTAGCAGTGGTCGGTCGGCGAGCGCGGCTACCGCGTCATCCCGGGAGGCTGAGACGCCCCCAACCGACCACCGCACGAGGTCATCGTTGATCCACACACCACTCATGCGTCTTAGCCTAGTCTTTGACGGATATATTTCGCGAGGGTGCTCCGGGCGCGGTCGGTGTGAGTGCTGTGGGGCAAGCTACCCGAAGCGGCCGCTGACGTAATCTTCGGTCGACTGCTCGGAGGGGGTCGAGAAGATCGTCCGGGTGTCGGCGTACTCAATGAGCTTGCCGGGCTTGCCCGTGCCCGCGATGTTGAAGAAGGCGGTGCGATCGGAGACGCGCGATGCCTGCTGCATGTTGTGCGTCACGATGACGATGGTGAACTCGCTCTTGAGTTCGTCGATGAGATCTTCGATGGCGAGGGTCGAGATCGGGTCGAGAGCCGAGCACGGCTCGTCCATCAGCAAGACCTCAGGCTGCACGGCGATGGCACGCGCGATGCACAGGCGCTGTTGCTGGCCGCCTGAGAGCCCGGAGCCCGGCTTGTCGAGGCGATCCTTCACCTCATTCCAGAGGTTTGCGCCGGTGAGGGAGCGTTCGAGCAGCTCTTCGGCGTCGCTCTTCGACATGCGGGTGTTGTTCAGACGCACGCCAGCCAACACGTTCTCGCTGATGGACATCGTGGGGAAGGGGTTTGGTCGCTGAAACACCATGCCGACCTGGCGACGCACCATTACGGGATCGACACCGGGGGCGTACAGGTCTTCACCATCGAGCAGCACTTCGCCATCTACACGTGCGCCCGGAATCACTTCGTGCATGCGGTTGAGCGTGCGCAACATCGTTGACTTTCCACACCCCGACGGGCCGATGAATGCAGTGACACTGCGCGGTTCGATGCTCATTGAGACACCCTCGACTGCAAGGAAGTTCCCGTAGTAGACGTTGAGGTCATTAACCTCGATGCGCTTCGACATATGGTTTCTTTCTTTTTGTAGAGGATCGGTGCTGGTGGTGCACGCCGGAACCGTGAGCTAGTGCGCTCGCACTACCGTCCAGTCTTGGGCGAGAAATACTTTGCGATGAGTCGTGCCAAGAGGTTGAGTAGCATCACGATCAGAATGAGTACAAGCGCGGCCGCCCATGCGCGATCGAGGAACGCAAACGCCGGATTGCCCTGGTTTGCAAACTGCGTGTAGACGAAGACTGGCAGCGACTGCATGCGGTCCTGAAAGAGGTTGTAGTTCATGCCCGCGGTAAAGCCCGCGGTGATGAGGAGCGGTGCAGTCTCACCGATGACGCGCGCGATGGAGAGCATGATGCCCGTGGTGATGCCGGCGATTGCAGTCGGCAGAACGACTTTGATGATGGTGAGCCATTTGGGAACCCCCAGTGCGTAGGAAGCCTCACGCAGTTCGTTCGGCACCAGACGCAGCATCTCCTCACTCGAGCGCACCACAACCGGGATCATCAGGACCGAGAGCGCGATCGCGCCAATAATGCCCATGCGCACACCCGGCCCGAAGATCAAGACGAACAGTGCATAGGCGAAGAGGCCCGCGACGATGGATGGGATGCCCGTCATGACGTCGACGAGGAACGTGATGGTCTTTGCGAAGCGACCCCGGCCATATTCCACCAGGTAGATCGAAGTGAAGAGGCCGAGAGGCACCGAGATGACCGTCGCCGCGAGGGTGATGAGCAGCGTGCCGATCATGGCGTGGAGAGCGCCGCCTCCCTCGCCGGTGACATTGCGCATGGAGGAGGTGAAGAACTCCAGATCCATGCGCGCCATGCCATTCCCGATGACGGTAACTGCGACCGACACCAGGGGCACCATGGCGAGGATAAACGCGGAGGTCACGAGGCCAGTGACAAATCGGTTGGTGGCCTGTCTGCGACCTTCCACCGCCGCGGTAATTCCGGTCGAAGCCACGAGGTACACGGCGGCCCCCACAACGGCCGCACCGACGAGATTAAATTCGGATCCCGCGGCCGACCCTAGAAGGGCAAACAGTGCTGCTGAAGCCGCGAGACTTGCGGCAAGAATGAGCCAGATGGCGCTGCGCGGTAGCCTGTTACCCGCAAGGCTTGAACCGGCGGGTTGTGTGCGAACGTCGATACTGCTCATAGGTTAGTTCGCTCCCGAGAATTCGGCCCGGCGGTTCACGGCCCACCGGGCGACCGCGTTGACCAGAAACGTAACGATGAAGAGGATGAGGCCGGTGCCAATAAGCACATTGACGTTCTCGCCGTAGGCTTCCGGGAAGCTGAGCGCGATGTTTGCCGCGATCGTGGATGGGTTCTCGGAAGTCAGCAGCTTGATGGTTACGAGCCCGGTAGCGGACAGCACCATGGCGACCGCCATGGTTTCGCCCAGCGCTCGTCCGAGGCCGAGCATGGCCGCCGACACGATGCCGGAGCGACCGAAGGGCAGAACCGCCATCTTGATCATTTCCCAGCGGGTCGCCCCGAGCGCGAGAGCGGCTTCCTCGTGCAGCACGGGCGTCTGCAAGAACACCTCTCGGCACATGGCGGTAATGATCGGCAGAATCATCACCGCAAGCACGACCGCCGCGGTCAGGATCGTGCGCCCAGTGCCTGAGACCGGACCCGCGAAGAGCGGGATCCACCCGAGATTGTCAACCAGCCAGGTGTAGATCGGCTGCACGGCCGGAGCGAGCACACCGATTCCCCACAGGCCGAAGACGACGCTGGGGACAGCTGCGAGCAGATCGACGATGTAACCGAGGGTTTGCGCGAGCTTGCGGGGTGCGTAGTGAGAGATGAACAGTGCGATGCCGATGGAAATTGGCATCGCGATGAGCAGCGCAAGAATTGCAGCCCAGACGGTGCCGAAAACGAGCGGCCAAACGTAGGCCCAGAAATTTGACGGCAGAATCGAGGCCGACTCGCTCGTGGCAAAGAATGCGGGAATGCTCTGGCCAATGAGGAAGATCGCAACCGCAGCGAGGGTTACGAGGATCATTCCCCCGGCAAAGAGCGCTGTTCTGGAGAAGACGACATCTCCGATGCGTGCCTTCGCCTTCAGCGTCGGGGCGGTCGTGGTCATCTTGCGATTCCTTCGTTCGGTTGAGGCACAGAACATGGCCGATGCGCTTCCGGGCCGAAGTGTGAGACTCCGGTCCGGAAGCGCATCTTTGGAGACTAGCTGATCAGGTCGATCGCGGCGACAACCTTCTCGCGCAACACGTCGGTGATGGGGGCGTTGCCCGCTGATTCCTGCGACACCAACTGGCCCTCTTCGCTCGCCATGTAGTTCAGGTAGCCCTTCACCAATTCGACGTTTGCCGGGTCAGCGTAGGTCTCGCACGCAATTGCGTAGCTTACGAGCACGATTGGGTAGACACCCGAAGCGTCGGTTGCTCGGTCGAGCACGATGGCGAGGTCGCCTGCGCCTCGTTCTTCGGTCTCGCTCGCGAGAGGCGATGCGTCAACGATCGAGGCAGCAGCCTCAGGCGAATACGGCACGAACTCTTCGCCGACCTTCACCGCGACGGTTCCGAGGCCCTCGGCGCGCGATGCGTCCGCGTAGCCGATGGTGCCCACGCCGTTGGTGACGGTGTCAACAACGCCAGAGGTGCCCTGTGCTGCCTCGCCGCCCAGGGCGGTTGGCCAGTCACCCGAGACCTCGTCGGTCCAGACATCGCCTGCAGCCGCCGAGAGGTACTCAACGAAGTTTTCAGTGGTGCCCGACTCGTCAGAACGGTGCACAGGGTTGATCGCGAGGTCCGGAAGCTCGACGCCCTCGTTCAGCGCGGCAATCGCGGGATCATTCCACTTGCTGATGTCACCGCGGAAGACCTTGGCGATGGTCGCTGCGTCCATGTTCAGGGACTCGACACCGTCGAGGTTGAAGATCACAGCGATCGGGGAGACGTAGATCGGGAGCTCGATGATGCCGGAGTCGGCAGCGCATGCCTCGAAGGGGCCCGCGGTGATCTCGTCAACCTTGAACGCACGGTCGGAACCGGCGAAGTTGCTGCCGCCCTGCTGGAAGGTCTCGCGGCCAGCACCCGAGCCGGCAGGATCGTAGTTGACGGTGACGTCAGGGTTTTCCGTCTGGAAGCCAGCGATCCAGGCCTCCTGTGCGGCGCCCATTGAGGAAGCGCCGACACCGACGAGTGAGCCGGAGAGCGACGAGGCTGCGCCATCGGTCGTCTCTGTGGTGCCACCCTCGTTGGAAGCGCAGGAGGTGAGTGCGAGGAGAGCAATCCCGCCGATGGTGATGGCTTTGATTGAAGCTGAAGTCTTCACTGCGTGTCGTTTCCATTTCTGATTGCTGTGATGATGTGCACAGTAGGCGATGGCCCACGTGCTTCACGCTACGTCCCGGATGTGGCCAGTCTTCCTCCGGCGGGTGAACGGAAGGTGAACACGCGTGAACGAATGGGGTGTCGACGCCCTCGCGTAGAATCGCACCATGAGGAAACCGTCGCTGCCAGTGCACAGAACCCCGTTTACCGCAGCAATAGCCTTGACGCTCATCCTCGGTTCCGCAGGTTGTGCGGTCGAGTCGGAGCCCACCCCGACCCCGACCCCAGCGGCCGCCGCTGCGCCGACCCCGGAGCCAGTGCCTGAGCCGCAGCCGGGGGTCGGGCCCGAGTGCCCGACACTGCACTGTGTCTCGGTGGCGGTGACGGGCGACCTCCTGTTCCACCAGGGGCTCTGGACCCCGTACGCGATCCCGACAAATGAACTGGGGCAGAACTTCAACTTCGTTCCGCTTCTCGAGGGCCAGCGCGCGTATCTTGACCGCGCCGATCTTGCCATCTGCCAGATGGAGACCCCGCTTGCTCCAGTGGGCGGTCCGTACTTTGGGTATCCGGCGTTCAGCACGCCACCGGAGCTTGCGGCTGCTGCGAAAGACATTGGCTACGACGTCTGCACGACGGCTTCCAACCACACGGTTGACATGGGTACCGAGGGCCTGATCCGCACCCTTGACGGGCTCGACGCCGCGGGCATCGCGCACACCGGCTCGTATCGCGCCGAAGGTGAGCGCGACGTGCCGCTGATCGTCGAGGCGAACGGCGTGAAGATAGCGATTATTACGTCGACGTTCTCGCTGAACGGTCTCTCCGCAGAATACGACTGGCAGGTTGACTACGGTGGGCCCGAGCTGGGTCTGGATCCGGAGCGAAGCATCGCGAAGGCGCAGGCCGCGCGTGAAGCTGGTGCCGACCTGGTGATCGGCGTGCAGCACGCGGGCACCGAGTACTCCACGGTGCCCGACGTGCAGCAGGTAGGAAATGCTCACCAACTGGTCGACAGCGGCCTCTTCGACTTTGTGTACAACCATCACACCCATTCGGTGCAACCCATGGAGGTCTATAACGGGCGGTGGATCGCCTACGGCCTGGGGAACACGATTAGCGAGTCGGCGCCACCGAGCGAACGCGTGAACAACGAGTTCCTGATGGTGCGCATTCAGTTCGCCCAGCAGGTCGACGGCACCTGGACTACGAATGACGTGTCGTGGAACGCCGCCACGAACACGCAAAACGGGGTCTACAAGTGGTGCTCGGTGGCATCCGATGCGCCGCAGGGAATCTGCCAGTGGCCAGAGTTTGATGCCGATGTGCGCGAGCGTACTCGGGCCACGGTCAACGCGATGGGTGCCGCCGAACTCGGCGCTCGAGAGTGGTTGCTTTCCGATGAGGTACGCCCGGATGCTGCCGGATAGGGAGGACCGAGTAATCCGGGGAGTCGAACGGGTAAGAAACTTGAAGCTTCATTAGAAAACTCGCACTCGCCGGAGTAGCCTGGATGAAGGCGGCGCCGCCCGAAGGCGCTTACCGGTGCCGACGGCACTGCTCCGAAATGGAGGAAGACCATGAAGGCTGTTCGTTTCACTGCGTGGAAGACATTTCCCTCGATCGAAGACGTGGATCGCCCCACTCCCGGTCCCGGGGAGGTGCTGCTGAAGATCGCTGGGGCTGGAGCATGCCACTCGGACGTGGCCATCTTCGAGCAGTTTGACGAGAGCATGGGGACCCAGCTGGCTCCGAGCTATACCCTCGGGCACGAGAACGCCGGCTGGGTGGAAGAGGTCGGCGCGGGCGTGACTGGATTCACCAAGGGCGATGCGTACCTGGTGTACGGGCCGATCGGCTGCGGCGCGTGCCCCGCCTGCTCGCGCGGCCAAGACACTTACTGCTTCAACGCGGCAACCCAGCCCTACCTCGCCACCGGTCTCGGCCGCGACGGGGGTATGGCCGAGTATATGACGGTGCCGGCGCGAAACCTCGTGCCACTCGGCGACGCCGATCCCGTCGACGCTGCACCGCTGGCTGACGCAGGTCTTACCCCCTACCACGCCATCAAACTGGCGCTCCCAAAGCTCGCTGGCGGGGGCAGAACCGCCCTCGTGATCGGACTGGGTGGCCTCGGTCAGACGGCAGTGCAGATCCTGAAGGCCATCACTGGCGCCACCATCATCGCGACCGATATGAAGCCTGAGGCGATGGCCGAGGCCGAGGTCAACGGTGCCATCGCGGTGGCCGGCGGCGACGATCAGGTTGCGAAGATCCGGGAGCTCACTGGCGGCCAGGGCGTCGACGCGGTGTTTGACTTTGTGGGCATCACCCCCACCATTCAGCTCGCCCAACAGGTCGTGCGACGCCAGGGCCGCATCACCGTGGTGGGCGTCGCGGGCGGTCCCACCAGCTGGGATTTCTATACGAATCCCTACGAGGCAGAACTCACGAACACCTACTGGGGCACTATCGAGGAGCTCTACGAGGTCGCCGCGCTCTACCGCGCCGGCCAGATCAAGCCCAGCGTCAAGCGCTACGCCATGGCCGACGCGCTGCAGGCGTACCACGACCTGCACGATGGCAAGCTGTCAGGCCGCGCGGTGGTCATGCCGCACGCGTGATCCAGTGCAGTGGATCCCCGCTCCGCGCTCTCGCTGAGGGCAGGGTGGGGATCCACCCCTGTGTGTAGGTCGATGCGAACCGGACAGCCGCACGTCGTCTCGGCTCAGAGCTTGATCGGGTACATCTCGACGCCGAGGATTCCTGCGCCCGGGTAGCGCCGCGACAGATGAAAGACCGAGAACCCGGCGGTGGGTAGTGCAGTGGCCTCACGGAGATACTCGCCAGGCAGACTGCCGGTGGCGAGAGCGAGTTCTCGTGCGGCATCGGGAAGCACAGGTCGATGCGTGCAAATCACCGTGTTCTTGCCCTTGCGCACGACCTTGCCAATCGTGCGACGCAATTCATTACTCTCACCCGCGTCCCAGGCATCCTGACTGAGTCCTTCGTGCACGCGCACCGTCTTGTGGAGGTGATGGGCGAGCGGTGCCACCGTGCGCATGCAGCGTTCAGCGTTTGACGAGTAAATGCGAGACACTCCAAAGGCTTCCAGGGTGGGAACGAGGAGTTCCGCCTGATCCTCACCGAAATCGGAGAGCGGACGCAAACGATCCTCGGGGAATACGGCGCTGCGAGACTCGGCCTTTGCGTGCCGGAGCAGTATCACCGAAAATGTGTCGATCGCGTCGCGTTCGACCAGATTCGCGAACACGTCGAAAATCTCCTGGTCGGCGGAATAGCTGAGGCGCTTGCGCGCTTGCGCGACCGGCACCCACTCGAGCGCCTCGATTTCGGCATTGGGAATAAACCGTGACACCTGCACCGCAGGCTCGGTAACCTCGGCGGCCCAGTACTGCACGGTCTTTTTCCCGCCGGTGGGGAGGGTGTAGTGGATCGTACCGAGGTTCACGCCGAGGGTCACCCCGAGGCCGGTCTCCTCGAGGGTTTCGCGCACCGCAGCCTGCGGCATGCTTTCACCCGGGTCGAGTTTCCCCTTGGGGAAGGAGACGTCTTTTTGCTTCGTGCGATGCACGAGCAACACCATGATCTGATCGGAGACTCGCCGCCAGCACACGGTTCCTGCCGCGAGAATCTCGGTCTCTGCCGCAGCGGTCATCGGCTGCCCCGCGACCTCGCCTCGGTGCGGTCAACCATCACCAGGTCTTGCAGATCGGGAAGCGCCTCCCCGTTCTCGCCGACCGAGTGACGCTGCCACGTGCCGTCAGGGAGCATGCGCCAGGAGGAGACATCCTCGCTGAATGCGAAGTCGAAGAACCGTGAGATGCGCGCCAGGTGCTCGCGTTCGGTGATGCGCACCAATACCTCGATACGACGGTCGAGGTTGCGGTGCATGAGGTCAGCGCTGCCGATGAACACCTCGCGCGCGCCGTCGTTCTCGAACGCGTAAATGCGGGAGTGCTCGAGGTACCGACCGAGCACCGAACGCACCCGAATGTTGTCAGACAGGCCCGGCACTCCGGCGCGGATCGAGCAGATGCCGCGTACCCACACCTCAATCGGCACGCCCGCCTGGCTGGCATGGTACAGCGCGTCGATGATCTGTTCATCGACCATACTGTTGGCCTTGAACTGGATGCCGCAGGGGCGCCCGGCACGCGCGTGCTCGGCCTCGCGCTCGATGCGCTCGAGCAGGCCCCCACGCAGACCCTCCGGAGCGACCAGCAGTCGATCGTAGCTCGTTTCGATGGCGTACCCAGAGAGCACGTTGAACAGCTTGGTTACATCGCGACCAACTTCGGGCGACGCGGTGAAGAGCCCGAAATCCTCGTACATCCGGCTGGTCTTCGGGTTGTAGTTTCCGGTACCGATGTGACAGTAGTGCGTGAGCTTGCCCTGCTCTTCGCGGATCACGTGCACGAGCTTGCAGTGCGTCTTAAAGCCGACCATGCCGTACACCACGTGTACGCCCGCCTGCTCGAGCTTTCGGGCCCAGGTGATGTTCGCCTCCTCGTCAAAGCGCGCCTTGATCTCGACGAGAGCAAGTACCTGCTTGCCGGCCTCGGCCGCCTTGATGAGCGCCGCGACGATCGGGCTGTCGCCGGAGGTGCGGTACAGCGTCTGTTTGATGGCCAGCACGTCGGGATCGACCGCTGCCTGCTCGACGAACGCCTGCACGCTGGTCGCGAACGATTCGTAGGGATGATGCACCAGCACCTCGCGGCGCGCAATCGCGCGGAAGATGTCGGGCGTATCGCTTGGCGTGTTCGGGCGGAAGCTGGGATGCGTCACGGGAATGTGCGGTTTGAACTTCAGATCTGGCCGTTCGAGTCTGGTCAGCGCAAACAGGCCGCTGAGGTCAAGGGGCGCGGGCAGCGTGTAGACCTGTTCCTGGTCGATGTCGAACTCGGTCACGAGCAGATCGAGCGTCGCCTGGTCCATGTCATCTGAAATTTCGAGGCGGATCGGCGGCCCGAAACGCCGCCTGAGCAGCTCCTTCTCGAGTGCCTGGATGAGGTTCTCGGTCTCGTCCTCCTCGATCTCGACATCCTCGTTGCGGGTGACGCGGAAGACGTGATGATCGATAACCTCCATGCCGGGAAACAGGCCTCCGAGCTGGTTCGCAATGAGCTCTTCCAGCGCGATGAACCGCACGCTGTCGGCCGATTCGCGCTGATCCACCCGCACGTAGCGGGGAATCATTTGCGGCACCTTCAGCCTCGCGAATTCGATCTTGTCGCTGCGGGGGTTGCGCACTCGGATCGACACGTTCAGCGCGCGCCCAGAGATGTACGGGAACGGGTGGGACGGGTCGACCGCGAGAGGCATGAGCACCGGGTAGATGTGCTGCTCGTAGTAGTGGGTAAGGATCTCGCGGTCTGCCGCGTCGAGCGTGCCCCACTTCACGAAGCGCACCCCTGCCGCCTCAAGGTCTGGCTTCACCTGATCAGCCCAGCACCTGGCGTGTCGCTGCTGCAGCTCGTACGCGGTGCGATTGATCACCGCGAGCACATCGCCAGGAGCCCGACCCACATTGGTAGGCAGAGCCAGGCCGGTGAGGATGCGGCGCTTCAGCCCGGCGACGCGAACCATGAAGAATTCGTCGAGGTTTGACGCGAAGATCGCAAGGAAGTTCGCTCGCTCAAGCACGGGCACCGCGGGGTCTTCGGCGAGCTCGAGCACCCGCTGGTTGAACGCCAACCAGCTCATCTCGCGATCGATGTAGCGGTCGGCAGGCAGGTCTTCTCCGCCGGGTGGGAAAGGCGCGTCTAATGCCGTTACGGGAACGATCGCAGCGAGGCGTGCCGAATCAGGAGTGTCACTCATGACCCCATTGTGTCAAATGCCACCGTTGTGCGCGCAGACAGGCCGTGCGTTTACCCATTGTTTCGGAGCCACTGCGTGCTCACGGTGTCGACCGTGAACCCCGCTCGGGTGTACAGCGCCAGGGCGTGCTCGTTCGAGCCGTCGACGTAGAGGGTGATGCGGGTGGGGTGGTGCTCGCTCATGCGCCTGAGTGTCTCCCCGAGGAGCGCGGCCCCCAGCCCACGTCCGGCATAGACGGGGTCGACCCCCAAGACGTAGAGCTCGGCCTCAACGAGTTCGCCCTGGCGCACGGTCTTGATCCAGGTGTATCCGGCGAGCGACCCGTTCGACTCGTCTCTGGCGAGAATGAGATCTTCGGGATCGAACCAGTGTTCCGCGCGAAGTGCTGCGAAATCGGCGTCGGTGACCCCGCCTTGCTCGGGGTGGTCGGCAAAAGCCGCGGCGTTGACGCGCACCCACGATTCGGCGTGCTCGTGACTCGCCGGGTTGAAGGGCTCGATGCCAAAACCCGCGGGCATCGCACGGGACTCGGTGATGGCCGCGGCAAGCCGTGCCGGGTCGAGGGCCAGCCGATACAGTGTGCGCACCGGTGCAAAGCCCGCGCCGCGCAGGAGAGCGCTTGCCGCCGGATTCTCGCCGTGCGCCCAGGCGCGCAGGGGCGTAGGCGTCTCGCGATCCGCCTCGGCGAGGAGGTGTGCGAGCGCCGCACTTCCCACTCCCGCGCCGCGGGCATCGGGACGCACCACGAGATCGAGTTCGCCCTCGCCGCACACGCCCACGGCGACGGGGCTACGGCTCCCTGTCGTGTGATCGCGCGTAGCTTCACCGTCATCGAATGCGATCAGGGTGCGCGTGCCGCGGCTCGCCGCGAGCAAGGCCTGGTCGGAGAAGGGGGCGGTGCCGTCTGTGCGCTCAGCTTCGGCCACCAGTGCACGCACCGACTCCATCGAGCGCCGATCACTCGGGTCGATGAGCCTGGAGGTGAGAGTCACGAGGGTTCCGGCTCGTCTCGGTCACGCTCGCGCGCAAACCCGTACCCGACTCCACGGACGGTGCTGATGAGGCCCTCGTGCTCGCCGAGCTTTGCCCGCAGGCGCCGCACGTGCACGTCAACCGTGCGGGTGCCCCCAAAGTAATCGGTGCCCCACACCTCACTGAGCAATTGCTCGCGGGTGAACACTCGGCCAGGGTGGCCAGCGAGATAGTGCAGGAGCTCGAACTCCTTGTAGGTCAGATCGAGAGTGCGCTTGTGTACGCGCGCCGTGAAGTTGCGCTCGTCGATGACGATGCCCGCGATGCTGATCGCCGTCAGTGAGGCCGATTCGCCGCTGTCTCCCGCATCTCGGCGCACCTGGCCGAGGCGCAGGCGGAGGTCGATTTCTGCGGGGCTCGCGGCAGGGAGCAACACGTCGCTGATGCCCCAGTCTGGTGTGACCGCAGGGAGCGCGGATTCAGTGATGAGAAGAAGGCGGGGCGTCGGACAGTCGCCGAGAAGCTCGAGGCAGACCGCTCGTGCCCGGCGCGGGTCGCGCGTGGCATCCACCAGTATGAGGTCGAACCGGGCCGCCGCGCTCGCTGGCAGGCGAACTGTGAGTGGCGACGTGCGGAGCTCGTGCGGCAGGAGATCAAGGCTGGGAAGTGCGGCACCCGGGTCACCATCCGTGAGGCAGAGCAGCTGCAACGATCGCGCCCCCTCCGCCGCGCGGAATGCGCGTGCTCCGCTGTCTATATTACTGGGGTGCCGGGGTGCCCTGTGTGCGAAGATGTCAGGGTGACCCAGCAGACCATCCCCGACAAGCATCCGTGGCATCTTCCGCGGCTCATCGCGGCATGGGTTGTGGCCGCTGTGTTTGGCATTCTCGTGACCGTGTGGGTGCCCGGTGAGGCCCGGTTTCAGTGGCTCGCGCTCGCGGTCGGTGTCAGTACTCTGGTGACCTTCGCACTGCAACTTGGCACCGCGCAGCGTATCGGGTTCATCACCCGTACCTCTTTTAGCGTTGCTGGCTCGGTGCTGATCATCGCGCTGATCGACGGAATTGGGGTGCTGGTCGGCGCCTGACGGGCGCTGCTAGACTTGCCTCATGCTTGCACTCGAACTGTTCTTCACTGGGTTGCTTCTTCTTGCCACGCTTGCGATCGCGTGGGTCTCGGGAACAGTTATTTATCGGCTCTTTAAGGGCCAGCGCTAAGCGTTTCGCTCGTTCGTGCCTGACCCGTTTCTGAATCTCCCCGGCGCAGTCGCCGACGAAGCTTTTGGGGTGCCACTGCACTTTGGTTCGCCACTGAGCGAGCAGCGTGCGCTCGCCGAGGGCGACGCGATCGTGAGTCTTTCCCATCGCGGTGTGATTGCGGTGAGCGGGCCAGATCGCTTGAATTGGCTCGACTCGATGACGAGCCAGCGGTTGCTCGGGCTGTCGGTCGGTGATTCAGCCGAGACGCTGCTGCTTGACCCCAATGGGCGCATCGAGCACGCGATCCGCATCACCGATGACGGGGAACGGGCCTGGTTGCTCGTCGACGAAGGCGAAGCCGAATCGCTCACCGCGTTTCTGCTGCGCATGCGGTTCGCACTGCGCGTCGAGGTTACCGACGTTTCAGACTCGTTTACCGCGGTCTTCGCTTGCGGCGGCGGCACGGCTCTTCCCGCGCTAGTAAGTCTGGGGCTCGCGGTGGCCGAGTGGCGCGATCCCTGGGGCGAGGCACAGCCGGGCGGGGCACAGTATGCGCGAGGTGAGCACGCCGGCACCGGTTGGGTCGCGTCGCAGCTCGTTTTCTCGCGGGCGGATCTGCCGAAGGTTGCGGGGCTCGTTGCCTCGGGCGTGGCGCGGGCCGCGGGCCTCGGGGCCCTCGACGCACTCGAAGTGCGAGCGTGGCGCCCGAGCGTTCACGGCGAGGTTGACGATCGCGCGATCCCGCACGAATTTGACTGGCTACGCACCGCGGTTCACTTGAACAAAGGATGCTATCGCGGGCAGGAGACGGTAGCGAAGGTGCACAATTTGGGGCACCCCCCGCGCAGGCTTGCCATGCTGCACCTCGACGGATCTGGGGGTGAGTTGCCGGAAGCAAGCGCCCTTGTGTACCTCGCAGGCGAATCTGGATCCGCCGATGCAAGGCCCGTAGGTCGCATTACGCGCGCGGCCCTGCACTACGAATGGGGTGGCATCGCGCTGGCCCTCTTGAAGCGTTCGGTCGCCGAAGACGCGCCGCTTGAGGTGCGCACGGCGAGTGGCGAGATCATCGCAGTGACACAAGAAACGATCGTGCCCGCAGACGCAGGACGCACGCGGGACGTGCCCCGTCTCAAGCGGCTGTAGTCTTGAGCCATGACGAACACGTTGATTTTGTTGCGCCATGGCCAGAGCGAGTGGAACGAGAAGAACCTCTTCACCGGGTGGGTCGACGTGCGCCTGACCGAGAAGGGGCGCACCGAGGCCGGTCGTGCTGGTGAACTCATCGCCGACTCCGGGCTCGCGCCAGACGTGCTCTACACGTCGCTGCTGAGTCGGGCCATTCAGACGGCCAACTTGGCGCTCGATTCCGCCGATCGATTGTGGATCCCGGTGCGTCGCTCGTGGCGGCTGAATGAGCGGCACTACGGCGCGTTGCAGGGGCTCGACAAGGCTGAGACGCTCGCCAAGTACGGCGAGGAGCAGTTCATGCAGTGGCGTCGCTCGTTTGACACCCCGCCGCCCGCGCTTGATGACGCGAGCGAGTGGTCGCAGGCGAACGACCCCAGGTATGCGGGCATCGACGGGCAGCGGCCGCAGACCGAGTGTCTGAAAGATGTCATCGATCGCCTGATTCCCTACTGGGAGGGGGAGATCCTTCCCGACCTGAACGCGGGCCAGACGGTGTTGGTCACCGCGCACGGCAATTCGCTGCGCGCGCTCGTGAAGCACCTCGACGGCATCAGCGATGCCGACATCGCGTCGCTGAACATCCCGACCGGTATGCCGCTGGTGTACGAGATCAATGCCGACGGCACGCCCGCTGGCCCGGGCCGCTACCTCGACCCCGAGGCTGCGGCGGCAGGCGCGGCGGCGGTCGCTGCGCAGGGCAAGCACTAGATCTCGCCGACCCCCGGCTGGATCATCAGTCGCCTGCGATTCCGCTAGACTATTGAGGCCCCCCACGTGGCGGTACCTCGGTGAACTCCCCCAGGGCAGAAATGCAGCAAGGGTAGCCGGGCTCTACCGGGTACGTGGGGGGTCTTGCATGCCCTCCGCCTAGACTGGTGCACGTGGTCGCTTCAATATATTTGACGTCTGCCGAGGGCAGATCCGGGAAGAGCGCGGTGGCACTGGGTGTGCTCGATGCCATGCTCGTCGACGCGCCGCGGGTGGGGGTCTTCCGGCCGCTGATCCGCGCGGGGGACACGCGAGACCGCGTGCTCGAGCTGTTGCTGACCCGCGCGACGGCCCGCGCGAGCTATGCAGAGTGCGTCGGAGCCACCTATGACGAGGCGCACGACGACCCCGATGCTGCGATCGCTCGGATCGTCACGGCATATCAGGCATTGAAATCTCGATGCGACGCGGTGGTGGTGGTCGGGAGTGACTTCACCGATGTCGCCGTTCCCACGGAGCTCGCGTTCAACGCGCGCGTCGCGGCGAACCTCGACACTCCGGTGCTGTTGATCGTGAGCGGGCGCACCCACGACGCATCGGAGACCCTGGGGCAGAGCACCCCGCGCACGGCGAGCGATATCGCGCAGGTAGCCGAGATCGGCAGGCACGAACTCCACGCCGCACACGCCAGCCTGCTCGCCGTCCTCGTCAATCGGGCGGATCCACCAGCGCTGGAGCGCATCGTGACCGAGGTGAGCGCGGCGGTGCCGGCGGGCCTTCCGGTGTGGGCGCTTCCGGAGGAGATCGCGCTCGTGTCGCCGACCGTGGCAACGGTGTTGGCCGCGGTCCGTGGACGCCTGGTGCGCGGCGGGGCCGAGCTGCTTGCCCGCGAGGTGCGGCAGATTGTGATCGCGGGAATGTCGATGGAACATGTGTTGCCCAGGCTCCTCGAGGGCTCGGCCGTGGTCGTGGCGGCGGATCGCGCGGAAACCCTGCTCGCGGTGACGATGGCGCACGAGGCCCCCACGTTTCCGACGCTCGCCGCGGTGGTGCTGAACGGGGACTTCGAACTGTCGCCGGATGTCGAGCGGTTGCTTGACGGCATCGGCTCCGCGCTGCCCGTGATTCATACCTCGCTCGGCACCTTCGACACCGCTCAGCACATCACGCAGTCGCGCGGCGTGCTGAGCGCCGACGAGCCCGCGCGGCTCGACACTGTCATCGGGCTCTTTCGTCAGCACGTGGACGCGGCGCTGCTGCGTGACCGGCTGGAGCTGTATCGCGGCGAGGTGCGCACGCCCATCATGTTCGCCTACGAACTCTTTGAGCGCGCGGCCGCGGCGGATGCGCACATCGTCCTGCCCGAGGGCGATGACGATCGGATTCTGCGCGCCGCGAGTTCGCTGTTGGCGCGCGGGACCGCCCGGCTCACGATCCTCGGCGACGAGGTCGCCGTGCACAAGCGCGTGTCTGAACTCGGTCTCTCGCTCGCGGGTGCCGAGGTCGTGGATCCCGAAACCTCCCCTCTGCGTGAACGTTTCGCCACCGAGTACGCGCGGCTGCGCGCACACAAGGGGGTGACGCTTGAGGAGGCCGCCGAGCGGATGACCGATGTGAGCTACTTCGGCACCATGATGGTGCAGTTGGGTCTGGCGGATGGGATGGTCTCGGGTGCCGCACACACGACGGCGCACACGATCAGGCCGAGCCTCGAGATCATCAAGACGAAACCGGGTGTCTCGGTGGTGTCAAGCGTGTTCTTCATGGCGCTCGCCGATCGCGTGCTCGTGTACGGCGACTGCGCGGTCAACCCCGATCCGACCGCCGAGCAGCTCGCCGACATCGCCATTTCCTCCGCGGAGACGGCGGCACAGTTCGGCGTCGACCCCCGAGTCGCGATGCTGTCCTATTCCACCGGCGATTCAGGAAGTGGAGCCGACGTCGATAAAGTGCGTCGTGCGACTGAGATCGCCCGTGCGGCACGGCCCGATCTGCTCATCGATGGCCCAATTCAATACGACGCGGCCTCCGACCCCGCGACCGGTGCGTCCAAGCTGCCCGGCTCATCGGTGGCGGGGCGCGCGACCGTGTTCATATTCCCCGACCTGAATACGGGGAACAACACGTATAAGGCCGTGCAACGTTCGGCTGGGGCCGTCGCCGTCGGTCCGGTGTTGCAGGGCCTGAACAAGCCGGTCAACGATCTCTCTCGGGGGGCCACGATCGACGATATCTTGAACACCGTGGCCATCACCGCGGTGCAGGCGGGCATGGGCAAGGAGGCACACGCGTGAGCCTCATTCTGGTGGTGAATAGCGGGTCATCGTCAATCAAGTATCAGCTCATCGACGCGCACACCGAGCGGCGGGAAGCCTCGGGGCTTATCGAGCGCATCGGTGAGTCGATGGGCCGCGTCGTGCACCGGGCCGGGTCAGTGAGCACTGAGAGTGAGATGCCGATCCGCGACCATCGTGCCGCATTTGCCGCGATGGTCGATGCTTGCGCTGCGGCCGGACAGCCGCTTTCCGAACTTGGGCTGTCTGCGGTCGGGCATCGCATCGTGCAGGGGGGCAGTGAATTCGTCGATCCGACGCTCATCACGGACGCGGTCGCTGCGAGGATTCTCGAGCTCGCGGAGCTCGCGCCGCTGCACAACCCCGGGCATCATCAGGCAATCGTGGCGGCGCGCGCGGCGTTCCCCCAAGTGCCTCATGTCGCGGTGTTCGACACGGCGTTCCACCAAACCATGCCTCCGGAGGCATACACCTACGCGATCGACACCGAGATCGCCGCGGCGCACGGAATTCGCCGCTACGGGTTTCATGGCACCTCGCACCAGGTCGTGGCGCAGCGGGCGGCCGACTTTCTGGGGGAGCCGATCCACTCTTTGAAGCAGATCGTGCTGCACCTCGGCAACGGTGCATCGGTCTGCGCCATCGATGGTGGTCGCTCTGTGGCGACCTCGATGGGGCTCACCCCACTCGAAGGGCTCGTGATGGGTACCCGGAGCGGCGACCTCGACCCGGGGGTGCTGCTGCACCTGCTGCGTACGGGTTACTCAGTGGATCAACTCGACGAACTCCTGAACAAGCGATCGGGGCTCGTCGGCCTCGCGGGGTCGAACGACATGCGAGACGTGCGGGCGGCGGCCGATGCCGGGTCAGCACGCGCGCGGTTGGCGCTGGATGTGTATGCGCGGCGGATCCGCCACTATGTGGGGGCGTACCTCGTCGAACTGGGGGCCGCGGATGCGCTCGTCTTCACTGCGGGCGTGGGCGAGAATCACGCGCCCCTGCGGTCGGAAGTCTGTGTGGGCTTGGAATGGCTGGGGATCGAGATCGATGCGGCGCGCAACGCCTCGTTGGAGTCGGGTCCCCGGCGAATCAGCACTGATTCCTCACGCGTGCAGGTGCTTGTCGTGCCGACCGACGAGGAAGCCGAAATCGCGCGGCAATCGTGGCAACTCGTGAGTAGTGATCGAGCGTCATCGCAGTCTAGGGAGCGAACGGAATCACTCCCCGGCTGATTGTCGGTGCCCGCCGGTAGCATGGGTGCGTGGCTACCGCACTGTATCGCCGTTATCGGCCAGAGGGCTTTTCCGAGATGATCGGGCAGGCCCATGTGACCGAACCCCTCATGACCGCGCTGCGCAACGGGCGCATCGGTCACGCATATTTGTTCAGCGGCCCTCGCGGATGCGGAAAGACCACCTCCGCGCGCGTGCTTGCCCGTTGTCTGAACTGCGCCGAAGGCCCCACCGACACGCCGTGCGGAGTGTGCCCGAGCTGCGTCGAACTGAGTCGTGCCGGAGGCGGCTCTCTCGACGTGGTAGAGATCGACGCGGCCAGTCACGGAGGTGTCGATGACGCCCGTGAATTGCGCGAGCGCGCGGTATTCGCGCCGGCCCGAGATCGGTTCAAGATCTTCATCATCGACGAGGCCCATATGGTGACGCCGGGCGGCTTCAACGCGCTGCTGAAGATCGTTGAAGAGCCGCCGCCGCACGTGAAGTTCATTTTCGCGACCACCGAGCCCGAAAAGGTCATCGGCACGATTCGCTCACGCACCCACCACTACCCGTTTCGGCTCATCGCGCCAGCCGCGCTCATCACCTATGCCCAGAGTCTGTGCGACAGCGAAGAGGTGGACGTTGAACCCGGCGTGCTGCCGCTGGTCGTCCGTGCCGGTGGCGGGTCGGTGCGAGACACGCTCAGTATTCTCGACCAACTCATTGCCGGCAGCGAAGAAGGCCGAGTCTCCACCGAGCGCGCCGCTGGCCTGCTCGGCTTCACGAGTTCAGAACTTCTTGACGAGGTCGTTGTTGCGCTCGCCGCGAGCGACGCTGCGGCGGCATTCCGCGCGACCGATCGCGTTGTGCAGACCGGGCAAGATCCCAGGCGTTTCGTCGAAGATCTGCTCGAGCGGCTGCGCGATCTCATCGTCATCAGCGCGACATCAATCGACGGCGCTGCCGCCGTGTTCCGCGGTGTTCCCGAGGCGCAGTTGCAACGCATGTTCGAGCAAACCCAGGCCTTTGGTCGGGGCGAACTTTCTCGCCTCGCTGACACGGTGAGCACCGCGCTCGACAAGATGGCTGGTGCCACGGCACCACGACTGCACCTCGAGCTGATGATCGCGCGGGCGCTTGCCACCGCGGTTCCCGCGTCTGGCCCGGCTGCCGTGACCAGCGCTGCTCCGGCACCTGGTGCCGCACCAACGACGACACGGAGTTCCATGTCGGCTCAGGACGCGGCCTCGGCCTCGGCCTCGGTGCCTGCTTCGGCCTCGGTGCCTGCTTCGGCCTCAGTGTCGACTTCGGGCTTGGTGCCTGCTGCAGGATCGGCACCACCCTCCGCGCCCGCCCCCGTGGCCAGCGAGCCAGCACCGGACATCATCAGTACACTGCGATCGGCCCGCGAGTTTCTGCGCAGTGACTCGGCCGGGGCAGGTTCTGCCGGCCCGGCGAACGCCGGATCCACTGCGGGGAGCAACGAGAACCAGCCCCGCGTCGCAACACCGATCGCTGAACCGGTGACGCTTGACGAGCTGCGCGAGGTCTGGGCAGACCTGCTCGAGGAGATCCTCGAGCACGACCGTGACGCTTGGAACGCGGTGCGCCCGGTGGTGCCGCTCGAACTCCACGATGACGTGCTCACGATCGGAATCGCGAGCCAGTCAGACCTCGAGAGTTTTAAGTCGGTCGGGGCCGGTCCGTTGCGCGAGGCGATCAGTGCGGCAATTGGGCTCACGGTGCGGTACGTGCCGAAGCAGTTGCCTGCCGGCGCGCCCGGTGTGCCGCCGGCGTCGTCGCCCGAGGCCCCCGGCGCGCTAGACGGGCCAGGGGAAGCGGCTGAGGACCCCGACCCTGCGGGAAATGCTGAGATAGACCCCATCTCGGCACGCCTCAGCGCCTTGATCGGGGGCATCGGTGCGGCGGCTACGAAGCCACCGGTCAGCGAGCCCCGCGATGCGACGTTCACGCCCGACCGGAATCTACAGCTCGATCCCTCATTTCCCCCTGAACTCGTCGGGGAAGCTCCGGACGATCCCTACGCGGGGCTCACTGACGAACCACCACCTGAGTTCGACGACGCGCGCGACGGTGCCGATCCACTGAATGGCGCGGGCACCGGAACACGCACCGAACACCGTGAAAGCCCGTCGTCGGGTCAGGCACTGGCGCAGGCGGAAACCGTCTCAAAGCCTGATCCTCCGGAGGCGCGGCCGATGACGAACGCCCCGACTTTCACACGGTACGGGGAGTCGGTCGTGCGCGAGGTACTCGGCGCAAAGTTCATCGAAGAGATTCCGCTCTCGAAACAATATGACAGTTAAGGCGAGGTAACTCATGTACGACGGCATCGTGCAGGATCTCATCGATGAGTTTGGCCGTTTGCCTGGCATCGGACCAAAGTCGGCGCAACGCATTGCGTTTCACATTCTGCAGACACAGAACTTCGACGTCACTCGACTGGCCGAACTCCTCACCGACGTGCGCGAACGGGTGCATTTCTGTGAGGTGTGCGGCAACATTACCGAGCAGGTGCGGTGTTCGGTGTGCCGCGATCCGCGCCGCGATCCGACGATGATCTGTGTGGTGGAGGAGCCGAAGGATGTCGTGGCGATTGAGCGCACTCGCCAGTTCCGGGGGCTCTATCACGTGCTGGGCGGCGCGATCAGTCCGATAGACGGCATCGGTCCCGATGACCTCAACATCGCCTCGCTGATGCGTCGACTGGGCGAGGCCGAGATTCGGGAAGTGATTCTCGCCACGGATCCGAATCTTGAGGGGGAAGCCACGGCCGCCTACCTCTCTCGGCTCTTAAGCGCCATTGAGGTACCGGTTTCGCGACTCGCGTCGGGGCTTCCTGTCGGGGGAGACCTTGAGTTCGCCGATGAGGTGACGCTGGGTCGAGCGTTCGAAGGGCGACAGCAGGTCTAGCGCCCTGGCCCCGGTTGCCGCGCTCAACGCGACAGAACCCTGGTGGAGCTGGCGTGAGGAGGGGCTGGACGCTTCCCCATGCGGGTCGCGGTAAGATGGTCGTTGGTGCAAACCCGAAATTTTTCCCCGACCGCATGCAGGAGGTCCCACCCGTGGCATTGATCGTGCAGAAATTCGGCGGGTCTTCTGTCGCTGATGCCGAGAGCATCAAGCGCGTTGCGAAGCGAATCGTCGAGACCCGGCGCGCCGGTAATGAGGTCGTCGTTGCCGTCAGTGCCATGGGTGACACCACCGATGAGTTGCTCGATCTCGCCGCCGAGGTCACCCCGATTCCGGCTCCGCGTGAGCTCGACATGCTCCTCACCGCTGGCGAGCGCATTTCGATGGCGCTGCTTGCGATGACGATCAAGGGAATGGGCGTCGAAGCGCTCTCGTTCACTGGCAGCCAGGCTGGCATGATCACGACAGCCGAGCACGGTGCTGCGAAGATCGTTGATGTCACACCCAAGCGCGTGCGCGAGGCGCTCGATCAGGGTGCGATCGCGATCGTCGCGGGCTTCCAGGGTTTCAACCGCGGAACGGGTGACATCACCACCCTGGGACGCGGTGGATCCGACACCACCGCAGTCGCGCTCGCCGCCGCGCTTGATGCCGACGTGTGCGAGATCTATACCGATGTTGACGGGATCTTCACCACCGACCCGCGAATCGTTCCGCTCGCGCGCAAGATCGATGCCATCACGTCTGAGGAGATGCTCGAGCTTGCCGCTTCCGGCGCGAAGGTGTTGCACCTGCGCGCGGTCGAATACGCACGCCGTCATGGGGTCGTGCTGCACGTCCGATCCTCGTTCTCGAACGAAGAAGGCACGATCGTCTACGACCCCGCGAAGGGGCACCCGAAGGGAGTTCAGATGGAAGAGCCGATTATCACCGGTGTCGCCGCTGAGAAGAACGAGGCCAAGGTCACGGTAGGCGGAGTGCCCGACGTGCCCGGCAAGGCCGCACAGATTTTCGAGTGCGTCGCGAAGACGAACGCCAATATCGACATGATCGTGCAGAACATTTCCGCTGCCGACACGAATCGCACCGATATCTCCTTTACCGTGCCGCTCGCCGAGGGCCGCAAGGTTGTCGAGGCGCTTGAGGCCGACCGTGATGAGCTGGGCTTCACGAGCCTGCTCTATGACGATCAGATTGCGAAGGTTGCCGTCGTGGGTGCGGGGATGCGCACAAGCTCCGGTGTCTCGGCGCAGCTATTCCGCGCACTCTTCGAGGCAGGCATCAACATCGAGATGATCTCCACCTCCGAGATCCGCATCTCTGTGGTGACTCACGCTGACGCGATGGAGAAGGCGGTGCGAGCCCTCCACACCGCGTTCGGCCTCGATGCAGAGTCAGAGGCCACCGTATACGGGGGAACTGGGCGCTAGCGTCCGCGCACAACCTTTTGCTGGTGGATCGCCAGGCGTGATCCACCCCCACCTCACAGGCAGGGTGACCGCACGGGCACCTCCTCACACGCAGACAGGAGCCTACGATGGCTGAGAGACAGAGTTTAACCGTTGCCGTAGTTGGCGCCACCGGCCAGGTTGGTGGCGTGATGCGTCGCCTGCTTGACGAGCGCGACCTGCCCTTCACGACGCTGCGTTTCTTTTCGAGCGCGCGCTCGGCGGGAACCACCATTGAGTTCCGCGGCGAGCCGATCGTGGTGGAGGACGTCGACACCGCCGATGTCTCGGGCATCGATATCGCCCTCTTCTCCGCTGGTGGCACCGCTTCGAAGCAGTACGCCCCGAAGTTTGCCGCCGCAGGTGCGGTGGTCATCGACAACTCCAGCGCCTGGCGTCTTGATCCCGAGGTTCCGCTCGTAGTGAGCGAGGTGAATCCGCACGCAATCGACGAGGCGCTCGCGGAGGGTGCCAAGCGCATCATCGCCAACCCCAACTGCACCACCATGGCTGCCATGCCGGTACTCAAGGCGCTTGACACCGAGGCCGGGCTGGAGCGACTCGTTGTGACGACCTTCCAGGCTGTCTCGGGCTCGGGCCTCGCCGGGGCAAAAGAACTCGCCGGGCAGGTCACCGCTGCGGTCGAGGCCGGGGGAATCGAGGGCCTCGTGCACGACGGGCGAGCCGTATCGATGCCGGAGCCCACGATCTACGCGAAGCAGATCGCGTTCGACGTGGTGCCGCTCGCGGGTTCGATCGTCGACGACGGCCAGGGTGAGACCGACGAAGAGAAGAAGCTGCGCAACGAGAGCCGGAAGATTCTCGAGCTGCCGGAGCTTCGGGTCGCTGGCACATGCGTGCGCGTGCCCGTCTTTACCGGACACTCACTGGCGATCAACGCCGAGTTTGCGCGCCCGCTGTCCGCGGCGCGCGCGACTGAGGTGCTGTCTGCGGCGCCGGGGGTCGCGCTCAGCGAGGTGCCCACGCCGCTTGAGGCAGCCGGGCAGGACCCGAGCTTTGTGGGTCGCATTCGCGAAGATCAGTCGGCTCCCGAAGGGCGCGGAATTGCGCTCTTCCTCTCGAACGATAACCTGCGCAAGGGTGCCGCGCTGAACGCAGTACAGATCGCGGAACTGGTCGCGCAGAAGCTCCTCGTCGCATAGGTAGGAGCCCCACTGGCAGTGCCCCCGGCAGTGCCAGTGGGAACGCCGCTGTCCCGATTTCGAGTGGCGTGTTTTCGAGTGGGCGTGAATGGTTGGTTCGCGAGTCCGGAAGCCACCATACGCGCCCACTCGAGGCTGAGCAAGTGGCAGGGCAGCACGAGCACAGGGTGCCGGTGCGCGAGCGGCACACGGGCGAACAGCGCACGGCTGTGCGAGGGGCAGGGCTGTGACGAAGCGCTAGTCGCGCACGGCTTCCAGTGTGATGAGTGAGGCCTCCGGCCGGCATGCGAATCGAATCGGTGAATAGATCGAAGCGCCGAGCCCGGCGCTGACGTTCAGGAACGCCGCCCGCTCCGCGTCGTACCAGACGCTCAGGCCGCGTGCCTGCTCGGTAGGGAGATCGCAGTTGGTGGTGAGAGCTCCCACCCCCGGCATGCGAACCTGACCGCCGTGCGTGTGGCCCGCGAAAATGAAGTCAGCACCCTCGTCGAGTAGATCGTTGAGAGCGGCCTGGTAGGGAGCATGCACCACTCCGAGCCGCGGTTGCTCTGAGGGCACTGGTGAACCCGGGGAATCTGAGGCGTCTGCTTCACCTACTGCTGTCGCGCCCGCGCCGCCGACGTCACGCAGCGCGGCGAGCGACGCGTGCATTTTCGCCGCGTCGTTGTAGCCAATGTGCGGATCGCCGAGTCCGAAAACCTCGAACGTGGTGCCGCGTAGCGTGAGCGACGTGGCCGCGTTGTTGAGGTTCACAAACCCCAGGTCATCGGTCAGGCCCCGGGTCAACGCTGCTGTGTCGATGTCTGGGGTGCGTGAACCCTTGCGGCTTGGCGCCCGCAGGTACTTTAGTGGGTTCTTCACAATGGGGCTGTAGTAGTCGTTCGAGCCGTGTACGAAGACACCGGGGATCCCCGCCTCGGACAATGTTTGGAGGGCGTGCAGCAGTGGTCCACGGGCTCCTCGATGACCCATCTGGTCGCCGGTGAGCACCACGAGGTCTGGCCGCAACTCGGCAAGGCTTCTCACCCAGTTGATCTTGCGGTGTTGCCAGGGCGCGAGATGCAGGTCAGACAGCTGTAGCACGCGCAGGGGAGCGTGCCCGGCGGGGAGAAGCGCAACCGTGTGACGCCTCAGGGTGAATAGCTGCGGTTCGACGGCGGTCGCCCAGAGGGCGACCGCACCCACGGCCAGGCCGAGGGCAGCGGCGGCCTTGCTGCCACCGCCGCCCGAGGCCTGACGCACTCTCAGGTGGGCTTCAGACGAGCCAGCACGACCACTCATGAACAGTTGACCGTAATACGCACCTGGTTGTCGCGCTTCGCTTCGGTGCCCACGCCCGGATCAACCGATACGAAGGGTTTGCTGCCAGGGTTGCCGGTATTGCCGGTGTCGCAGCGCAGGGAGACATCCGAGAACCCTGCGGTCTGCAGGGTTGCCCGGGCCGCATCGCCTGTGCTGCCAGCGGGGATTTCAGGAATCGTCGACATGCTCCCATTGCTTCGATACACCGTAATCGTGGAACCAGCGATTGTTTCCGCACCACCGCCTGGGTTTGTCGCTGACACAAAGCCAGCGGGCACCGAGGAATCTTGCTCGCCCCCATCTGTCACGTCAAACCCGGCCGAGGTCAGCAGCTGTTGTGCCTCTTCGAATGTCTTTCCCCGCACCTCGGGTACCTGGGAGGTCGTCACCTTGAGCGCCGACTGAGGGGGTGCTGGGAATGCCTCACCGCCGTACTTCGAATCCGCTACGTTCATGATCGCGGGCCAGATGGTCTGGTCAGCGACCATGATGCCCGTGAAGCGTCCGAACAGCATTGTTGATACCTTGCCGGTGACGTTGCCCACCCACGTCGCGGTCGCAACCCGGGTGCTCGATCCCACCGTCCAGTTGTCTACGACGTTGTCGGTCGTGCCGGTCTTAGCAAGGTGGGGAACGCCGATCGCCGAGCGCGCGTGAGTGGCGAGACCACTATTTACCGTGTACTCGAGGGCATAGGAGACGCCGGCCGCAACCTCAGGGGAGATGCCGCTCTGGCACTTGCTCTTGGTGAAGAGGACCTCTTCACCCTCCGGCCCGGTGATCGAGTCAATGGGTACCGGCGTGCAAACCTGGCCGCCGCCAGCAAATGCCGCAAATGCGCCCGCCATCGTGATCGGGGCGATCTCGTCGATGCCGCCGTACACGTTCGAGGGAACAATGGTGAGATCCGTCGTCCCGGTGTTCGTGAGCCCAGGCAGGGTCTGTGGGCTCGCCCGATGGATGCCGAGGTTCTTTGCGGTCTCGAACGTCTCGCACAGATCCATTTTCTGCTGCATAGAGACAATGCCGCCGTTGATGGACTGGGCAATCACGTTCAGCACCGACTGGTTGCCCCGCTGAGTGCCCTGGTCGTTCTGAAACTTGAAGGAACCAGTGCCGTAAATGCCGCCCAGACACTCGGCTCTGAAGGAACTTTCCTGAACGGTTCGGCCGTTCGCGTTCACAATGTCGCGTACCGAGTGGCCAGTGCGGAGCCACTCGGCCAGGGTGATGGGCTTGAAGGTCGAGCCGACCTGGAACCCGCTCGATCCGCCGTACTCGAAATCGGTGTTGTAATTGATGCTGGTATATCCGGGATTCGCTTCGAGCACCGCTGGGTCGTTGCTAAACGGACGATTCTGCACCATCGCAAGCACGCGACCGGTACCGACCTCGACGCTCGAACTCGCCGAACCGATGTCAATACCGTCCATTTGAGCCGGAACCACCGACTGCACCGCAGCCAGGCCCGCGGCCTGCATGTCGAGGTCAATCGTCGTCATGATCTTGTACCCGCCGCGCAGGAAGTTGAAGTTGCGCTCTTCGCCGGTGCTGCCGAAGCTCGGGTCGTTCTGAATGTAGAGCTGAACATAGTTGCAGAAGTGGCCGAGCCCGATGTTCTCTGCGACGGCACAACCAGAGGCGCGAGGGGTGATGACAGGTGTTACCGGAGTCGCCACCGCTTCGTCGTGCTGCGCCTGTGTGATGCGGTCCTCGCGAAGCATGGAGCCGATGATCTTGTCGCGGCGTTCCTGGTTGGCCGGAATGTTCTCAGAGAGGTCGATCTGGTAGCGCGAGGGGTTGTTGACGATTGCTACGAGGCTCGCGCCCTCTGCAATTGTCAGATCAGCCGCTGACTTGGCGTAATAATACTGAGCCGCCGACTCAATTCCATAGATTTGGCGGCCGAAGAGGGCGATATTCAAGTATCCGAGCAGGATCTCGTCTTTCGAATAAACTTTCTCGAGACTCACCGCGTAGCGCATTTCCTGCAGTTTGCGGTCGATCGACTGCTTCATCGCTGCGTCGTACGCGGCTTGGCTCTCTTCGGGGTCGGAGATTGCCTCCGCCTCTTGAATCAACACGTTGCGCACGTACTGCATCGTGATGGTCGAAGCCCCCGAAAAGCCCTGACCAGCAACGTTTTGCAGCACTGCGCGACTGGTCGCTAGCACGTCAACGCCGCCGTGCGTGTAAAACCGCGGATCTTCCTCCGCGACAGCGGCATCCTTCACGTACTGCGAGATCTGATCCCATCCCACCATTTCGCGATCCTGCGCGTAGAACGTCGCGATTTCGACTTCCGTGCCGTCTGACTGCTTGGCGTAGATGGTCGACGGCAGAGCCAGGCGGCCCGGATTGAGGTGGTTGGGGAGTTCTTCGAAGATGCTGATGGCGGAACTCGCTGCGGCGCCGCTAAGTGCGACGACCGGGGTGACGGCAGCAGTAAGGAGAATGCCAGCGACCACGCTCATGACGATGATGCCGAGGATTCCGCCGAGTGCACCGCCAGCGGTGCGAGGCTTTGCGGTGCGCAGGTTGCCGCGCTTCGCGCGCGATGATTGAGGTGACTGGGAGGCCATAGGATAAATCGTATGCGACGCACCTGATAATTCGTGCGCTGCGCACCTCAGGCGCCGAGCGCCGGGCATCACCTGAACCAGATCCACAGGAGGACATCGTGAGCGAAGGCCAGGAAATTGAACCGCAGCGCTGGGAGTACTTCGTGACCCCTCTCCTGCTTCATAATGAGGCACAGATCCTCAATAACTGGGGAGGCCAAGGCTGGGAATTGGTGCAGATCATCGCCGGCCCAGCCGGCGGCAATGTTGCCTACATGAAGAGAAAGGCCTGATCCATGGCTGTTATCGAAGATCGACTCCGCGAGCTTGGCTACGAAGTGCCGGTGGTTGCAGCTCCCGTGGCCGCCTATGTGCCCGCACTGCGCCGTGGAAACTTGGTCTACACGAGCGGTCAGCTGCCGTTCGTCGACGGTGCGCTGCCCGTGACGGGCAAAGTTGGCGATGGTGAGGGTCTCGTGTCCGCCGAGCAGGCAGAGGAGCTTGCCCGCCAGTGCGCTCTGAACGGTCTTGCCGCCGCACGTGGCGTGCTCGGTTCGCTTGACAAGATCAGCCAGGTGGTGAAAGTCACCGCATTCGTCGCGTCTGACCCCTCGTTTACCGGGCAACCGACGGTCGCAAACGGCGCCTCGGTATTCCTGGGGCGCGTGTTTGGTGACATCGGCATCCACGCGCGATCGGCTGTGGGCGTGGCCGTGCTGCCGCTCGATGCGCCGGTCGAGATTGAGTTTGTGTTCGAGGTCGAAGACTAACCTTTTTGCAGCAGAAGCGGGTGGATCACGCGCGGTGATCCACCCCCTTCTGCTGTGCGTGCCTCGTTACTGTACGGCCTGCTCGCTGCGCACCCGTTGCGAGATGACCTGCATCACGGAGGTGTCGGCAAGCGTCGTGGTGTCGCCGATGTCACGACCCTCGGCCGCGTCCTTGAGTAGCCGCCGCATAATCTTGCCCGAGCGAGTCTTCGGCAATTCGTTCACCACGAACACCTGGCGCGGGCGGGCGATCGCACCAATGGCTCCAGCGACGTGCTTCTTGAGCGCGGCCTCCGCATCGTCTTCGGTCAGCAGCTGCTGTTGTGACTTCAGGATCACAAATGCCACTACGGCCTGGCCGGTCGTCTCGTCATCGGCACCCACAACGGCCGCCTCGGCGACCGCATGATGCTCAACGAGTGCCGACTCGATCTCGGCGGTCGACAGGCGATGCCCCGACACGTTCATGACGTCGTCGACTCGGCCGAGAAGCCAGAGGTCGCCGTCCTCGTCCACTCGCGCGCCGTCGCCCGCGAAGTAGCGATCGTCGAATTTCGACCAGTAAGTGTCGACGAAGCGGTCGGGATCCCCCCAAATCGTGCGGACCATGCTCGGCCACGGGCGCGCGACAGAGAGCAGCCCGCCCTGGCCGCGATCCACCCGGTTGCCACCATCGTCAACGACATCGATCGAGATACCCGGCTGCGGAACCTGCGCGCTGCCCGGCTTTGCCGCAGTGAGTCCCGGCAGCTGGGCGATCATGATGGCCCCGGTCTCGGTCTGCCACCACGTGTCGACGATCGGGGCCTTGCCGCCGCCGATGACCTCGTGGTACCAGCGCCACGCCTCGGGGTTGATCGGCTCGCCCACGCTGCCCAGCACGCGAATGCTTGAGAGGTCGTATTGCTCGGGCACCTGGCGGCCGATCTTCATGAACGAGCGGATCGCGGTGGGTGCGGTGTACAGAATGCTGACGCGGTACTTTTGCACAATCTCCCACCAGCGACCCCAGTCGGGGGTGTCCGGGGTGCCCTCGTAGATGACCTGTGTGGCACCGTTGACGAGCGGCGCGTAGACGACGTAGCTGTGGCCGGTGATCCACCCGACATCGGCCGTGCACCAGTACACGTCGGTTTCGGGCTTCAGATCGAACACGTCGCGATGGGTCGTGCTCGTCTGGGTGAGGTAGCCGCCCGAGGTATGCAGGATGCCCTTGGGCTTGCCCGTGGTGCCGGAGGTGTAGAGGATAAACAGCGGGTTTTCGGCCGGGAATCCCTTGGGCTCGTGCTCGCCCTCGTAGGCGGTGATCTCCTCGTGCCACCACAGGTCACGGCCCTGCTGCATGTCGACGTCGTTTCCGGTGCGCTTCACGACCAGCACCTTCTGCACCGACAGCGGCTGACCGTCGCCTGCGAGCGCGAGGGCATCGTCGACCGTGGGCTTGAGTGCGGAGACGCGGCCCTTGCGGTAGCCGCCGTCGGCGGTGATGATGAGTTCGGCTTGCGCGTCGTCGATCCGTGAACGCAGGCTCTCGGCGCTGAACCCGCCGAAGACGACCGAGTGGGCCGCACCGAGACGGGCGACCGCGAGCATGGCGATCACGGTCTCGGGGATCATCGGCATGTAGATGGCGACGCGGTCGCCGGCTTCGACGCCCAATGCTGTGAGCATATTCGCGGCACGTTTCACCTCGTGGGTGAGTTCACCGTAGGTAATCGTGCGGGTGTCACCCGGCTCACCCTCGAAGTGGATCGCGACCCGGTCGCCCAGGCCGTTTGCGACGTGACGGTCGAGGCAGTTCGCGGTGACGTTCAGCTCGCCATCGGCGAACCATTTCGCGAAGGGAGGATTTGACCAGTCGAGCACGTCGGTGAATGGCTTGGTCCAGTGCAGCTTTCGCGCCTGATCCGCCCAGTACGCCTCGGGGTCTTCGGCGGCCTTCCAATAGATGGCCGGATCATTCTGGTTTGCTTGCGCCTTGAATTCGGCGCTCGGTGGGTAGGTCTCGACGTCGAGCGAGTGGCTTTCGATCTTGCCGTGGTCTGTCATGTCGGTCATGGAAGCCGTCATCCCATCTCTGTGATCCTGCACGTCAGTGTGCGCAGCGCACCCCGGTGTGCGTGTGCTCGAAGCTTAAAATATATTTCTCTTCGTAGCAACTTACCGAGGGCGGATCACCTCCGGTTGGGTGCGTTTGCGTGCGCTGATTGTGCGCTCACCGGGTGGAAATCCGGCAAGGTTTCCCTGACTTTTCCACAGATTCCAACTCTGGAGGCTGACGCGCCCAGAGGCTGATTGGCTGAGACAATGCCGGTCTTCAGCGACACATCTTCCCCCGTCACGCCCATTCGATCACCACCCGAGAGCCCACAGAAGAGATCCGCCGCGCTCTCGCTCGAGGCGCGGCGAGCGTTCGGCGGGCTCCTCCCGCTCATCGATGAGCCGGGGCTCCGAGACGTGCTGATCCAAGTTTCCGCGGGGGTTGGACGGCTCTGGATCGACGCGGGCGGAGCACTGCAGCGTTTGGAGAGTTGGCAGGTGGCACCCGACACCGTGCGGCGGCTCGCCGTGGCGCTGATCGCGGCCGGGGGTCGACATCTCGACGAGCTGAATCCGGCCGCGAACGTGCGCCTCGGCGACGGGATCAGAGTGCATGCGGTCTTGCCGCCGGTCTCGGCGCACGGAGCCGTGGTGTCGGTTCGCGTGCCGCGGCTGGAGCCACTCAGCTTCGACGCGCTCGTGCGGGGCGGCTTGTGTTCAGATAGGCACGATCGGTGGCTGCGACTCGCGGTTAGCCAGCGCAAGAACCTGCTCATTACGGGCGGGACAGGAAGCGGGAAGACCACGGTGCTGGGGGCGCTGCTCGATCTCGCTCCCGCGCACGAGCGCATCGTGACCATCGAAGACCTTGTCGAGTTGAGGCTTCGGCATCCTCACCATGTCGCGCTCGAGGCTCGGCAGTCAAATGCGGAGGGGGTGGGGGAATTTCCCCTCGATCGTCTCCTTCGGGAGTCGCTTCGGATGCGGCCCGATCGTCTGGTGCTCGGTGAGTGTCGTGGGGCCGAGATCGCGACACTTCTTGCCGCTCTCAACACCGGGCACGATGGAGGGGCAGGAACTCTTCACGCGAGCCGACTCGTAGACGTGCCTGCTCGACTCGAGGCGCTGGGTGCGATGGCCTCTCTCAGTCCAGAGTCGCTCGCCAGGCAGGTGGCATCGGCGCTGCACGCAGTCGTCCACCTTGATCGTTCCCCGGGGGGCGAGCACCGGGTGTCGGCAATCGGTCGCTTCGCCGTGCGCGAGGGGCTCCTGGCAGTAGACGACATTTCTGAGTCTGGACCCTGAATGATGCGCTCTCGCTTAGCTCAGACAGGAAGCCGCCTGCGCCGGATAGTTCTGCGAGGTGGATCGCGCGAATCTCTTCGCGCACCCCGTGGAGGCGCGAAGGATGCTGCGGCCGCAGAGAAACAGTGTTCTGCGGCGAGCCTACTCACGCGGGCGGTCTCCCTGCTCCGCGGAGGTGTGCCGAGTAGTCGGGTGTGGGCCGTACTCGCCGCAGACGGCATCAAGCCACCGAAACCTGAGGGCCCCGAATGGCGGGTGATTATGTCAGCGTGGCGACTAGCCGAGGAGAGTGGTGCGCCCCTCGCTGCGGCGTTGGAGCGACTCGCCGATGCACTTCGGGCGCTTGAACGGGTCTCCGAGCGGCGGGAGGTGTTGCTTGCGGGGCCGCGATCGACTGTTCGGTTGGTGGGGGCTCTCCCCGTCGTTGCCTTGGTCTTGGGGGCCCTACTCGGTTTCGACCCGCTCCCCGTGGTGTTGAGCCCATTGGGTGCGATCCTCGTCTCCCTCGGAGTGGGTCTCCTGGTGCTGGGAATCAGGTGGGCGAGAGCGCTCACAGCGAGCCTTGAGCGGGTGGACTGCGTCGCGGGCCTCGAGTGCGAGCTTGCGTGGATCGCGCTCGGTGGAGGTTCCCCGCCGTGGGTCGCGCTGCGACGCGTGGCGGACTGTGCTGACGCGGCCCGCGCTGAGTGGGTCCAGCTTGACAGGTTGCGCAGAGACGGCCCCGTTGCGGCCGTCTTTACTCAGTCCGAAGCGCTCGGCACCCCGGTTGGGCCCATGCTGCTGAGGGAGGCCGAAGACGCACGAGCACGAGCACAGGCAGACCTAGAAAGCGCCGCCGAGCGGCTCGGGGTGCAGGTGCTCCTGCCGCTCGCGGTCTGTGTGCTGCCGTCGTTCGTGTTGCTCGGAGTGATGCCCGTGCTGCTCGCGGTGTTGGGCGGAGTGCTGGAATAGCCCACATGCTCGTTCTCCGCGCACAGGTGCCGAGCCTCCGCCTCTTCTCCACAGATTCGGGTGGCACCGACAATCTGCCCGCACCACATCCTCTCGCCCGACACCATGGAGTGACCGGCAATCGCTGGGGCCGTGCCCGTTGAAAGGAAGCGACATGAGCACCTCACTCACCCTCGTGATTGACAATTCGGCGGCGGCGCGAAACGCCCGGGCTGAATCCGCGCCGGCCCCGGAGAGGGACCCGCGCTCTGCGCACCCGAGCAGTTCGAGCCGTCAGCGCCGCGCGCGCTGGCTGCAGAGCTCCAAGGTCTCACGGGTGGAGCGGTGGCGCATGGCATCTCCTCTGCGAGAAGAGCGCGGCGCCGTTACGGCAGAGTATGCGATCGTCATCATGGCGGCAGTCGCATTTGCCGGGCTTCTCGTGGCCATTATGCGGTCTGGCGAAATTCGCGCCATGTTGGTCGACCTCGTGCAGAACGCACTCGGCTCGGCAGGATGAGAGATGGCCAAGTGGGCCACATCTCGAGACCGTGATCACGACTCCGACCGTGGCTCGGTGACCGCCGAGTTCGTGGTGGTGTTGCCAGCTGTGCTGATCGTGCTCGTCATGATTATCGGGTCGATACTGATCGCGACTCAGCAACTGACGCTGACCTCGGCAGCGGGCGACGTTGCGAGGCTCGAAGCTCGGGGTGATGCCGCAGGGGCATCACTGCGAGTGTCGCAACTCATGCCCGGTGTCAGTGTCACCCGCCAAAGCCTCGGTCCACTGCACTGTGTTGCGCTGAGCGCTCAGCCTGGGGCGGGTCTGCTTGCCGCACTGCGCATCTCAGCCTCCGGGTGTGCGGCGCGAAGTGAGGCCGAGGCCGCGCCGAGCGCAGCGACGGTGAACGAACTGCGATGAGCGCACCGCTCCTCATCGCCTGCGCGGCCACAACACTCGCGCTCGGACTGCCGGTTCTCGGCGGGGCAAGCGCGCTCGAGACCCGGCACCGCGTCGCGGCGGCCGCCGATTCGGCGGCTCTCGCGGCGGCCGACGCTGCCGGTGGGTGGATCTCCGCCGACCCGTGTGCGCTCGCCGCCGAAGTCGCTGCAGCGACATCGGTCTCGCTTTCGGAGTGTTCGGTCGATGACAACACGGGCGTGGCGACGGTGGTCGTGCAGGCGAGCACGGTGCTCGGAGTCGTCGCGATCCACGCCCGTGCAGGGCCTGCGGGCATAGAGTAAGGGGGAGAACGCATCGCTGGTACATGCGCGGAAGACCGCGTGGCGGATCTTGACTGGCCGAACTTTCACCGTGTGGTGTGTATCGTGTCGAAGCAGAACCATCTTGTGTGCGAACCGAACCAGCGTCGGCGTGCAGGAACCCTACGTATGAATAAAGGAGAGCCGTGGCGGCCAAGAAGCTCGTGATTGTCGAGTCTCCCACCAAAGCGAAGACCATTGGTGGGTACCTCGGTGACGGCTATGAGGTAATCGCTTCCGTCGGGCACGTTCGAGACCTTGCCGAGCCCTCGGAGCTGCCGGCCGAGCTCAAAAAGGGTCCATTCGGAAAGTTTGCGGTTGACGTAGAAAACGGCTTCGCTCCTTACTACGTGGTCAATGCGAATAAGAAGAAGACGGTCAGCGAACTGAAGCGCGCGCTGAAGGGAGCGGACGAGCTGTGGCTCGCAACAGATGAGGACCGCGAAGGCGAGGCCATCGCGTGGCATCTGCTCGAGGTGCTGAGCCCGAAGGTTCCGGTTCGCCGGATGGTCTTTCACGAGATCACCAAAGAGGCCATCGAGCAGGCCAAAGCGAATACCCGCGACATCGATCTTGCTCTGGTGGACGCGCAAGAGACGCGACGCATTCTTGACCGTTTGTACGGCTATGACATCTCACCGGTGCTGTGGCGCAAGGTCGCTCCCAAGCTCTCTGCGGGTCGCGTGCAGTCCGCGGCAACGCGACTCGTCGTAGATCGCGAGCGCGAGCGACGCGCATTCGTGTCGGCCTCGTACTGGGATTTGACGGCCACGTTCCAACCTGACGCGAGCGCCCCTGATTCCACGAGCTTTGAGGCGCGATTGGTGAGACTCGACCAGTTGCGTCTCGCCACCGGAAGTGACTTCACCGATGTGGGTGAGTTGAAGCCGAAGGCACAGTCGGCGGGAGTCATTCTGCTGCAGCAGGAGCGCGCGGAGCGACTCGCCACTCTCCTGGCTGCGGGCACGGAAGCTCGAGTGCTCTCGATCGACACCAAGCCACACACACGTCGTCCGGCGGCGCCGTTCACGACCTCCACGTTGCAGCAGGAGGCATCGCGCAAGCTTCGCTACAGCTCACGCCAGACGATGTCGTTTGCCCAGTCACTGTATGAAAACGGGCATATCACCTATATGCGAACGGATTCGCCCACGCTGTCGCAGCAGGCGATTGCGGCGGCCCGCTCGCAGGCGGCCGAGCTGTATGGCGCCCAAACCGTGCCAGACGCTCCGCGTGTCTACACGGGCAAGGCGAAGGGCGCACAGGAAGCCCACGAGGCGATTCGCCCAGCGGGTGACACGTTCCAGCGCCCGAGCGAGCTCAAGAGCAAGCTCACCCAGGGCGAATTCGCACTCTACGATCTGATCTGGAAGCGCACGGTCGCGAGCCAAATGGCGGACGCGAAGGGATCGACCGACACGGTCACCCTTGGCGTCGCGCTTGACGAGCCGGGTCAGTCTTCACCGACCGAGGCCGAATTTACTGCCAGCGGCACCGTCATCACCTTCCCGGGATTCCTCCTCGCCTACGAGGAGGGGCGCGACGAGAAGCGCGGTGAGGCGGAGAAGAACGTGGCGCTGCCGCAGCTTTCCGAGGGTCAGAAACTGCGGGTCGTAGCACCCGAAGCAAAGGGCCACGAGACCAGCCCGCCGCCCCGGTTCACCGAGGCGAGCCTCACCAAGAGACTGGAAGAACTCGGCATCGGGCGGCCGTCCACCTACGCCGCGATCATCGGCACAATCAGCGACCGTGGGTACGTCACAAAGAAGGGGCAAGCCCTCGTTCCGAGTTGGATCGCATTCTCCGTGGTGCGTCTCCTCGAGGAGCACTTCTCTGCGCTCGTCAGCTACGACTTCACCGCCGAGATGGAGAGCGACCTCGACCGAATCGCCGCAGGAGAAGCCGACCGAAGCACGTGGCTGAACGAGTTCTACCACGGCCACGGCGATCATCCGGGCTTGCGAGGGGTCGTCGACAACCTGGGTGAAATTGACGCTCGGGCCATCAACACGATTCGCATCGACGACTCGATCTCGTTGCGAAACGGCAAGTACGGCCCCTATCTCGAGGTATTCGACGATAAGTGCGAGGCGGGCGAAGACGGGGCGCTCAAGCCGCGTAGCGTCAACATTCCCGAGGGGCTCGCACCTGACGAACTCACGACCGAGCGGGCCCACGAGCTTGCAGATGCGGAGCCCGCAGAAGATCGGGTGGTGGGGCTCCACCCCGAGACCGGGAAACGCATCATCGCGAAGATCGGTCGTTTCGGCCCCTACGTCACCGAACTCCCCGATGAGGGAGAAGAGCTGCCGAAGGGCGAAAAGCCCCGCACTGCGTCCCTCTTCAAGAGCATGGACCCAGCGACGATCGATCTCGACACCGCGGTGGCGCTCATCGGGCTGCCGCGCGTCGTGGGCATGGACGCCGAGTCTGGCGCCGAGATTACGGCGCAAAACGGTCGCTACGGTCCGTATCTGAAGAAGGGCACCGATACCCGGTCCTTGACCAGCGAGGACGAAATATTCTCAGTCGATCTAGCTGCAGCGCAAGAACTGTTCGCGCAACCCAAGTACGGGGCGCGCCGAGCCTCTAGCGCCCTGAAAGAATTCGACGCCGACCCGGTGAGTGGGAAACCCATCAAGGTCAAGGACGGTCGCTTCGGGCCTTACGTCACCGACGGCGAAACGAACGCCACGATTCCTCGGGGCGACAGCGTTGACGACATCAATTTCGAACGCGCGGTTGAGTTGCTCGCGATTAAGCGTGCGAAAGGTCCGGTGAAGCGCAAGGCCCCGGCGAAGAAGGCAGCCGCCAAGAAGGCTCCCGCGAAGAAGACAGCGGCCAAGAAAGCGTCGACCACAAAAATAGTGGATCCGGCCCGTTCGGCCGCGGCGAAGAAGGCAGCCGAAACGCGCAAGGCGAATGCGGCGGCGAAGGCCGCGGCTGCAGCTGAAGCCTGATCCACTTTCGAGATGATGACACGAAAAGAGAACCGGCAGTGAGCGGCATCTTCATCACCCTTGAAGGCGGAGACGGAGCCGGGAAGACGACGCAGGCCGAGTTGCTTGCGAGTTGGCTCGGGGAGCGTGGCCTGGAAGTGGTGCAGACACGCGAACCCGGGGGAACCATGCTTGGGGCATCGCTCCGCGAGCTTCTCCTGCACGGCGAGCACGTCGACGACCGCGCCGAGGCGCTGCTCTATGCCGCGGATCGCGCCCAGCACGTTTCCAAGGTCGTGCGCCCGGCGCTTGAACGCGGGGCTGCCGTGGTGCAGGATCGCTACATTGACTCGTCACTGGCGTACCAAGGTGCCGGTCGCCCCTTGGATCTCACCGAGGTTCGTCGCATCAGCGAATGGGCGACCGGGGGGCTCTGGCCGCACCTGACGGTGCTCTTGGATGTCACGCCCGAACTCGCTCAAGAGCGCCGCGAGGCCACGGGGGAGCGCGCGGACAGACTTGAGTCCGAAGCCGCCGAGTTTCATCGTGCGGTGCGCGAGGGGTTTCTCAGGCTCGCTGAGGCAGACCCCGATCGCTTTCTCGTGCTCGACGCTTCGCTCCCACGAGATGAACTCCACGCCGCGATTATCGCTCAGGTGGCGCCGCTGCTCGCATCCTAACGGGGCGCGCGCATGCGCCCGAGGCGATGCCGCCTGCGGCTATTCCTCCTGCGGCTACTCCGAGATCCCTCGGCCGAGACCGCTTCGCGCTGCCCGCCTGGCAGCCGCGTCGGTCGGGAGGTCGAAGGTGTCCTCGGCGATGATCGCTCCGAAGCGAGCCGGCAGCGTGTCGCGGTGTGCGGCACCGAGCTCAGCGAGCGGAATGGCGAAGCGATCTTGCACTTCGATCGCCTGCCCCACGGCATCGGTGACGCCGATCCGCAACGCCGGG
The DNA here is from genome assembly GCF_050971685.1 of Leucobacter fengyongliangi. Lineage (NCBI taxonomy): Bacteria > Bacillati > Actinomycetota > Actinomycetes > Micrococcales > Microbacteriaceae > Leucobacter > Leucobacter fengyongliangi. The sequence goes on along the minus strand of NZ_JBPCEU010000008.1, from coordinate 95,977 downwards.
TAGCCGCGACCCTCGCACAGCCCGCGGAACTTCACGTCCTCCTCCTGTGGCACCGAGACCAGCACGCGTCCCTGTGATTCCGAGAAGAGCGCCGCGGTTGCGTCGACCCCGTCGCGAGACAAGATTTCGTCGATCCACACGCGCACGCCCACGCCGAAGCGCAGCGAGCCCTCGGTCAACGCCTGCGCGAGACCCCCATCGGAGAGGTCGATCGCGGCCGACAGCAGGCCCTCCAGTGCGGCCGCGTGCAGCAGCTCTGCGAGGTTACGCTCGCCCGCGAGATCGACCTGAGGCGGCAGTCCGCCGAGGTGTGCGTGGATCGCCTCGGCCCAGGCCGAACCGTCCAGCTCATCGCGCGTTGTGCCGAGAAGGTACAGGTGGTCGCCCGCATCTTGCCAGCCGCTCGGCACGCGGCGCGCCACGTCGTCGATGATGCCGAGTACGCCGACCACGGGGGTCGGGTGAATCGGAACGTCGCCGGTCTGGTTGTAGAAGGAAACGTTGCCGCCGGTCACGGGGACCTCGAGTGCGAGGCAGGCATCGGAGAGGCCCTCAACCGCGCGCGAAAACTGCCACATCACCTCTGGGTTCTCCGGGCTGCCGAAGTTCAGGCAGTCGGTCACCGCCGTGGGAATCGCGCCCGAGGTCGCCACGTTACGGTACGCCTCGGCGAGCGCCAGCTGAGCGCCCGCGTACGGGTCAAGCTGGCAGTAGCGGCCATTCGCGTCGGTGGCGATCGCGACACCCAGCCCGGACTCCTCATCGACGCGGATCATGCCCGCCCCGTCGGGGAAGGAGAGCGCGGTGTTGCCCATGACGTACTTGTCGTACTGGTTGGTGATCCACGACACATCGGCCTGATTGGGTGACGCGGCGACCGCGATGACCTGAGCGCGAAGTTCATCGTCGTTCGCGGCCCGAGGCAGCGAAGCCGCCGAGTCAGCCTGCAGTGCGTCGATCCACGCGGGGTAGGCGACCGGACGCTCGTACACCGGGCCGTCGACGGCGACGGTCGAGGGATCGACGTTGACGATCTCTTCTCCGCGCCAGTTGATGATGAGTCGGTTGGTGTCGGTAACCTCGCCGAGCACGCTCGTCTCAACGTCCCACTTTGCGGTGACCGCCAGGAACGATTCAAGCTTCTCAGGCTTCACGATCGCCATCATGCGCTCCTGGCTCTCCGACATGAGGATCTCCTCAGCGGTGAGCGTGGGGTCGCGCAACAGCACGCTGTCGAGTTCGATGAACATGCCGCCATCGCCGTTCGCCGCGAGCTCGGAGGTCGCGCACGAGATGCCGGCCGCGCCGAGATCTTGGATTCCCTCAACCAGATCTCCCGCGAACAGCTCGAGACAGCACTCGATGAGCACCTTTTCGGCGAAGGGGTCGCCCACCTGCACGGCGGGGCGCTTGGTCGGGCCGCCCTCGCTGAAGCTGTCGGAGGCGAGAATCGAGGCCCCACCGATCCCGTCGCCGCCGGTTCGTGCGCCGAAGAGCACGACCTTGTTGCCGAGGCCCGAGGCGTTGGCTGTGTGCAAGTCTTCGTGCCGCAGCACGCCGACGCCGAGCGCGTTCACGAGCGGGTTCGCCTGGTACACGCCATCGAACACGGTCTCGCCGCCGATGTTCGGCAGGCCGAGGCAGTTCGCGTAGGAGGAGATGCCCGAGACGACGCCGTGCACCACGCGCGCGGTATCGGGGTCGTCGATGTCGCCGAAGCGCAGCTGATCCATGACCGCGACGGGGCGCGCACCCATCGAGATGATGTCGCGGATGATGCCTCCGACGCCGGTCGCCGCACCCTGAAACGGCTCAATGTACGACGGGTGATTGTGGCTTTCGACCTTGAAAGTCACCGCCCAGCCCTCGCCCACGTCGATCACGCCGGCGTTCTCGCCCATGCCCACGAGCAGGCGCTCGCGCATCTTGTCATTGACCTTCTGGCCGAACTGGCGCAGGTAGATCTTCGACGACTTGTAGGAGCAATGCTCCGACCACATCACCGAGTACATGGCGAGCTCGCCAGAGGTCGGGCGACGGCCCAGGATCTCGCGGATCTGCGCGTACTCGTCGGCCTTCAGGCCGAGAGCTTCGAACGGTTGTACGCGATCGGGCGTCGAGGCCGCGTCAGAGACGGTGTCGGGGCGGGGTTCAACGGGCGCTGCGGCAGTGGTGTCAGTCACCCCTCTAGCCTACCTTCGCAAATGAGTGCGTGGATCGCCCGGCGTACCGAAGCCACAACCACAGCCGACTCCGCTGCGCCAGGGGAAGCAATGCGGCGGGGTCGCTGGCGTTTCTCAGGCGCACCCACAAGACTGGGGGTATGACTACGCCGATTCACCCCCAGCCAGCCGCCGAGCAGCCGACCACTGAACTGCCGCCTCGCCTGGCAGACCCAGGAGCGGGAACCTCGCAGCCCTACCAGGCGGCGGCGATGCAGCACCGGGGGCTCTCTACTTTTCTCAAAGTGAGTATCATTTTGCTCGCTGCGCTGTCTCTTGCGTCGATTTCGCTGTTGTTTATCGGGGATTTCGAGGGCAAGTTCGAGCGGGTCTTTGCGACCTTCGTAGTCTTTGCGATCTTCGTGCTTCTCACCGCGATTGATACCCGCCGCGACCTGCGCAGCGACTGGTACGCGCCGGTGGCACTGATCGCGAACTCCTACATCCTCGCGCTGCTACTGATCGTCACCTGGATGACCCCGTTCGGTTTCTGGCTGGGCTGGGACATCTTCTGGAAGTCGCTGCTGGTCATCGCCGTCGTGCGCGCCGTCATTGGGTGCTGCCAGTTGCTTATTTCGATGGGTAACGGGCGTCCTGAGCCCCTCGTGCGCTTCGCTTTCATCACGAGCGTGCTCGCCGTGGTGGCTGGCATCCTCTTCACCGCGCCGGTGGCGATCGAGGTCTTCGACGTGATCGTGCCCGAACTGTACTGGCGCATCGCGGTGGCATCGCTGCTCCTGACCGCACTTGGCCTGGCGATTACCCTGCTGCTCCGGTGGTCATATGGTGCGAACGAGCGCGAGGCGGCGAGGAGCGCGCGGCAGGCACAGGTCGCCGCGCAGCAGTCGCAGCAGGCGCAGTCTCACCAGATGCAGGCGCAGGTGAGTGTGCAGTCGCAGCAGTTATTGCCGTGGCCCACCTTCCCCGACGGGCGTCCGCTGCCGGTCGGCCACGACGGTCAGCCCGACTTCTCAGCGTTGCGCGGACCGCAGGCCTGACCGGCCCGAACGAACTACACGTGCGCGGCGAGTGCGCGGATTGCGCTCGTGAAGATGCGCAGCCCATCAAGTCCCGAACGCATTGCCTCTGCGGTGTCTGGACCAAATCCGGGCTCGACCGCGTGCTCAGGGTGTGGCATCAAGCCAACAACGTTGCCACGCTCGTTGGTGAGCCCGGCGATCTCGTTCAGCGAACCGTTCGGGTTGACCCCGGAGTACCGGAACGCGATGAGCCCCTCACCCTCGAGCCGCTTCAATGTTTCGTCGTTCGCGATGTAGCCACCGTCGCCGTTCTTGAGCGGGATGATGATCTCTTCGCCGACCTCGAACTCGTTTGTCCAGTCGGTCCCAACGTTTTCGACGATCAGCTTCTGGTCGCGACGGATGAACTGCTGGTGTGCGTTGCGGATCAGGCCGCCGGGCAGCAGGTGTGCCTCAACGAGCACCTGAAACCCGTTGCAGATGCCGAGCACGGGCATGCCCGCGTTGGCGGCGTCGATGACCTCGGCCATGATGGGGGAGACCGCCGCGATGGCGCCGGGGCGCAGGTAGTCACCGTAGCTGAAGCCTCCGGGCAAGATGATCGCATCGACCTGGCGCAGGTCGTGGTCGCCGTGCCACAGCGCCACAGATTCGCCACCCGCGAGACGCACGGCGCGCTGCGCGTCGCGATCATCAAGCGAGCCCGGGAAGGTGATGACACCGAACTTGGGTGCCATTACTGGGCCGCCTCGCCCGTGCCGCCGAAGTCGATGTTCACCACGTCTTCGATGACCGCGTTCGACAGCACGTGCTCGGCGAGTTCGCGGATCTCTGCCCGCACCTCATCGGTGATGGGGCCGTCAACGGTGAGCTCGAAGCGCTTACCGATGCGCACATCATGAATCTTCGCGTGCCCGAGGCGCTTCAGCGCACCCGAGGTCGCCTTGCCCTGCGGGTCGAGCAACTCGGCCTTCGGCATCACATCAACAACAATCGTGGGCACCGGGGCCTCCGTCTTCGCGTCTCGACAGTCTCGACAGTGGATCGGGTGCGTGCGCACCCTCTCCCAGTCTACAAGCCCGGGAAGGGTGCCGAAGGCGCCCCGATCCACTGTAGGGGGAGACTACGCAGCGAGAACCCGCACCCGGTTGCGCCAGGGGTCAAGGAACACCAGCTCGTCGCCGTGCAGTTGGCGGTCGATGCCGCGTGACGCGAGGCGCTCGCTGAGCGCTCCGAGCGCGTCGCGCGCGGGCTGTGCCTCGGTGTCTGGCAACGCGATGGTGACCTCGCCGAGCCCGAGGGCCGGCGTGCGTTCGCCGGCACCGCGCGACTCCCACGTGTTCATGCCGAGGTGGTGGTGGTAGCCGCCGGCCGACACGAAGAGGGCCTGCGAGCCGAACTCGAAGGTCACCTCGAAGCCGACGGTGTTGACGTAAAAGTCCCGCGCCGCGGCGATACTGCCCACCTTGAGGTGCACGTGGCCGATCTCCGCGGGGGTGTCGGAAATCGCCTCCGCGCCCGCCTCGGTGAGGTGGGCGCGCAGGAACGCATTCGGGTCGAGGGCGAGGGTCGCCATCTGTACCTCGCCGTTCGGGCTGATCTGCCACTGGTCGCGCGGACGGTCGATGTAGAGTTCAACGCCGTTGCCCTCGGGGTCGCCGAAGTAAAACGCCTCGCTGACCAGGTGATCGCTCGAGCCCTGGAACTGGCCCGGGTACTGGCGCGCTACCGAGGCGACGACCGAGGCAAGCTCTGCGGCTTCGGGGAAGAGAAATGCCGTGTGGTAGAGGCCTGCCGCGCCCGCGGGGGCGTGGGCGAGGGTGCCGTCTTGATCGAGCACGAGCACCGGGCGGCCCTGGCGTCCGAGGGTGGCGGTGCCCTTGTCTTCCGCGAGGAGCTGCAGCCCCAGCCCGCCGCGGTAGAAGCCGATCATCTGGTCGAGGTCGCTCACCGCGAGGGTTACGGGGCCCATGCTGGTCGCCCCGGGGAGGAGATCCTGCGAGGTGGGTGTCTGGAGTTGTGTGCTCATGGGTTGGTGTCCTTTCCTGCTACCCCCATGATACTTTAACCTTCAACTAAATGGAAGGGTTGGGACGTCGCTAATTCGCCGCCGACACACTCGCTTCACCCTGCTGCCCCTCGTGATTGGGCGCAAACGGCTCTTTCGAGGGGCAGGAAGAAGCCACTCGCGCCCTACATAGGGGCTTATGGGAGCTTTGGGAGTGCCAGCAGTTGGGGGGGAGCTAAGTCGCAGGAACCTTCCCGGTCAACCGCGTGAACAGTTCGGCGTAGCGTCCGAGCGTGCGATCCACGATCTCGCGGGGCAGCACCGGCGGTTCCCCGGTCTTGTCCCAGTGTGCGGCCAGCCAGTCACGCACGATCTGCTTGTCGAAGCTCGCCATCTTCTCGGCGGGGGTGGATCCCGACTCGTACGTCGCCAAGTCCCAATATCGGCTCGAATCGCTCGTGAGTACCTCGTCGGCGAGAACCAGCTCGCCGGTGTGCGGGTCGCGGCCGAACTCGAACTTCGTGTCGGCAAGCACCAGACCCCGCGCTGCGGCGAGTTCACGAGCGCGGGTGAAGATCGCGAGCGAGACATCGCGCAATTGCGCGGCGACCTCGGAGCCCACAAGTTCCGCGCTGCGTTCGAACGTGATGTTCTCGTCGTGTTCGCCGAGCGGCGCCTTGTATGCAGGGGTGTAGATCGGCTCATCGAGCAGGTCACCATCGGTGATGCCTGCGGGCAACTTGATACCGCAGACGGCACCAGTCTCTCGGTACTCTGCGTACCCCGAGCCGGTGAGCGCGCCGCGCACCACGCACTCGATGGGATACATCTCGAGCTTGCGGGTGAGCATCGCGCGCCCACTCACCTCGTCGGGAACCGGCGGTGCTGCGGGGCGAGCGTGTTTGCCGCGGCGCACGGCATCCGCATCGACCAGGTGGTTGGGCACGTCGAGCTGGTCGAACCACCAGCGCGAGAGCCCGGTCAGCAGGGCGCCCTTGCCAGAGATCGGCGGTTCAAGCACGTAATCGAAAGCGCTGATGCGGTCGCTCGCGACAACGAGGAGGAATGTGCCGTCGCCTGTTTCTGCCTCGTACAGGTCGCGCACCTTGCCCGAGTAGGTGTGTCGCCAACCGGCGAGTGCGGGCGCGCTCATGCGTCGACCACCCGAAGGGCGATATCGGTGCGGTGCTGGCCGCCAGCGAGGGCGATGCGATCCACCCCGGCGTAGGCACGCGCACGCGCCTCGGCAAAGGAAGCCCCGCGACCGATGACCCCGAGCACGCGACCGCCGGTGGCGACCCATCCGCCCTCGGCATCGCGCGCGGTTGCCGCATGTACCAGGTGCGCGCCGGACACCGGCTCGGCAAGCTGGCCAGAGTCATCAAGCCCGGTGAGGGGGCGACCGGTCGAGGCGTCGCCCGGGTAGCCCTCGCTCGCCACGACCACGACCACGGTCGCCTCATTCGAGAACTCGGGTGCGGGGTGGGACGAGAGCGTGCCCGATGCCGCGGCGAGCAGGTACTCGCTCAGCGGCGACACCATTCGGGGGAGTACGACCTGCGTCTCCGGGTCGCCGAAGCGGGCGTTGAACTCGATGACGCGCACACCCTGCGCGGTCACGATGAGTCCGCAGTAGAGCAGGCCGATGAACGGGGTGCCCTCGTGTTCGAGCTGTCGCACCGTTGGCAGCGCCACGGTTTCGGTGATCTGGGCGACGAAATCGTCGGCCACCCAGGGAAGTGGAGAGTAGGCACCCATTCCGCCGGTGTTCGGACCCTCGTCGCCGTCAAAAATCCGCTTGTAATCCTGCGCGGGGCTCAGCGGTGCGACGTTGTGGCCGTCGGCGAAGAAGAACAGCGACACCTCCTGGCCATCGAGGAATTCCTCGATGAGCACCTCGCCATGCGGCGCCCACGTCACGACGTGAGCGAGTGCGGCATCACGGTCAGAAGTGACCAGCACACCTTTGCCCGCGGCGAGCCCATCTGCCTTCACCACGTACGGCGCGCCGAACTCGTCGAGCACGGGCGCTGCGTCCTGAACCGAGGCGACCCGCGAAGCCCGCCCGGTGGGCACCCCCGCCTCGGCCATGATGCGCTTGGCGAACGCCTTCGACCCCTCGAGCTGCGCGGCTGCCTTGCTCGGGCCAAAGACGGGAATTCCACGCTCACGCAGCGGGTCAGCCACGCCCGCGACGAGCGGGGCCTCGGGGCCGATGACCACGAGGTCGAAGGCCCGATCCACCACGAAATTTGCGACCGCGGTGGGATCATTCGCGTCGAGCCTGGGGGTCTCGACTCCCTCCGCGGAGATGCCGGCGTTGCCGGGCGCGCACACGATTTCGTGCCCCGCCTGCTCGGCAAGTAGCGCACGGACGATGGCGTGTTCACGGGCACCTGGCCCCAAGACAAGGATCTTCACACTCTTAAGGATAGTGTCGTGGGCATGGCGAAACGCAGGATCTCGGAGGCAGACGGACGAGAGGCGGTGCGGGCGGTGCTTACGGGGGAGGACTCGCGCACGACCGTCGCCACCGCGGTGCGATACCTGCTCGAAGAACTCGCGGAGCGTGCCCCCGGCAATTCCGTCGAGGTGCGGGTGCCCCCGTTTGGTGCGACCCAGTGCGTCGCGGGTCCGCGCCACACCCGCGGGACACCTCCGAATGTGGTCGAAATGCAGCCAGATACGTGGATCGCGCTGGCCACTGGGAGGCTGGAGTGGCAGGAGGCGCTCGATGCCGCGCGCGTGATCGCGTCGGGGGCGCGGGCCGACATCGCGCCGTTACTGCCGCTGATCCACCCGGCGCAGCCGTGACGCAGATGACGCACGGTGAAGCGGGCACCCAGCCGATGCTGCGAGAATGTGCGCATGAGTAACGAAGAGGCCGCCCCGCAGGTCGGTCTGCCAAGCGCAGAAGACGCACACGACGCGACCCCGGCAGTCGCCGACGAGCCCGCTCCCTACGAGCCAGTTGAGACCCGCACCGAGATAGAGGTCGGACTGCAGCGATCAGTGCGCACCGGGCGGGTCATCATCGGTACTGCGATCCTGGGCGCCGTGATCGCTGCGCTCGTCTCCCTCTTCTTTCCCCTCGCGCCGGACGCAGATTACGAGCTCGCACAGATCGCCGGTTTCATGTCGCTCATCGGTGCCGCGATCGGGCTCGCGGTCGGGGCGATCCTGGCGCTCGTGCTGGGCCAAGTGGCAAAACGACACCGGGGCGCGGCGATTGCCGTGCACACTGACGTACGATAAACACATTCCTCGATCGATCGGAGCGATCCACACATGTTCGGTAACCTAAGCGGCCCCACGCTGCTGGTCATCCTGTTTATTGTCTTGCTGTTGTTCGGTGCTCCGAAGCTTCCGGCGCTCGCGCGGAGCCTCGGCCAGTCGATGAAGATCCTCAAGAAAGAGGTATCGGGCGACGGAGACGACACTTCCGCTGGTGGATCAGGATCCGCGAATGCGCAGTCAGCGCCCCAGGCTCCCGTGGCGCCCCAGGCTCCGGCCCAGAGCACCACGCCGCCGGTGCAGCCGGCGCCTCCCGCTGAGCCCGCACCGCCCGCCGAGCCGCAGGCACCCGTGGCACCGCAGGCACCTGAAGCTCCGGGCTCAGACAAGTCCTGACACGGACAAGTCCTGACACGCAAAGCACAACGGCGTGCCGCTCATCTTGGCGGTACGCCGTTGTGCATTATTTGTGTGGCCCGCCGTTCAACGTGCGAGCCACACCGGATCAGCTTGTCTGCGTCGACTCAACCCAGGAAAGGTATTCCTCGTCGACGTTGCCAGCCAGGTACTCGCCGGTGAAGCAGCTTTCCTCGAGCTCCTTCACCGCGGTCTGCCCGTCGAGAATGGCGCGATTCATTCCATCGACCGTTTGATACACGAGGTGATCGGCGGCAAGTTCGGCCGCGATCTGATCGATGCTCCGCCCATGCGCGATGAGTTCGGCACGGGTGGGCATATTGATGCCGTAGACGTGCGGAAATAGCACAGGAGGCGCGGCCGAGGCGAAGGTCACCGAGTTGGCGCCGGCGGTGCGGGCCATCTCGACGATCTCGCGCGAGGTCGTGCCGCGAACAATCGAGTCGTCGACGATCAGGACGTTCTTTCCGCGGAACTCGGTGCTCATGGCGTTGAGCTTCTGGCGCACACTCTTCTTGCGCACGGCCTGGCCGGGCATGATGAAGGTACGGCCCACATAGCGGTTCTTGAAGAAGCCTTCGCGATACTCAATGCCGAGTTTCTGTGCCACCTGCATGGCGCTCGGCCGGGCCGAGTCGGGGATCGGCATGACCACGTCGATGCTGCCATTCGGCACCTCAAGCGCGACCTGTTCGGCGAGTACATCACCGAGGCGCAGGCGCGCATCGTAGACCGAGATGCCGTTCATCACCGAGTCTGGCCGGGCCAGGTAGATGTACTCGAACGCGCAGGGGAGCAAACGCGGATTCTTTGCACACTGTCGCGAGGACAGGGTGCCGTCTGGGGCGATGAGGATCGCCTCGCCGGGCTCAACGTCGCGCACGATCTCGTAGCCGCCAGACTCGAGCACGAGCGACTCTGACGCGACGACCCACTCGTCACGACCCTTTGCCCCATCGCGGCGGCCCAGTACCAGCGGGCGGATGCCCAGCGGATCGCGGAACGCGAGCAGCCCATGCCCGGCGATGATGGCGATCGTGGCGTATGAACCTTCGACACGCTCGTGCAGGCGCTCAACCGCGTCAAACACGTGCGCGGAATCGAGGGAGAGGCCGGTGACGCTCGACTGCAGCTCGTTGGCCAGCACATTGAGCAACAGCTCGGTATCGCTGTGTGTATTGAGGTGGCGCCGATCCACGTTGTACAGCTCTGCGCTGAGTTCGCGCGTGTTGGTGAGATTTCCGTTGTGCACCAAGATGATGCCGTAGGGTGCGTTGACGTAGAAGGGCTGCGCCTCTTCTTCGCGCGATGCTGATCCACTCGTCGCGTAGCGCACGTGGCCGAGGCCGACGGTGCCCAGCAGGCTGCGCATGTCGCGAGTGCGGTAGGCCTCGCGCACCTGCCCGCGCGACTTCACCATGTGGAACTGGCTGCCGTCAGCGGTAGCGATTCCGGTCGAATCCTGCCCGCGATGCTGCAACAACAGCAGACTGTCGTAGATCTGCTGGTTGACGGGTTCCTGCGAGACGATGCCGACAATGCCGCACATGCTAGATGTTGCTCCTGCGAACGAAGGGGGTGCCGCGCACCGCGGCTCATCAAGTCTCGCACACCTGGCCGAGTGCTCCTGCGACGTACCCAGTGGATCCCTGGGCCTATGCCGGGGCAGGGTAGGCTGGGGCGCGTGAGCGAGAACCCGTCGATCTATGCCCAGGCCGGTGTTGACACTGCAGCCGGAGATGTTGCCGTTGAACTGATGAAGTCGGCGGTGGCCCGTACCCACGGGCCCGAGGTGCTCGGCGGGGTGGGCGGCTTCGCCGGCCTCTTCGACGCGTCGGCGCTGACCGGCTACACGCGCCCGCTGCTCGCGAGCTCGACCGACGGCGTCGGCACGAAAGTCGCGATCGCGCAGGCACTCGACAAGCACGACACCATCGGCCAAGACCTGGTGGCCATGGTGGTCGACGACATCGTCGTGGTCGGTGCCAAGCCCCTGTTTATGACCGACTACATCGCCTGCGGCAAGCTCGTGCCGGAGCGCATCGCGTCGATTGTGCGCGGCATCGCCGAGGCCTGTGAAGCGACCGGTACGGCGCTCGTGGGCGGCGAGACGGCCGAGCACCCGGGCCTGCTGGGCGTCGACGACTACGACGTGGCGGGTGCCGCGGTGGGTGTCGTCGAAGCCGACCGGTTGCTCGGACCCGGTCGGGTGCGTGACGGTGACGTGGTGCTCGCGATGGGCGCTTCTGGGCTGCACTCGAACGGCTTTTCGCTCGTGCGTCACATCATGGCTGGACGCGACCTGCTCTACACCGACCACTCCGCGGAGTTGGGTACCACCTACGGCGAGGCGCTGCTCGAGCCGACGGCGCTCTACACCGCACCGCTGCTGCGCGTGCTCGATGACCCCGCGCTCGATGGCGCGATCCACTCGCTGAGTCACGTCACCGGGGGAGGCATCGCGGCGAACCTCGCGCGCGTGCTGCCGGTGGGCAGCTGGGTCGAAGTGGATCGCCAGGGCTGGTCGCCGCTTCCGGTCTTCCGGCACCTCGCCGACCTCGGCGGGCACTCCCTCGAGAGCCTTGAGGGAGCGTGGAACCTTGGGATCGGCATGTTCGCGGTGGTCGATGCCGCTCGCGCCGGAGTCGTGGCCGATCGCCTGCACGCCGAAGGTCTCACCACATGGGTGGCAGGCACGATCTCAACGAGCGAGCGGGATTTCACCGGCTTCGAGCAGGGCGCTAAGGGTGTCGACGGCGGGGCCGTGCGCCTCGTCGGCGGCTACGCCGGCTAAGCGAATGTCTGGGGGCACGGTAGATGCCCCTCCCGGGAACGGCGAACGCCCCGCATAGCTACGGGGCGTTCGTTCGCAGTGCTGATGATTCGCTACTTCTCGTCGTCCGAGTCGTCGTCATCGTTGTACTTGTCAGCGTACTCAGCCCAAGGATCAGCGCTCGCCTGACGTGCAGCGAGCTCCCGTTCGAGCTCAGTAAGGTTCGTATTCGGGCTGAAGTATTTCAACTCCCGAGCTACCTTGGTGTGCTTTGCTTTTTGACGGCCGCGCCCCATGCGTGACCCCCTTACACATTCGGGCCTCGCGAAAATGCAATTTCCGCGAGGCAAGGGTTGCTTGAAATAAACGTATGCGGCAAAGCTTATCATGCCTGACGCGGCCGCAGATGCGTCGATAGGATGGGGCCGTGGCCAGCTCACCCGAGAGACAACGTATCGTGCGTCGCGTACTGATCGTGGCGCTCGTTGCCGCCGTTCTTGTGTTGGCCGCAGCGGCGTGGATAGTCGTGCCAATCCTGACTCACAACAGTGCCGGAAGCTCGGGGCAAGATCAGCTGCCCGAGGGGTTCGTCAATGAGGCACGCGCCGAGGGTGCCGACGGGCGAACCCGCGAGCTCGTCGTCGAGACGACTGCCGGTTCGCCGGCAGACCTCGCCCAGCTTACGCCGGGAGATGAGCTCATTATTCGGGGTTCCGGCTTTGATGCTGGAATCGGAATATACGTGGCAATCTGCGCGGTTCCGTCAATTCCGGGTGAGAAGCCATCACCCTGTCTCGGTGGGATTCCCGAGACCGCCGAGGGTGCGGTGGTGGCCGAGACCAGCGTCTGGATCACGGACAACTTCGCCTGGGCGGCCTTTGCCAATCAGGGGTACGACGATGCCGGGGCGGGCATATTCACGGCGACCTTGCTAGTGCCCGAATCCTCCTCGAACGGTCTCGACTGCACGGTCTCGCTGTGTGCGATCACGACCAGGGCAGACCACACCGCGGCGAACGACCGGGTGCAAGACCTGCAACTTCCCGTCGCATTCACCCGCTGATCCGCCTACGAGGTCAGTGGGGCGATGACGAGCGACGCGAACGTGTAGATTCCGAGCCCCGCGAGCGCGCCCACCACGGTGCCGTTGATGCGGATGAACTGCAGATCCTTCCCGACCTGCAGCTCGATCTTCTCGGCAGCCTCCTGCGCGTCCCAGCGCTGCACAGTCTCGCTGACCACGCTCGCGATGTCGTGCCGATAGCTCCGCACTAGATGCTCGGCGACCTGCATCACCCACACATCGATCTTGAACTGCAGGGTGGGCTCGTCAAGCAGGCGGTGCCCGAAGTCTTGCAGCGCCAACACCATTCGTGTGCGCAATTCACTCGCTGGGTCTTCAAGCATCTCGACGAGGGCCGCGCGGGCGGTCACCCAGGTGCTCTCGGCAAGGCCGCGAATGCGCGGGCTGTCGAATACCTCGTGCTTGAAGGACTCCAGCTGACCCTGCAACTCGGGCTTTTCGCGCAGATCTTCTGCGAGGTCGGCGAGGAAGCCCGCGACGGCAAGGCGGAAGGGGTGGTGCTGATCCGCCCGCACAGCTTGCGCGAAACGCACCGTCTCTGCGTGAAGCCGACCATCGACGAACCGCTGCGCAACACTCGGCAGCCACGACGGAAGGCGCGACGACACCATGCTGTCGAATGCGTCGGGGTGGTGGATCAGCCAGTCCTCCAGGCGCGCCGCCGCCATATCGATCAGGGCTTCCTGATGTGATCCGGCGACGAACGAGTCGATCGCGCCGCCGAGCAGGGGGCTCCAAGCGGGCTCAACAACGTGGCGCCGCACGAGTGCCTCGAGCAGCTCCTGCACGTCGCTGTCGTTGAGCACCGTCAGGGCCCCGAGGCCAGCACTCGCGATCATCTCGCCGAGCCGCTCGGAGTGGTGGCGATCCACCAGCCAATCGCCCGCCATGCGCGCGCCACTGATCGTGCTGAGCTTCTCGTGCACGACCTCGTCGGCGAGGAAATTTTCTTCGATGAAGGAACCGAGCCCCTCACCAATCTCGTCTTTTTTGTTGGAAATCAGGCTGGTGTGCGGAATCTTGATTCCGAGCGGGTAGCGGAAAATTGCCGTCACCGCGAACCAGTCGGCGAGCGCGCCGACCATCCCACCCTCGCTTGCAGCGCGAACGTAGGCGAGCCAAGGGATTCGGTCTTGCAGGGCGAAGGACACGACGAACACCACCGCCATGAAGAGCAACAGCCCGAGCGCGAGTGCCTGCATGCGGCGGAGTTGCCGGAGCCGCTCGAAATCAGCCGTGGAGGTTGCACCCAGGGTGCGACGCGGCCGACGGGTGGCGGAGGTCGTTCCAATTCGTAAGCCAGGCATTCAAGTATTATCCCGCGCAGGTGCATTTCAGTCGTGCATGGGATGATGATCGGATGCATCTCCTTGCCGCAGCGAGCCTCAAAAACCGAGCGCTTATCGCACTGGTCACCATCGTCGCGTCGCTGTTTGGCCTCATAAGCGTCAACGCATTGAAGCAGGAGCTACTTCCCTCGGTGCAGTTTCCGGCGATCGTCGTCATCACCGCGTATCCGGGAGCATCACCCGAGGTTGTCAACTCCGACGTGTCGACCCCGATCGAGACCGCGCTGCGCGGGGTGCCGGGGCTCGAAAGCAGCACCGCGACATCCTCGACCGGTATCTCGACGGTACTGGCGCAGTTCACCTACGGTATCGACTTGGCGTCGACGGAGCAGAAGGTTGAGCGCGCGATCAGTCGCATCTCGCGGGTGCTTCCCGAGTCGGTTGATCCGCAGGTCGCGTCGGGCAGCATTGACGATTTCCCGGTGATTCAGATCGCGGTTACTCCGCCAGACGGGGTCGAACCAGAAGTCACCGCAGAGCTCGTGGATCGCATCGCCATTCCCGAGCTCGGCGAACTTGACGGCGTGCGCGAAGCGCAACTCGCCGGTGCGCGCGGCGACCGCGTCACGATCACGCCAGACGAGGCACGTCTGGCGGAGGAAGCCCTGACCACACAGTCGATCCGCGACGCGTTGCAGCAGAGTGGTGTGCTCATCGCCGCCGGCAGAGTGACCGAGGGGGAGCGAACGCTCGCCGTACAGGCCGGCTCGACCCTCGAGTCTGTCGACGATATCTCGTCGCTGCCGCTGACCCGAAGTGCCGAGATCCTTGCGGCTCGCGCGGAGGCCGCTGCCGCTCAGGCATCCGCGGCATCTGCAGCCTCCGCACAGTCGCCGCTGGCTGCCTCAGGCTTTGGCACCGGCGGGGCACTCGCTCAGGCGCCTCCCGCAGCAAGCGAGCCACTTCCCACCATCACGATCGGCGAGGTCGCCACGGTCGCGC
Source organism: Leucobacter fengyongliangi (assembly GCF_050971685.1). Classification (NCBI taxonomy): domain Bacteria; kingdom Bacillati; phylum Actinomycetota; class Actinomycetes; order Micrococcales; family Microbacteriaceae; genus Leucobacter; species Leucobacter fengyongliangi. Next base: position 80,968 of record NZ_JBPCEU010000008.1, on the reverse strand, counting down.
TGGAACAGAACCCGGAACAGAGCATCTCTCGGGTCAACGGCAAGCCCGCGGTGACGATCGCGATCACCAAGCTGTCGTCGGCCAACACCGTTGATGTGTCGCACTCGGTGATCGAAGCGCTGCCCGGACTCGAAGAATCGCTGCAGGGTGCGTCGCTTGAGGTGATCTTTGATCAGGCCCCCTACATTGAGCAGTCCATCGAGACGCTCGCCGTCGAGGGTCTGCTCGGACTCGTGTTCGCCGTGTTCGTTATTCTGATCTTCCTCCTGTCACTTCGGGCGACGCTCGTCACCGCGATCTCGATCCCCGTCTCGGTGCTGCTCACCTTCATCGGCCTGAACTTCGCCGAGTACACCCTCAATCTGTTGACGTTGGGCGCCCTCACCATCTCCATCGGCCGCGTCGTCGATGACTCGATCGTGGTGATCGAGAACATTAAGCGACACCTGGCGTTCCAGAGCCCAGAAGGCCGACAGACGGTGATCGTGCGCGCAGTGCGCGAGGTTGCCGGAGCCATCACGGCCTCGACCGTCACCACCATCGCGGTGTTCCTCCCGTTGGCGTTCGTCTCGGGTACCGTTGGCGAACTCTTCCGACCCTTCTCGTTCACGGTCTCGATCGCGCTGGCCGCGTCACTCTTCGTGTCACTCACGATCGTGCCGGTACTCGCATACTGGTTCCTGCGCGACAGCTCCCGCAAGCGCACCGCCGACGGTGCGCGAGAACTCGTGCCCGTCGACGAAGAGCCCGACGCCAAGCGCGGGGTCTCCGGACTCGTGCTTCGCGGGTACCGCCCGATCATTGATTGGACGCTGAAGCATCCCGCAGTGACTCTGATGGTCGCCTTGCTGGTGTTCGGTGGCACGATCGCGACCGCGCCGCTGATGAAGACCAGTTTCATCGGCAGCGACGAACAGAACTCCGTCAACCTGAGTCAGACCCTTGCTGCTGGTACGAGCCTGGAAGCCCAGCTCGTCGAGGCCGAGCGAGTGGAGCAGGCCCTCGCCGGGATCCCTGAGGTCGACACCGTGCAGGTCACGATCGGCAGCGGGGGCGCTGGCCTCCAGGCCGCCTTCGGCGGCGGTGACGGCGTGATCCGCTACGCGATCACGACCGATCCCGATGCCTCGCAAACCGAGCTGCAAGACGAGATCCGCACCACGGTAGAGGCGCTCGACGATGCCGGAGAATTCTCAATCGCTTCGGGCGGTGGGCCGATCGGTGGCTCGAGCGCGATCGAGGTCTCCGTCGCCGCCCCTGATCAGGCGACACTGACCGAGGCGAATGACGCGGTGGTCGAAGCCCTCCGAGCGCAGGATGGGCTGGTGCAGGTCGAGAGCGACCTGGCAACATCCCGCCCGTACCTCGCCGTCGAGGTGGATCGCGGCAAGGCCGCCGACGCTGGCCTCAGCGAGGTCGCGGTCGCCACGCTCGTCGCGCAGCAGATGAGCCCCTCGCAGATCGGGCAGATCGTGATCGAGGCGACCTCGATCGGTGTCTACCTCTCCGCCGGTCCCGCGCCGACTGATCCTGACGGCGTCGCCGCGCTCCTGATTCCCACCCGCGGTGGCGAGGTGCGACTGGATTCGCTCGCTACCGTCGCGGTCACTGACGGCCCGGTGAGTATCAGCACCCAAGACACGGTGCGGATCGCGGTGGTCTCCGCACTCCCGGCCGGGGACGACCTGGGCGCCGCGGGCGCGCTCGTGGACGAAGCGCTCGCTGGCTTGGAGCTTCCGGCGGGTGCGTCCGCCGGGGTGGGCGGTGTGCTCTCTGAGCAGGCGGAGTCTTTCCAGCAGCTCGGACTCGCCCTGCTTGCCGCGATCCTGATCGTGTACGTGGTGATGGTTGCGACCTTCAAGAGCCTGTTGCAGCCGTTGCTCCTGCTTGTCTCGGTGCCGTTTGCGGCCACCGGCGCCATCCTGCTGCTCGTCGTCACCGGGATTCCGCTGGGGGTGGCCTCGCTCATCGGCGTGCTGATGCTCATTGGCATCGTGGTGACCAACGCGATCGTGCTCATCGACCTGGTGAACCAGCTACGAGAACGCGGCAAACCACTCTACGAAGCGGTGCGCAGCGGATCCCTGTTGCGTCTTCGCCCGATCGTCATGACGGCGCTGGCGACCATCCTCGCGCTCGTGCCGATGGGGCTCGGCATCACGGGTAAGGGTGGGTTCATCTCGCAGCCACTCGCAATCGTGGTGATCGGTGGACTGCTTTCCTCGACGGTGCTCACGCTGATCGTGCTGCCCACCCTGTACTTCGCGGTGGAACGCCGACGCGAGCGGGCGCGCGAGCGACGGCTGGAGCGCCGCGAGCAGCGGATCGAACATGGCGCGTAAGTCGGGCGGCGGGTTCCGCGCCCCCAAGAATTACGAGCCGGGCAGGGGCAGCAAGCCGAGCAAGGCTGGCTGGCGAGCCGAGCAATCGGGAGGCGCGAAGCCGACCGGAAGCGGGAAGTCCGCGTCCGGAAGGTCGGCCGCGCGGCCCACGGACCGGCAGGATGGCGAGCGTTCGCAGCGCGCACAGCGTACCCGCGACACTGCGCCCGCGGGTGCGCGGCGCGAGCCGCGCACCGATCCACCCGCCCTGCCCGCACTGCCGGCGGTTCCACCCGCGCCGCTCGAGGCACGCCGCACGACCCCCGCCGAGGTTTCCGGCACGTCGTTCAGCGATCTGGGTCTCGGTGGCAACATCGTGCGGGCACTCTCCGAACTGGGAGCGATCACGCCGTTTGCGATCCAGGCCGTCACGATCCCTGATATTTTGCAGGGCCATCACGTGCTGGGACGAGGGCGCACCGGCTCGGGCAAGACCATCGCATTCGGGGCGGCCCTCGTCGAGCGGCTCCTCCGGCTGAAGGCCGAGGGCGCGTTCCCCTCCGACGCACCCAAGGAGAAACCGCAGCGGGGTGTGCAGCAGAAGCGTCCGGCGAGGCAGGCCGCACGGGCGCCCAAGGCTCTCATCCTCGCCCCGACGCGGGAACTCGCGTTGCAGATCGACCGCACCGTGCAACCGATCGCGCGCGCCGTAGGGCTCTACACCGGCCAATTCGTGGGCGGTGCCCCGTTTGAGCCGCAACTGCATTCCCTGGCACGCGGGGTCGACATCGTCATCGGCACCCCCGGCCGCATCGAGGACCTCTCGATGCGTGGCCACTTGAACCTCGGCCAGGTCGCCGTCACGGTCATCGACGAGGCAGACCACATGTCGGAACTCGGGTTCATCGAGCCGGTCCAGCGGATCCTGCGCAGTACCCGGCGGCGCAGTCAGCGACTGCTCTTCTCAGCTACGCTCGATGGGCGGGTGGAGGCGCTGGTCGCCGAGTTCATGCCGCGCCCCGCGATACACGAGGTGGTCGACGATGCGGGATCGAGCGAAGAACCAGGCGGCACGAGCGACGTGACCCACCGGGTGCTGGTTGTGCTGCGCGAGCACAAAGACGACGTTCTGATGCAGCTGGTCGTGGGCGGCGGTCGTACGGTGGTGTTCTGCCGCACGCGCGCCTACGCCGAGATGGTCACCGAGCGGTTGACCGAGGCCGGGGTGAAGGCCCTCGCCCTGCACGGTGACCTGAGTCAGGCGCGCCGTGAACGCAATCTGGCGAAATTTACTGAGGGCAACGTTGATGTTCTCGTCGCGACCGACGTGGCCGCGCGCGGCATTCACGTCGATGACATCGATACGGTGCTGCAGGCGGATCCGCCGGACGACCCGAAAGCGTATGTGCACCGCGCAGGACGCACGGGTCGCGTGGGGAAGGCTGGCAGCGTGATCACCCTGATCCCGCGCACGCGGCAGAAGCGCACGCGCGAACTCTTCGAGGCGGCGGGCATCGAGCCCGATTACTTCGGCGACTTCGAGCCCGGAGCCTCTTTGTCCTAGCTTGCCGAGTTGGGGCGGTGGACTGGATTCGGCTCTCTCGGCAATCCGGTCGCATCCGCTTCGCGGACGCTCCTGCCAGACCCAGCCAGCCTCGTTCCCCGAACCCAGACCACCGCCCTGAGGGTCAACTATCTAAAGCGCCGCGGCGACCCGGTCGAGCGCCCGGCGCAGGTCGGCGATGAGGTCGCCCACCGACTCAATGCCGACAGACAGGCGCACGAGGCCCTCGGTGATGCCCAGTCGCGCGTTGAGCTCGGCGGGGAATGTCGCGTGCGTCGAGGTGGCCGGGTGGATCGCCATCGACCGGGTATCGCCGATGCCCGTCATGCGGGAGAACACGCTGAGGCCGTCAATAAACGCGCGCGCCCCGTCACGGCCTCCGCGCACCGTCACACCAAACACCGAGCCACTGCGCCCACCGTAATCGCGCACCGCGAGCTCGTAGAGCGGGTTTGACGGAAGTCCCGCATAATCGACCGACTCGACCTCGGCTTGTTCCTCGAGCCAGGTCGCGATCGTGAGCGACGACTCCACGTGCCGCTCCATACGCAGTGACAGCGTCTCCATGCCCTGCTGCAGGAGGAAGGCGTTGAACGGCGACAGCGACGGCCCGATATCGTTCACCACCGATTCACGCACCGCGCGCGCGTAGGCGGCGGTGCCGAAACGCTCGAGCATGGAGGCAACCCCGGGCCGGGGCCCGTCGGTGACCAGTGGGAAGTGGCGCGGCGAACCAGCCCAATCAAAGGTGCCACCGTCGACCACCGCGCCGCCGATCGCCGCCCCGTGGCCGGTCAGAAACTTCGTGGTCGAGTGCACCACGATGTGTGCGCCGTGTTCGAAGGGCCGAATCAGCGCAGGAGTGCCCACGGTGTTGTCGACGACCACCGGCAGCCCGTATCGTGCCGCCACTTCGGCCACTCGACGCAGGTCGACCACGTCATTGAGAGGGTTGGGGATCGACTCCGTGTAAATCGCCTTCGTCCGCGGCGTGATCGTGCGCTCCCACTCGGCATCGTCTGTCGCGTCCCACACGTAGTCAACGTTGATGCCGAATCGTTTGAAACTGCGCCCGAACAGGATGCGGGTTCCGCCGTAGATCGAAGCGGTCGAAACGATGTGGTCACCCGACCCAGCGAGTGCGAAGAGGGCTGCGCTAATCGCGGCCTGCCCGCTCGACACGGCGACGGCGGCGGTCCCGCGCTCCAGCGACGCGAGCCGCTCCTCGGCGACCCAGTTGGTCGGGTTGCCCTGACGCGAGTAGATCGGGTCGGTCGATTTCCCGGTGAAGCGGTCCGCCCCATCCTCGAAATCCGCGAACACGTAGCCCGCCGACATTGCGATCGGCGGCACCCGAAGGCCCGCGTTGAGATCGGGGTGCTCCCCAGCATGCACCTGGCGGGTGTCGAAGCCGAAGCCCTCCCAATCGGTCACTGGTGTTGTTGCGGGGTGTGGATCGCGTGGGGTCAAGAGACCGCTCCGTTCTGTGCCTGTGCCGTCGCCACGAGAGTGGCGATGCGATCCACTGCCTGGCGAATCGTGTCGGGTGCGCACGCGAGGTTCACACGCACGTGGCCCTCACCGCCGACACCGAAGGCCGTGCCTTTGCCAAGTGCGACCTTGGCCTCGGTGAGGATGCGCCGGAATGGATCGGGGCCCAGGCCAGCCTGACTGAAGTCGAGCCACGCGAGGTAGCCAGCGTGCGGCCGGGCGTAGGCCACGCCCGGAAGCTTCTCGGCGAGGAGCTCGGCGAGGAGCTCGGCGTTCGCCTCGATCTGCACGATGGCTCGGTCGAGCCAGTCAACCGCGTCTCGGAAGGCGGCGATATTGGCGTGGAGACCGAGAATGCTCACGCGTGTTGTGACTTCGGGCGGAAGCCGACGCAGCAGCTGATTCGCGCGCTCGTCGGCCGCGACGATGACCGAGCATTTCAGACCCGCGACATTCCAGCCCTTGCTGGCCGAGGTGGCGGTGACGGCGAGGGCCCCGGCCGCCGCGGCGAGTGGGGCGAACGGCGTGAACGTGTGGCCACGATGGGTCAGCGGCGCGTGGATCTCATCGGAGATCACAAAAACGTCGTACTGGGCGGCGAGCCGGGCGAGTTCCGCGAGATCGCTGGGGGAGTGCAGGAGCCCGTGGGGGTTGTGCGGGTTGCACAGCACCAGCGCGTCGATACCGGGCTCTGCGGCGAACGCACGCTCAATCGCAGCAAGGTCGAGGCGCGCCGCAATGCCCGGGGGCGCGGTGGTGGGCACCGCGTCTTGAACGAGCGGGATCTGCACAACCTCCACCGGAAGCTCCTCAAGCATCTCGAAGAAGGACGGGTACACCGGGGTAGTGATCGCGACTCGTCCGCCCGCGGGCAGGTGCAGACGAAGCGGCTCGACGATGCCGCAGCTCACGTCGGTCGCCAGGTGCACGTGTGCGGGATCCACCTGCCAACCCCAACGTTGCCGGGCAAATTCGGCGAATGCCGGCGCAAGCTCGCCGGGGCCGTCAAGATACCCGGTATCGCTCGCGAGCACCCGCGAGATGATGGCCTGTTGCACCTTCGGTGAGAGCGTGAAGTCCATCTCGGCAACAAAGAGGGGAAGGACGTCGGCAGAAAACCTGGTCCACTTGAGGCTCGTGCGCTGGGTGCGCAGGATCGATGGATCGAGCTCACTGAACGGAACGCCACTCGGGTCGGTGTCGGTGGGGGTCGAGTTGCTCCCCGGGCTGACGCTTGCGCCGGTGCCCGCTTGTGGGGTGTCGTGACAATCTGCTTCGGAGGCCATACCTCCATTCTCCACCTTCATCAGCTGGGTGGCACGCCAGGGCGTAAAGGAGCGTAAGAGGGGCGGCCGAGGCGTGCGTGGTTATCGGCCGCATCATCGGAGGTCGCGGTCGGCTAGCCGTTCGCGCGCGCGATGTGGCTGCGCGCGTGCTCGATCGCGGGGTCAAGCTCCGTGAACAGGTGGTTCGGGTGGCGCAACGATTCGATGACTCCGAGCTGGGCGAGCAGCTCCTTGTGTTCCGGTCTGATGCCCTTGATGAGGACGGTTGCTCCGCGCTGCTCAAGGGCGGTCACCATCTCTGCGAGCGCGTTTGCCCCCGTCGAATCGATGATTTGCAGCCCGGACAGTCGCAGGATCACAACCTCAACCTCGCCCGCATCAACCACCTCATCGAGCAGACGCTCCGCCGCTCCGAAAAACAGCGAACCCTCGAGTCTGAACAGTGCGATGCGCTCGTCGCCCGGCTGGGGTTCGCCAGGTAACGGTTCGCGGTGTGCGCCGCTGGTGCGGCTGAGAGTGCGCAGGGCAAAGAAAGCGGCCGCGGCGATGCCGATACCAACCGCCACGATCAGGTCGAAGGCGACCGTCACGAAGGCCGTGACGAGGAACACCAGGGCGCTTGACCCGCCGGAATTGAATACGCGGCGAATAGTCGACACCGACACCATTCGCGCCGCGGTCACCATCAGTACGCCCGAGAGCGCAGCGAGCGGGATCACCGAGACGACATCTGCCGCCACTAGCACGATCAGCAGGAGCAGGATCGCGTGCACGATTGCCGCCAGACGAGACCGCGCGCCACTGCGAACGTTCACCGCGGTGCGGGCGATGGCACCGGTTGCCGGCATGCCACCAAAGAGCCCTGCGGCAATAGATGCGAGCCCTTGCCCGAAGAGCTCGCGGTCGGCGTTCAACGGTCCGGTGGGTGCGAGCGTCGCCGCTACCCGGGCGGAGAGGAGCGATTCGATGGCTGCGAGGGCTGCCACAGCGAAGGCCGGCCCGATCAGCGCAATGACCATCGCCGAGTCAAACGCGGGAAGGCTCGGAGCGGGAAGAGAATGAGGAAGTGCGCCGATGGTTGCGAGCGGAAGCTGGAACAGGGTCGCCGACACGGCGACCACGACGATCGCGACGAACGATCCTGGAAGTGACGGCACCCACTTGGCGAGTGACACCATGATTACGGCTACCGCGATGACAATGCCCAATGGCAGAAATGCCTCCGGCCATGCCGCGGTCATAACGACTTGCCACGCGGCGACCACGGCATTGGTGGCGTGCGATTCACTCTGCACACCGAGCGCCGATGGCACCTGCTGGAGGAAGATAATGACGCCTATGCCGGCGGTAAATCCCTCGATCACCGGCCAGGGAATGTAACTTACCGACCGCCCGAGCTTGAAGAGACCCGCGGCAACCACGAGCACTCCTGCCATGATGCTGACGACAACCACTGCGCCGGCCCCATACATGACAACGATGGGGGCGAGCACCACCACCATCGCGCCGGTCGGACCCGACACCTGCACGCTCGATCCGCCGAATACCGCCGCGACGATACCCGCAACGATTGCCGTGATGAGTCCGGCCTCGGCTCCCACCCCGGAGCTCACCCCAAAGGCGAGCGCCAGCGGGAGGGCGACGATTCCGACGGTGATGCCAGCAATGAGGTCGGCGCGCCAGCTTCTTGGCACCCCGCTGTAGTCGTTCGCACTGGGAAGCATCGAGCGAAACGAGCGCAGTACGCCGGGTGTGTCGGTCACGTCGTCAGCTTCCCCACAACCGGAAAGTGGCCGCTCGGCATCTCACCCTCGTCGTACACATCATCGGGTCGGCCGATGATTTTCGGGTCGGGGGTGCCGACCACCCGGTGGTCCTTGTTCGGATAATCGAAGCGCGACAGTACCCAGCGCATGGCCTCCAATCGAGCGCGTTTCTTGTCGTTGGATTTCACCACCGTCCAGGGTGCGTGGGGCGTGTCCGTATAGAAGAACATGGCCTCCTTCGCCTCGCTATACGCATCCCACTTGTCGAGGCTCGCGAGGTCGGTGGGGGAGAGCTTCCACTGCTTGACCTCATCGGTGGAGCGTGCGAGGAACCGGTCGTGTTGCTCAGCGCGACCGACTGAGAACCAGAACTTGATGAGGTGGATCCCGGACTGCACGAGCATGCGTTCGAACTCAGGGGCCGACCGCGTGAACTCGAGATACTCCTGCGGAGTGCAGTAGCCCATGACGCGCTCGACACCCGCCCGGTTGTACCAGGAGCGGTCAAATAAGACGATCTCCCCGCCGCTCGGCAGGTGAGTGGCGTAGCGCTGGAAGTACCAGGAATTGCGCTCACGATCTGTCGGTATCTCAAGTGCCACGACGCGTGCGCCACGAGGGTTCATGTGTTCGGTGAACCGTTTGATTGCACCACCCTTGCCGGCGGCGTCGCGACCCTCGAACAGGATGACGATTTTCTGGCCGGTCTCTTTCACCCAGGCCTGCAGCTTGAGGAGCTCGATCTGGAGCTTGCGCTTCTCACGTTCGTAGACGCGCGCGCTCAGCTTGCTGTCGTAGGGGTAGCCCTGGCGCCAGGGAGCATCGGGGCCGTCGTCGGATCTGGGCTTGCCCTTGCGACGTAATTCGGCGATCTCGTCGATCTCGGGGGTGATGTCAACCTGATCAGCTGAGGCAAGAGTGAAGCCCTCGGCGTTGATGTCGGTAGTGGCAGCTTCATTCGGTCCACCGGGCTGAGTTGTGATGGTGGTGTTGTGATCGTCGGAACTGGGCACCAGGCCTCCTCGGGTGTGGTTTGTGATCCACAGCCCGCGCAACACATCGGGCCTCCCTTCAGAATATGCCTCAATGGGGGTGCAGATTTACTCCTGCTGAGCGTGCACTCGAAAAACCTTCAATGCTACCCTGAAGGTTCGCGCCGGCGACGGGATCGCGACGCGTTGGCCTGGTTCGAGGCCGAACGCCGCGGCACGTGTGAGACTGGTGGCGACCTAAAAGGGGTGGAACTTGATGCGCACGCAGTCACGAACGACACGCACGCGGTGGATCGCGGGTGCCGCTATCGCCGCGATCATTGCTACCGCGTTGGTGGGTGGCGGAACGGGATCCGTGCCCGCGCAGGCACTCGATCTGCCGAGCTGGGCAGACGTAGAGGCCGCGAAGCAGAACGAAGCAACCGCGGCCGCGAAGGTCATCGAAATTGAAGGTTTGATCGCTCAAGGCGAGGCGGAACTCGAGCGGCTGCGCAATTTGCACGCCGACGCGGTGAGCGCGTTCCAAGACGCGGAAGCCGCGTTCCAGGCCGCAGCGCGCAAGTCGGAAACCCTCGACGCGCAGGCCGAGCAGAGCCGCCTCGAGGCCGAAGCCGCCACCGCGCAGGCCGCCGCTCTTGTGTCGCAGATGTATCGATCCGGCGGAGTAGACCGCAACGTCGAGCTGTTTCTCGAGAGCGAGGGCGACACCGCCGACGCGCTGCTTGAACGGCTCGCGTCGATGTCGAAGGCGACCGAACGCAACACCACCATCTCGCAAGAGGCGCAGCAGGCGATGAACACGGCCGCTTCGCTCGGCGAACAGGCCGAGGTCGCTCGGCAGCAACGCGAGGTACTGCGCGCAGAGAAGGAAGCGGCCGAGCAGACCGCCGCTGAAGCGGTGGCGGGTCAGGCAGAGGCGCTGCAGGCGCAGGAAGAGCAGCAGGTCGTTCTGAACACGCAGCTTGCCGCGCTGAAAGACACCACCACCCAGACCGTCGCCGGATACCAGGAGCGCCTGCGCATCGAAGAGGAACAGCGCCGTGCCGAAGAAGCGCGTCGTGCCGAGGCTGCGCGATTGGCGGCCGAGGCTGCTGCTGCTGCTGCGGCTGCGGCTGCGGCGCAGAATCCGGGTGGTGGCGGTAGTTCTGCCGGTGGCGGCGGTGGAAATGGAGCTGGCGGCGGCGCTGTTGGTGGCTGGCTTCGCCCCACGTCGGGCTGGATTTCTACCTATTTCCAGCAGTGGTCTGGCCACACCGGTGTGGACCTTGCTACCGGGTGTGGCACCCCGATCGTGGCTCCGGCTGCGGGCACCGTCACATACGTCGGCTGGAAAGATAACATCGGCGGCAACATGATGCACCTCGACCACGGAGGCGGTGTGCAGACTCGTTATGCGCACCTCAGCGGATTCGCACTGTGGTACGGCAACTACGCCTACGCTGGCCAGATTATTGGCTACGTGGGAACCACCGGTATGAGCACCGGGTGCCACCTGCACTACGAAGTGCTGCGAGGCGGAATGTTCGTGAACCCACTCTCCGGCTACGGCGTCTAGCTCCCTCACACCACACAACCACGAACGCCCTGGCACTCTCTGAGGAGGCCAGGGCGTTCGTGCGTATCTGGGAGTTAGTGCCCTTGCGCCTGCAATCGCTCCTGTGCTTCCACGATCAACTGCTCCGCATCGGAGGCCGAGCCCCACGCGTCAACCTTGACCCACTTGCCGGGCTCGAGATCCTTGTAGTGCTCGAAGAAGTGCTCGATCTCCTTGCGGGTGTACTCGGGAATGTCGGTCACATCCTGAATGTGCGCCCAGCGCGGATCCTTGTGCTGCACGGCGATGACCTTGTCGTCGCCGCCGGCCTCGTCGCTCATCTTCAGCACGCCCACCGGGCGCACTTTGATGCCCACACCGGGGAATACCGGGTAGTCGAGCAGCACGAGCACGTCGAGTGGATCGCCGTCTTCGCCGAGAGTTTCCTCGAAGAATCCGTAGTCGGTGGGGTAGACGAAACCGGTGTAGAGCACGCGGTCGAGGTAGACGCGTCCGGTCTCATGATCGACCTCGTACTTGTTGCGGCTCCCCTTGGGGATTTCGATGACGGCGTCGAATGCGGCGGTCATGCAGACTCCTTGTGTTCGCGGGCGTGGCCCTCGCGGTGATGTGCGCTCTCAGAGTACCCGAGGGCGACCGGTAGCGTGGTCGTGTGACCAGACTGCCGCCGCTTGATCCCGCCGTTGCCCACACGCGCCTGGCTGTGCGCCGCGTGCTGGCCCGGTGGTCGACGCACCCGTCTCGAGTGGATCGCGCGGCGATGGCCCCCGATGCCCCGCTGGTGCTCGTTGCCCTATCGGGGGGTGCGGACTCGCTCGCGCTCGCCGCCGCCGTCGCGTTCGAGGCCCCTCGTCTCGGCTTGCGCGCCGGCGCGGTGGTGGTGGATCACGCCCTGCAGCAGGGCTCGGAGGAGGTCTCCCGTGTCGCCGCGGGTCAGGCGACATCGCTCGGGCTTGATCCGGTGGTGGTGCGCCGAGTGCGCGTCACCCGGGGCGATGCTGACGGGCCGGAGGCGGCGGCCCGAGCTGCCAGGTACGAAGCATTTGCGGTGGTTCGCGCGGAAACGGGTGCGGCCGCGATCCTCACCGCCCACACCCGCGACGACCAAGCCGAACAGGTGCTGCTTGCGCTGGCACGGGGGTCGGGTACCCGCGCCATTGCGGGCATTCCGCCCGAACGCGGCGCGATCCACCGCCCGTTGCTGGGCATCAGTCGAGGGGAGACGGAGCAGGCCTGCCGGGCACAGGGTCTCGAACCGTGGCAGGATCCACACAACACCGACCCGGCGTTCGCCCGCGTGCGGGTGCGCACCCGGGTACTGCCGCTGCTGGAGGAGGAGCTGGGGCCCGGGGTCGCGGCGGGCCTCGCCCGAACCGCGGATCTCGCGCGCGAGGATGCCGACGCGCTCGATCGTCTCGCCGAGCAACTACACGACTCGCTCACAGAGCGCTCGGAGACCGGCATCGCGCTGTCTGTCAAGTCGCTCGCGGAACAGCCCGACGCGCTGCGTAACCGCATAATCAGGCGTGCCGCAGGCGCGGCGTTCGGCTCGCACCTCAGCCGCGAGCACACCCGATCGGTGGCCGCCCTCGTCACCGACTGGCACGGTCAAGGTCCCATCAACGTTCCCGGCGCTACAGTTGAGCGTATTGCGGGTCGCTTGGAATTTCGAGCGGCCGGCCGATCCATTAGTTGATTGAACGAAGGCGGGCAGATGGACGTGAAGGATCTCGGAACCGATCTGAAGGTCGTGCTGCACACCGAGGCGGAGCTGCAGGCGCGTCTCGCGGAGCTTGCGCGTCAGATCGAAGCCGACTACGGGTTCGATACCCCGCCGCTGCTCGTGGGGGTGCTCAAGGGTGCGGTGATGGTGATGGCCGATCTCGCCCGTGAGCTGCGCTTCCACGCGGAGATGGACTGGATGGCGGTGTCGTCGTACGGAGCGGGAACGAAGTCGAGCGGCGTCGTGCGGATTCTGAAGGATCTCGACTCGGATCTGACCGGGCGTGACGTGCTGATCGTCGAAGACATCATCGACTCGGGGCTGACGCTGTCATGGCTGAAGGAGAACCTCGAAAGCCGCGGCGCAAAATCGGTGCGCATCTGCACGATGCTGCGAAAGCCCGATGCCTCGAAGGTTGACGTTGAGGTGACCTATCTCGGGTTCGATATCCCGAACGAGTTTGTGGTCGGATATGGGCTCGACTATGCCGAGCGCTACCGCAACCTGCGCGATGTGGCGATTCTCGCGCCGCACGTGTACGGCGGCGAGTGACGCTCGCACGCTGATGATTTTGCGCTGAGCGGACACACAGCAGCGGTGTCGATGCCAGCGGATACGCTTACACATATTCGCTGGTGACCGCAGAAAGGCCGCAACTTGGCTGACAAAGCACAGAAGGCCCCCAAAGGGAAGAATCTCTTCAAGGGGCCGTTGCTCTATTTGATCCTGGCTCCGCTCATCGTGTTGCTCGGGTGGTCACTGCTCTCCGGCACGGGAGTGCGTGAAATCACCACGCAGCGTGGGTTCGAAATGCTGGCCGACGGCGGCGTCACAAAGGCCGAGATCATTGATGGCGACCAGCGCGTCAATCTCACACTCGCCAAGGCTGACGAGAAGACCGGTTCGAGTGAGGTGTTCTTCTACTACATCACCCAGCGGGGTGAAGACGTGATCGCCGCGGTCAACGAGGCAGAGCCCAAGGACGGGTACACCGACCAGGTGCCCCAGGCGAACGCGCTGTGGTCAATCCTCGGTTTCATGCTGCCGTTGCTGCTCATCGGCCTGTTCTTCTGGTGGATGCTGTCGTCAATGCAGGGCGGCGGCAACAAGGTAATGCAGTTCGGCAAGTCACGCGCGAAACTGAATTCCAAGGAGATGCCCCAGGTCACTTTTGCTGATGTCGCCGGCGCAGACGAGGCGGTCGAAGAGCTGCACGAGATCAAGGACTTCCTGCAAGACGCGACGAGGTTCCAGGCCGTGGGCGCTCGAATCCCGAAGGGTGTGCTGTTGTATGGCCCTCCCGGCACGGGCAAGACGCTGCTCGCTCGGGCTGTCGCAGGCGAGGCGGGAGTGCCGTTCTACAGCATCTCCGGATCTGACTTCGTCGAAATGTTCGTGGGCGTCGGCGCGAGTCGTGTGCGCGACCTCTTCAAGGAGGCCAAGGCTAACGCCCCCGCCATCATCTTCGTTGACGAGATCGATGCGGTGGGACAGCGCCGTGGCCAGGGCATGGGTGGCGGCCACGACGAGCGCGAGCAGACGCTGAATCAGCTGCTGGTCGAGATGGACGGCTTCGACCCGAAGACCAACGTGATACTCATCGCGGCGACGAACCGCCCCGACATGCTTGACCCTGCGCTGCTGCGCCCTGGCCGCTTCGATCGCCAGATCGGGGTTGACCCGCCAGACATGAAGGGTCGCCGGGCGATTCTTGAGGTGCACTCCAAGGGAAAGCCGCTCTCGAAAAACGTCGACCTTGAGGTGGTCGCCCGGAAGACCCCGGGCTTCTCGGGTGCCGACCTCGCCAATGTTCTGAACGAGGCTGCACTGCTGACCGCGCGCTCGAACGCGCAGTTGATTGACAATCGCGCGCTTGACGAGGCGATCGACCGCGTGATCGCGGGGCCGCAGCGTCGCACGCGGGTCATGAAAGACCACGAGAAGTTGATGACGGCCTACCACGAGGGTGGACACGCCCTGGTTGCCGCGGCGCTGAACTACACGGATCCCGTGACCAAGATCACGATCCTGCCACGTGGGCGAGCCCTCGGATACACGATGGTGATTCCGCTCGAAGACAAGTACTCGGTGACACGAAACGAGTTGCAGGATCAGATCGCCTATGCGCTTGGGGGCCGCGTCGCGGAGGAACTCGTGTTCCATGACCCGACGACCGGCGCCGGAAATGATATCGAGAAGGCCACCTCAACCGCGCGGAAGATGGTGACCGAGTACGGCATGTCGGCGAAGCTCGGGCCGGTGCGACTGGGACAGGCGCAGGCCTCGCCCTATTTGGGCGAGTTCGGCTCGACCCGCGATTTCTCCGAGGGAGTGGCCGTCTCTGTCGACGAAGAGGTGCGCGCCATCATTGAGCAGGCGCACGACGAGGCGTACGAGGCGCTCGTGCTCAACCGCACAGTACTCGACCGGCTCGCCGCTGAGCTTCTCGTAAAGGAGACGCTCGACCACCTGCAGATTGCCGAGATTTTCGTCGACGTTGTGAAGCTGCCGGAGCGTTCGGTCTGGCTCTCAAGCGGCAAGCGGCCCGTTTCTGATCTGCCGCCGATTGCCGTGCCAGAGAGCGTGCGCACAGATGGTGCACTGTCTGACGCTGCGGGTGACGCAGACGCCCCGGTGGGTGCTGACGCTGCGGGTGAAGCAGATGCCCCGGCGCACACTGACGTGGCCGATGCCACCCCAGATCCCGACGCCGCGGCGGGTGAGGGCACGGCGAAGCCGTGACCCCTGGCGTCGACCGGCAGCGCATCGCCGCGGCGGTGCGAGAAATGCTTCGTGCGATCGGCGAAGACCCAGACAGCGAAACGCTGGCGGGAACCCCCGATCGCGTGGCCGACGCGTATTCAGAGTTCTTTGCAGGCGTCGGCGTTGATCCGCTGCAGCACCTGAGAGACGCGGTGCCCGTCGGCGATGAGACCGGAGAGCTCGTGCTGGTGCGCGACATTGCGCTGCGATCGACCTGCGAACATCATCTGCTGCCCTTTCGCGGGAGGGCACACGTTGCCTACCGCCCGGCGCAGCGGGTGGTCGGGCTCGGCGCGATTCCGCGGGTGGTCGACACGCTCGCCGCGCGCCCGCAGGTGCAGGAGCGTCTCGGCGAGCAGATTGCTGAGGCGTTGCAGGTCGGGCTCGAACCCGAGGGGGTGCTCGTCGTGCTGGAGGCTAGCCATGGGTGCATGGCCGATCGAGGCGGGCGGCAAACCGAGGCTCTGGTGGTCACCGTGGCTTCGCGCGGATCGCTGTCCCGGCCTGGTGAGCGGGCTGAGGTGCTCGCGCTCATCGGGGCCACCGATCGGGGTGCCCCGTGACCGATGCTCCCACTGCGATCGAGGAATTTCAGGTGATGGGCGTGCTGAACGTCACCCCCGACTCGTTCAGCGACGGGGGTGCCTTCTTTGACCCCGAAGCCGCGGTGATGCGCGGCAGGCTGCTCGCCGAGCAGGGTGCCGACATTGTCGACGTGGGTGGCGAGTCGACGAGGCCGGGAGCGCTGCCGGTGGACTCCGCGGAAGAGATCCGTCGCGTGCGTCCGGTGATTGCGGCGCTCGGCGCCGCCGGAATCACGGTGTCTGTTGACACCATTCACGCTGCGACGGCGCGTGAGGCGATGCAGGCCGGTGCCGCCATCATCAACGACGTCTCGGGTGGCCTCGCCGATCCGGAGATGTATCGGGTCGCAGCCGAAACCGGTGCCACGCTGATTCTTGGGCACTGGCGCGGTATTCCAGACCCCGCGCACCGTCGTTCCGAGTACGTCGATGTTGTGGCCGAAGTGCGAGACGAACTCGCACGCCTCGCAGCACGCGCGATCGCCGCGGGTGTCGACGCGAGCCGCATTGTGCTTGACCCCTGCCTCGGCTTCGACAAGACCGCCGAGCAGGGCTGGGAGCTCCTCCGCGGTCTGGATCGGCTCAGAGCGGCCGGTTTTCCCGTGCTCGTGGGCATCTCACGAAAGCGAATGCTCGGCGATCTGCTCGCCGCACTTCCGGGCGGCAGCGTGGATGTCCCCGCGCCCGGTCGAGACCTTGCCACCGCGGTCGTGAGCGCCTTCGCCGCGCGCGCCGGGGCCTGGGGCGCGCGCGTGCACGACGTGCCGGGCACGATGCAAGCCCTGGCCGTCGAACGCGCCTGGGGTCGTGCCGATCCGCCCGGATCACGCACCGGAGTGGACAGTGAAGCAGGGTTCACGGCGGGTGAAGCCCGCGAGAGTGTCCACTCGAACGGGGAGGGGCATGGTGCGGGGCAGGCCGGCCCACCCGCGAAGGTGCGCGACCGCATCACCCTGACCGGGCTCGAGGTGTTCGCGCATCACGGGGTCTTCGACTTCGAGCGCGAGCGGGGGCAACGTTTTCTCGTCGATGCCGAACTGGCGGTGGATCTCGGATCCGCGGCTCACACCGACGACCTGGCCCGCACCGTGCACTACGGCGAGGTGGCCGCCGCGATCGCTGGTGCAGTGCGACGCGACCCTGTCGACCTGATCGAGACAGTCGCGGAGCGAGTGGCGAGAGTGACGCTGGCCTTCCCCGGCGTTCGGTCCGCCCGCATCACGGTGCACAAACCCGACGCGCCGATCGACGAGGCGTTCGGTGACGTCTCGGTCACCGTGGTGCGCGACTCGGCTGGAGGTGGCGCATGACCCCCCAGGTCGTCACCGTGCTGCTCGCCTTCGGCGCCAACCTCGGAGACCGGGGCGAGACCATCATTGAGGCACAGCGCGAGCTGGCAATGACACCCGGGGTGACGCATCTGCGACCATCATCGCTGCGCGAGTCCATCGCGCTCACCCCGAGCGGCCCCGATCCCGATGCCCCCCGCTACCTGAACGGTGTGGCACTCGCAGACACCACGCTCACTCCGCATGAGCTGCTCGACGTGCTGCAGCGGCTTGAAGCACGCCACGGCCGGGTGCGCGACGCTCGCTGGGGCGACCGCACGCTCGACATCGACATCATCACCTATGGCGGCAAGCTCATCTCGGACGAGCGGCTGACTGTGCCACACCCCAGGGCGCACGAGCGTGACTTCGTGCTCGCTCCCTGGCTCGAGCTTGACCCGCACGCGGTGCTCATCGGTCACGGGCGGGTCGCCGAGCTGCTCGCAAGACTTGGCGACACCACCCGTCCGATCACCCAGACACGACAGGCGGTGGATCATGCCGAAGCTTGAACGCACCTCCGCGCTCACCGTTGCCGCGTTTAGCGTGGTAGGCCTCGCCGCGGGCGTGCTCCTGCAGGTGTTTCAGTCGACGCGGGGGGATGCGCCGTTCGTGCCGCCGGTGTCACTCCCGGCGACGCTTCTCGTCATTGCCGCGGTGGTGCTTGCGCTCGGGATCGCGTTGCGACGCGCGGTGACCCGTGCCTCTGCGCGGCCGGTCAACCCTTTTCACGCGGTGCGACTGCTTGCGGGTGCCAGAGCGAGCCAGTTTGCCGGGTCGCTCCTCGGCGGGTTTGGCCTGGGGCTCCTGACACAGGTGATGACCCGCTCGGTGATTCCCCCATCTTCATCTTGGCTGCCCATGTTGTTTGTCGGGGTCGCCGGAGTCGTGCTGCTCGTCGCTGGCGCAATCGCGGAGTGGCTGTGTCGAGTTCCCCCCGATGGGTCCGATGCCGAACTCGAGGATGATCCCGACCCGGAAACTGGCGAACAACTCGCCTAACCCGGCGCGTCCCGGCAGACCGGAGGCATGCGCCCTAGGCTTGCTGTTGGAGGTACGACTTGAGTGAGAATCAACCGGACGTGCAGGAAAGCACGTGGCCGAACCAGGTGCACGAGTGGCAGCGGGTGTCGACCAAGTACGCGTGGGCAGATCTCGCGCTGAACCTGATACTGACCCTGATCGTCGTGACGGTGTTCGTGCTCATCGTGCTGTTCGCCGATGAGAAGCCCCCACCGCTCGTGATCGCCATTTTCGCCGCGGTCACGCTCGGCCTGCTGCTGAGCGCGGCATTCGCGTTCCGCAGGGTGCGCGCAATCGGTTACATTCTGCGCGAAGATGACCTGCTCTTTCGCAAAGGCATCATGTTCGAGCGCGTCGTGGCAGTGCCCTACGGGAGATTGCAGCTGGTTGACGTGACGCGTGGCCCGCTCTTGCGCGCGCTGGGGCTCGCGTCCCTCAAGTTCGTGACAGCGAGCGCGGCAACCGGCGTGAACCTGCCCGGGCTTCCCCGGGAGGAAGCCGAGTTGCTCCGCGACCGCCTGGTCGAGCTTGCCGAAACGAGGCGGTCGGGCCTGTGACGAGCGACCCCTTATGGGAACGGCTGCATCCGCTGTCGCCGCTCCTTCGCGGCGGCCTGGCGATTCTCGTCATCGGCGGTATCCTCCTGGCCAATTTCCGCGATCGCATCCTCGAACTCTTTGTCGCGGAGCAATACCTCGGCGCGATGGGCCCCAATGAGGGCGACCTGATTGACATTCTGGTGGAGCAGCGACTCATTCTGGTGGCACTTGGGGTGGCGCTTGGGATCATCGTCATCATCATTTTCTTCTCGTGGCTGAGTTGGCGCTTTCACACCTACCGCATTACCGACGAGGCCGTGGAAGCGCGCAGTGGCGTGCTGTTTCGGCAGCATCGTCGCGCGCCCCTGGAGCGCATCCAAAGCGTCAATTTGCAGAGGCCGTTGCTCGCGCGCATTCTCGGCCTCACCCAGGTTGAGGTGCAAACAGCGGGGCAGGGCGGTAAGGTCTCGCTGAACTACCTCGGCCATCGCGTTGCGAAGGAGGTTCGCGAGCGGATCCTGCGCAGCGTCGCCCGGCGTCGAGGTGAGTCGGTGGCGCACACGCAGGCGCACGACGGTACCTCCGTGATGCCGGCAGTGCCAGCGGTGTCTGGCGGCACACCGTTCGAGGCAAGCCCCACGGGTTTGCCTTCGCGGCTCGACGAACGTGCGCGTGAGTTCGTGGACCTCGACATCGACCAGGCGGCGCGCGCGAGCGGGAGCCTGGTGAGCGTTCCCATCGGGCGGCTGCTGGGCAGCATCGCACTCAGCTGGGACATCTGGATCCCGGTGCTCCTCCTCGTGGCCAGCATCGTGTCTGCGCTGATTTGGAATCCCTTTTTCCTCGCGATGATCATCCCAGCGGTGTTGATTGCGGTGGGCACGAGCTACAGCTCGTTCAACAAGGGGTTCCGCTTCACGCTGTCTCGCAGTTCGGACGGCGTTCGGGTGGGGTCTGGCCTCACCGCCACACACACCGAGACGATTCCGTTTGGGCGGATCCACGCGATCGAAGCTCGTCAACCCCTCGGTTGGCGGCCCTTCGGCTGGTGGCGCGTGCGGGTCACGACGGCGGGGTACGGTGCCGCGGAAGCCGGTCAGAATAGCCTGCGGAATGTCATGTTGCCCGTCGGGCACATCGACGATGTGCTGCGCGTGATCGAGACGCTACTACCGGGTGTGGGCGATGAACCGGAAGAGCTCGAGTCGCTCCGAAGCGGGCTGCTCGGAGCGGGCAGTGCGGGCGGGTTCCTCGGCGCGGGGCCGCGCGCGGCGTGGGTGCTGTGGTTGGGAAAGCGCCGAGCGGGCCTGCGTCTGGAAGATGAGGCATCCGAGAACGCCACGCTCCGGGTGCGTCGCGGCTGGCTCACCCGCAGCTTCGTCGTCATGCCGATCCTTCGGGCGCAATCGATACAGTTTTCGAGGCCACTGCTACAGCGCTTCATTGGGCTCGCTACCCTACAAGCGCACACGGTGCTCGGCCCGGTGCAGGTGGTAATGCGGGGCATTGAGGTCGACCAGGCGCGCGCGGCCTTCGACACGATATCTCGTGCGATGGTACGGGTGCAGGGCGGCGAGGCGGTGCGCATCCGTGTTGAACGGGCAAAGCGGGCCGAGCGAGCGGAGCGAGTTGAGTGGGTCGGGCCGGCCGAACCGGGGGATCCGGCAACGTCAGTGGATCGGACCATACCGCTGGTTCAGGCCATGCCGCTAGCTGAGGCTGAACCGCCAGCTCACATCCCACCCGCGCTCGGAGAGCAAACATGACACCCGAGCCCCGTGCGGGCCGCCTGGGCATTGGCCTCGTCGGGGCTGGCCGGGTGGGCCCGGTGCTCGCGCTCGCGCTCGCGGGAGCAGGTCACGCGCTCACCGGCGTGAGCGCGGTGAGTGAAGAGAGCAGGGAACGCGCCGAGCTGCTGCTTCCCGGAGTACCGATTCTCGATGTGCCGGAGGTCGTCAGGCGGAGCGAACTCGTCATGTTTGCGATTCCCGGCGACGAACTCGTCGGCTTGGTGCGTGGCTTGACGGAGATCGGTGCGTGGCAACCGGGTCAGCTCGTGCTGCATACGGCACCCGAGCACGGCTACGGGGTGTTCTCACCCGCACTCGGCGTGGGAGTGATCCCGCTCGCGCTCCATCCGGCGATGGTGTTCACGGGTACCAGCCTCGACCTCGCCAGGCTCGCCGGTGCCACCGTCGCGGTAACCGCACCGACCCCGGTGCTGCCCATCGGGCAGGCGCTCGCCGTCGAGATGGGTGCCGAGCCCGTGCTTGTTGCGGAGCGGGATCGGGCGGAGTACGCGGAGGCGATCAGCGCCGCAACCGAGTTCTCGCGGGCCGTGGTGCGTCAGGCGACCGACGCGCTGCGCGAAATCGGCATCGAACGGCCCGATCACGTCGTGGGTGGCCTCGTACGAGCGGCCGTTGAGGAGGAGCTAAGAGCCGCGGCGGGCCTGGCCGATGATGCCGCGTTCGGTGAGGCGTGATCCGCTCGCACACGAAGGAACCGACGGCACGAGCCGCAGAGGAATCGTTGGGCCGAGACGCACGGTCAGAGTCGGGCTGTGGCTGATCTTGGGCGCAACGCAATGATCGCGCTCACGAGGGCCCCGGCACCGCACACGGAGATGGCGATGGCCATCGGCAGCGCAGTCGACTCGCCCCAGAGGCCCACGACCGGAGCCGCAAGCCCGCCGAGGAGAAATTGAATCGCGCCAAGAAGCGCCGAGGCTGATCCGCGCGCCGTCGGCACCCGGTCGAGTGCCAGCGCGCTCGCGTTTGCGAGCACGAACCCGCTCCCCGCTGTCAGCACAAACGCCGTGATAATGAACCCTGCGGGAGTCAGCACGCCGACCAGCGTCTGCAGCAGGAAGGCGAGCCCGGAGCCCAGCACTAACGCGATACCGGTGGCCAGCAGGCGCGGCGGACGGATCCGCGATACCAACCGGATGTTCACGAGGTTCGCGAGAACCATCGCTGAGGCGCTCACCGCGAAACTCAGGGCGAAACCCAGCGGGCTCATGCCGAGCACGCGCTGCGTAACGAATGGAGCCGCGGCGATGTACGACATGGCACCGGCGAAGCTCAGGGCAAAGCCGATCGCGAGTGCGACGAATCGCCCGTCGCGCAGAATTCGGCCGATGGGCCGGTAGGTGTTGAGAAGGCTGCCCACAGTGCGTGCCTGGGGTGGATGCGACTCGCGCAATACGGTGAACGCCAGGATGAGGATCATGAGGGAGACGCTTGCGAGGGTCGCGAGTGCGCCGCGCCACCCCCACCACTCGTGAGCGATGCCTCCCAGTAGGGGCGCGATCAGCGGGCCGAGACCGCTGATCATCACGATGAAGCTGAGTGCCTTCGCGGCCGACTGGCCGTGACTCAGATCGGCGGCGATCGCTCGTGAGAGCACGAGGCCGGCGGCACCCGACAGGCCCTGCACAAACCGCAGCACCATCA
Organism: Leucobacter fengyongliangi; assembly: GCF_050971685.1. Classification (NCBI taxonomy): domain Bacteria; kingdom Bacillati; phylum Actinomycetota; class Actinomycetes; order Micrococcales; family Microbacteriaceae; genus Leucobacter; species Leucobacter fengyongliangi. The sequence continues at coordinate 58,578 of NZ_JBPCEU010000008.1, read as the reverse complement.
GTGCCTCGATTGTCGGGGCGAATACCATGGCCACACCCGCGCTGGCGAACACTACGAGGGCAAGAAGGAGCACGGGGCGGCGGCCGCGTCGATCGGAGATCGGACCGAGCAGGAGCTGCCCGGTCCCGACCCCGAAGAAAAACAGGGTGAGCGTGAGCTGCACCTCGGATGCGGTCGCCGACAGATCGGCGGCGACACTCGTGAACGAGGGCAAATACATGTCGGTCGATATCGAACTCACCATTGCGATGATGCCGAGGGTGACGAGCACCCCGCGCGAGAGTCGCGGTTCTGGGGGTGGTGTCACGGAGCTCCTTCAAGGTGCGTCGCTGCGTCGCTGCGTCGCTGCCTCGTGCTGTGGGCTGGGCCCGGGTGGTCTCTCGAGCCAGAACCGGCGACGCTATCGAATCGATCGTATACGTTATCGTGCGCGGTTCTCCTGTCGTGCGAGGTCTCTGGGAAAGGAGAGCCGTGTGCGCTGCCTGAAGTGCGTACCCACTCCGACGGAGCAACCTCTTCGCGATCCCCTCCCGATGCCCTCGCGATCCCCTCGCGATCCCCTCGCGATGCCCTCGCGATCCTTGAGGAGCCGCAGGTTCGCGGATCCCGAATAGACTGGGTCTCTACGCCAGAAACACGGAGGATCCCGCCCTATGAGCGAGCAGCACGCGCCCGATGTCGCGACCGAAGCGATCAGCGAAGCCGAGGTCTTCGAACAAAAGCGGGTGCGTCTGGAGAAGCGCGAGAAGCTGAATGCGCTCGCGGGGGAGGATCTCGCGGGAGGTGCCTACCCGGTTTCCGTGCCGGTCACCACAACGATTCCCGCGGTGCGCGAGGCGTGGGGCCACCTCGAGGGTGCACCAGACAGTCTCTCCGGCGAAACGGTCGGAATCGCGGGGCGCATTGTCTTTCAGCGCAATACTGGCAAGCTGTGTTTCGCATCGCTGCAGTCCGGCGACGGCACCCGCATTCAGGCCATGGTGAGCTTCGCAGAAATCGGCGCAGACTCGCTCGCGAGCTACAAAGAGCTGGTTGATCTGGGCGATCACCTCTTCGTGAGCGGCGAGGTGATCTCGAGCCGCCGGGGCGAGCTGAGCATCATGGTGACCGAGTGGCAGGTCGCGGCGAAGGCGATTGCGCCGCTGCCCAACATGTACGCCGAACTGAATGAAGAGACCCGGGTGCGCCAGCGCTACCTCGATCTCATTCAGCGTGATCAGGCCCGCATCAACGTGCGCACGCGTGCACTCACCATGGCGAGCCTTCGCGAGACGTTCGCCGGGCACGATTTCCTCGAGGTTGAGACACCGATGTTGCAGACCATGCACGGTGGTGCCTCGGCTCGGCCGTTTGTCACACACTCAAATGCGTTCGACACCGAACTTTTTTTGCGGATCGCGCCCGAGCTCTACCTGAAGCGGGCCGTCGTTGGCGGGCTTGAGCGGGTATTCGAAATCAATCGCAATTTTCGTAACGAGGGGGCCGACTCGACCCACAGCCCCGAGTTCGCGATGCTCGAGTCGTACCAGGCCTATTCCGACTATCAGGGGATAGCTGACCTCACGCAGGAACTCATTCAGAACGCCGCGCTCGCGGTCAACCGCGGGACCGAGCGCGAGGGGTCACACACGGTGCTGTGGGCAGATGGCACTCTGTTCGATCTGGGTGGCGACTGGGATCGCATCTCGATGTACGGCACACTGTCGGCGGCGGCTGGACGAGAGATTACCCCTGAGACATCCGTGGCGGAGTTGCGTGAGCTCGCGGATGCACAAGATGTTTACGTGACGCTGCCAAATCACGGAAAGCTCGTCGAAGAACTCTGGGAGCATTTCGTGAAAGACGGGCTCACGCGCCCGACGTTCGTCATGGACTTTCCGGTGGAGACGAGTCCGCTGACTCGGCATCATCGCACGATCCCTGGCGTGGTGGAGAAGTGGGACCTCTACGTACGCGGCTTTGAACTCGCCACTGGCTACTCCGAGTTGGTCGACCCAGTGGTGCAGCGCGAGCGCTTCGTGGAGCAGGCGGCACAGGGTGCGCAAGGCGACGATGAGGCGATGCGAGTGGACGAGGAATTTCTGCGCGCGCTGGAGCACGCTATGCCTCCCTCGGGTGGCATGGGTATGGGCATGGATCGCCTGCTGATGGCACTTACTGGGCTTGGGATCCGCGAGACCATCCTGTTCCCCCTCGTGAAGTAGGCGCACAGTCGTGGCGGGGCGGAGCGTGCGCAACACCGCCTCACTGGCAGAGCAGGTGGCCCATTGTCGCCTGAGTGCACCTTCGTGCTGAAGTGTTGAAGCGCCGATCAGGTAGGGCGCCAGGGGCTGGTTCCTGGGAGTGAAAGATCCACTTGCGCCCTCCGGCGCACTGCCTGACCGCCAATTCCCAGGACCCCGGCCCTGATCGGGCGCCAGGGGCTGGTTCCTGGGAATGAAGGAGCCACTTGCGCCCTATTGCATCGTATGAGTCGGCGTGTCGAGTCGACGCTCACAGTTGGAGGTCACGACGTCCGCTGGATCAGTTCTCCACAGTGTGATGTCTGTGGCTCACGGCGAATCAGGTGCGAGGCATCATCGTGGTCATGCCCCAACCGCGAACCCGCATCCCTGATCACCTCGTCCCGGCAACTTTCACAGTGGGGGAGGCCCGTTCGGCGGGAGTCTCGAGGGCGGTCCTGCGACACGAACGTTTTCGCACCAATTTCCGCGGGCTCCGGAGCACTCTCGAAAAACCCAACGGGACTGACTCCTTGATTGAGTCGACGCTCTATCAGTCGAAAGTCTTTCGTCCTGCGCTGCGCCCCGGCGAAGTGTTCAGTCACACCACCGCATTGCTGTTGATGCGCTGCCCGATCCGCTGCGATGAGACACTTCACGTGACCACACCAGGCAAGGATCTTCGCCATCGGCGACCGGGGCTGCGCGGACATCGGTCCAGTCGACCCTTCGAACCCATGGTGGATGCCGAGGGCATTCCCCTGATGCCACCTGCGAGAGCCCTCGAGCAAGCGGCAGCGATACTGCCACTTCGGGAGATAGTGGTGGCTATCGATCACTTGCTCAACCAGACGCAGGCATCATCTGAGGCCAACGGCGTATTCCCAGTTGATTTCGGCACCGTGTTGGATAAGCAGACCGGGTCTACCAGAAAGCGCCTTCGTGTGGCGTGCCATTTCGCGCGTCTGGGATCTGAGTCGCGAATGGAGACACTGACTCGGCTCGAGCTTGCACGCTGGGGCTTGGACTCGACGTTTGAGCTGCAGGTTGATGTGCGTGATGATGCAGGCGAGTGGATCGGGAGATTCGATCTGGTGGATCGCAGGCGCAAGATCATCATTGAATACGACGGCGAGCAGCACCGTACCAACCGCGCGCAGTACTTGAAGGATCTCAAGCGTCTTGAACGTGCCCGCGCTGCGGGCTATCGAGTGATTCGGGTTCACAAGGAGGATCTCTTTGACCGAACTCACACCTGGGTGAGGGATGTTGCTGAGCTTCTCGGGTCAACAATGTGCCCGGTTCGACCTGCGCTGATGCGTCTCTTCGAGGAAAACTGACCTTCGGCCATTCGATAAGTCGAGCACTGCGGGGTAACTGGCGGGTGCGCGCACACCGCGCACGATGCCCATCCATAGGGGCACTTGTGTCTGCGGCCCAATTCACGGTGGGTACGCCCGCGCATCGGGCGCAAGTGGCTGCTTCGTGGCTTTGGAAGCAGCCAGTGGCGCCCTACCCGACGAAGACACCATGTCATGGGCGAGCGCGGAGCCAACGTGAGCAGTCGAGCGAGCCGCAGAGAGCGAGCCGCCGGGAGCGTCAGCCGTCGAACTAGAGCAGGTGGCCCCCACCGGCGCCCTTCATGCGGTTGACGAGCTTCTTCACGTCTTGGGCGTGTGCCTTCGAGGTGACGAGCAGCACGTCTGGTGTGTCAACCACTACGACGTCCTCCATGCCTACGAGGGCGACCAGGCGGTCGCTCTCAGAGACCACGATGCCGCTCGACGCATCGGAGAGCACCTGAGCGCCGTCTCCCAGCACTGCCAGATCGTTGGATCGGCCGCGGGTAAGGAGGTTCGCGACGCTCGCAAAGTCGCCCACATCGTCCCACTCGAAGTGGGCGGCGACACAGACCATCTTGCCCGCGGCTGCGGCTGGCTCAGCCACCGTGTAGTCGATCGCGATCTTGGGAAGTCCCGGCCACAATTCCTCGCGAACCGCGGCGGCCTGGTCGGTATCCCAGGCGGCAGCAATTTCACGCAACGAGGCCACCATCTCCGGTTCCGTGAGCGCCATCTGGTCAAGGAGCACGTTCGCCCGTGCGATAAACATGCCCGCATTCCAGAGGTATCCGCCGCTGCGCAGATATTCCGTAGCTGTTGACTCGTCCGGCTTCTCCACGAACTCGGTCACGTCGTAGATGTCAAACGGTGCAAGATCGCCCCGCGCTCCGCCGCAGGCGATATACCCGAAGCCAGTGGCCGGGTGGCTGGGGTGGATCCCGATGGTCGCGATGTACCCCTGATCCGCAGCCTGCACCGCGGTGCGCACCGCCCGCTGAAACAGCACGTTGCCGCGGATCACGTGATCGGCGGCAAACGAACCGAGAATCGAGTCGGGGTCACGGCGTTCGAGAATTGCGGCAGCGAGGCCGATCGCCGCGGAAGAGTCCTTGGGTTGACTCTCAGTGACGAGGTTCTCTGACTGGAGATCGGGAAGCTGTTTCACTACGGAATCGCGATGCGCGTTGCCGGTGACCACCATGAGTCGTTCGGGTGGCGCGAGCGGTGTGAGCCGATTCCACGTTGCCTCGAGGAGGGAGTCGCCGCTGCCGGTGAGATCAAGCAGGAACTTCGGCGCGTTCGCGCGTGAGAGCGGCCAGAGTCTTGAGCCCGCGCCTCCGGCGGGGATCACACAGGTGAAACGGTCGAATGCCGGGGTCTGAGTCATAATCACCAGCCTATCCAGGCGCTCGCATCGCTGGGTGAGGCTATTCCTTTCGGCGTGCGAGAAGCGCATCGTCGATGTCAATAACCCCTACCAAATGGTGCCATAATGGTTTCGCGCTGTGTTCTGCGGAGATGTTGAAAATGCCTGCTTCATTTCCCGCATCGGATCCCGGAACAAGCCCGGTGCAACCCGACCCAAGGAGGAAGCTCGTGTCAGCCGAAACCGCGCAGGTCACGCCTGCAGCCGCGAAGAAGATCCGCCCCGGCGGCACCCTTTATCGCGGTAACGAAGGAATGTGGTCGTGGGTGTTGCATCGTATCACCGGTGTGGCCATCTTCTTCTTCCTGCTCGTGCACGTGCTTGACACAGCTCTCATTCGCGTGAGCCCAGAGGCATACAACGCGGTGATCTCGACGTACCAGACCCCGATCATGGGCCTCGGCGAAGTCGGCCTGGTTGGCGCCATCGCGTTCCACGCCCTCAACGGGTTGCGCATCATCCTCGTTGATTACTGGAGTAAGGGCACGAAATACCAGCGCGCGATGTTCTGGATCGTCATCGCACTCTGGGTCATCTTGATGCTCGGGTTCACCCCTCGCCACTTGATGAACGTCTTCGGGCACTAGGAAAGAGGAGCAGAACTCATGACACTCTCGATTGAATCTCCTCGCTCACAGGCCCCGGCCAAGAAGCGCACCAACTGGGAAAAGTGGGGATGGATCTACATGCGCGCCTCTGGCGTGCTGCTCGTCGTTCTCATCTTCGGCCACCTGTTCTCCAACCTCATGGTGGGCGACGGAGTAAAGGCCATTGACTTCGGCTTCGTGGGCGGTAAGCTCGCGAACCCCTTCTGGCAAGTGTGGGATCTCCTCCTGCTGTGGCTCGCGCTGATTCACGGCAGCAACGGCATGCGCACCATCGTGAACGATTACGTGGTGAGGCCGGGCCTTGCAAAAGGTCTGAAGATCGCACTGTTCCTCTCGGCAGCACTGCTGATTCTGCTCGGCACGCTGGTGATCTTCACCTTCGATCCCTGCCCCCCGGGTGCCGACCCCGAGTTGCTTGCCTCGTTCTGCACTGTGTCTTGATCTGACGCAGCCGCTCCCCAGACTTTTCACCGGAAGTTAGGAAACACGTGACCACCAACACCCACCAGGGCGAGGAAGTGACCGTCAAAGACGGCGTCACCTACCATCAGTTTGACGTCGTGATCGTCGGTGCCGGCGGCGCTGGCATGCGCGCCGCGATCGAAGCGGGCCCAAAGGCCAAGACCGCGGTTATCACCAAGCTCTATCCGACGCGCTCTCACACGGGCGCCGCGCAGGGCGGCATGGCCGCTGCGCTGGCGAATGTCGAAGACGATAACTGGGAGTGGCACACCTTCGACACGGTGAAGGGCGGCGACTACCTGGTTGACCAGGACGCGGCTGAGATCCTTGCGAAGGAAGCAATCGACGCGGTCATCGACCTTGAGAACATGGGTCTGCCGTTCAACCGCACGCCCGAGGGCAAGATCGATCAGCGTCGTTTCGGCGGCCACACCCGCGACCACGGCAAGGCGCCCGTGCGTCGTGCCTGCTATGCGGCTGACCGCACCGGCCACATGATCCTGCAGACGCTCTTCCAGAACTGCGTCAAGCTGGGTGTCAACTTCTTCAACGAGTACTACGTGCTTGATCTGGTGATGACAGGCGAAGGCAAAGACCGCAAGCCTTCCGGCGTCGTCGCCTACGAGCTCGCAACCGGTGACCTGCACGTCTTCCAGGCGAAGTCGATCGTCTTCGCCACGGGCGGGTTCGGGAAGATCTTCAAGACGACGTCGAACGCACACACCCTGACCGGTGACGGCGTCGGCATCATCTGGCGCAAGGGCCTGCCGCTCGAAGACATGGAGTTTTACCAGTTCCACCCGACGGGTCTTGCGGGCCTGGGGATCTTGCTCACCGAAGGCGCCCGCGGCGAGGGCGCCATCTTGCGTAACGCGAGCGGCGAGCGGTTCATGGAGCGCTACGCGCCGACCATTAAAGACCTCGCTCCCCGCGATATTGTGGCGCGTTGCATGGTGCAGGAGGTGCTTGACGGCCGAGGTGCCGGCCCCCACAAGGACTACGTCTACCTCGACTGCACACACCTGGGTGCCGAGGTGCTCGAGACGAAGCTTCCCGATATCACCGAGTTCGCGCGCACCTATTTGGGTGTGGATCCGGTCACGGAACCGGTGCCCGTGTTCCCCACCGCGCACTACGCCATGGGCGGCATCCCGACAAACGTTCACGCCGAGGTGTTGATGGACAACGACACCGTAGTGCCGGGTCTCTTCGCTGCGGGCGAGTGCGCCTGCGTGTCCGTGCACGGCTCGAACCGTCTCGGCACCAACTCGCTGCTCGACATCAATGTCTTCGGGAAGCGTTCGGGCAACCGTGCCGCCGACTACGCAAACGGAGCCTCCTTCGTCGAACTCCCGGCCGATCCGGCGAAGGAGATCCGCGAGCTCGTGGAGATGCTGCGCACGAGCACCGGCACCGAGCGCGTCGCCGACATTCGCAAGGAACTCCAGGAATCCATGGACCGTGGCGCCCAGGTGTTCCGCACCGAGGAGTCTCTCACCGAGGTCCTCCGCGTGATCAACGATCTGCGCCTGCGCTACAAGAACATCTCGGTGCAGGATCGTGGCAAGCGATACAACACCGATCTGCTCGAGGCGATCGAGCTTGGCTTCCTGCTCGATCTCGCCGAGGTGCTCGTGTTCACCGCGCGCAATCGCAAGGAGAGCCGTGGCGGTCACATGCGCGACGACTACCCGAACCGCGATGATGAGAACTACATGCAGCACACGATGGCGTACCTCTCGGGCGACCCACACTCGGCGAACCCTGAAGATCACATCCGCCTGGACTGGAAGCCGGTCGTCATGACGAAGAATGAGCAGGGCGAGTTGAATTACCCGCCGATGGAGAGGAAGTACTAAGCCATGAGCACCGCTACCGCTGAGGCTTCTGCCATTGTGGCCCCCGAGGCGCCGCAGCCCTTCAATGTCACCCTGCTCGTGCGCCGCTACGACCCCGAGACGGGCGCAGAGGCGTACTGGGAAGACTTCGACGTGCCGATGTACCCGACGGATCGCATCCTTGACGCCCTGCACAAGATCAAGTGGGATCAGGACGGCACGCTCAGCTTCCGTCGTTCGTGCGCCCACGGCATCTGCGGCTCCGACGCGATGCGCATCAACGGGCGCAATCGCCTTGCGTGTAAGACCCTCGTCAAGGATCTCGACATCACGAAGCCCGTCTACGTGGAAGCCATTAAGGGCCTTCCGCTGGAGAAGGACTTGATCGTCGACATGGAGCCGTTCTTCGCTTCATTCCGTGAGGTGCAGCCCTTCCTCGTGGCCGGGAGTAGTCCCGAGCCGGGGAAGGAGCGCGTGCAGTCGATCGAGGATCGCGAGCGTTTCGACGACACTACGAAGTGCATTCTGTGCGCGGCGTGCACCACGAGTTGCCCGGTGTTCTGGACGGACGGGCAGTACTTCGGGCCGGCCGCTATCGTGAATGCGCACCGCTTCATCTTCGATTCGCGCGACGACAATGCGCAGGTGCGCCTCGACATCCTGAATGACACCGAGGGTGTGTGGCGCTGCCGTACCACCTTCAACTGCACCGACGCGTGCCCACGTGGGATTCAGGTCACGAAGGCGATCGCCGAGGTCAAGGCCGCGATCCGCACCGGAAAGACCAGCTAACACCAGCGGCATAGACTTGCCGAATGACAACGCCCCGCGAACACGCTCCCTCATCTGAGGGGCTGGACGACGGGGCGTTGCTCGGTTCTGAGCGGATGGGCCAGTGGCGCAGCCAGGGCCGTCAGTGGTGGAGTGGGGTGCGAAGGCTACGGCCGATGCGCGCCTTCTTCCATTTCGTTGATGTCGGCGGCAACGTCCTCTCCGCGGGCATGAGTTACCAGGCGGTATTCGCTGTGTTCGCGGCACTGTGGGTCGGCTTCGGCGTGCTGGGGGTGTGGCTACGAACCCGCACCGAACTCCTCGCCTCGCTGATCGAGCAAATCAACCTGCTCGTTCCTGGTCTGTTGGGTGAAGACGGGGTAGTGTCGGTCAGCACACTGCTGAGCGAGCGCAGCTTCGACTGGACAAGCATTGCCGCCGGTGTCGCGCTGCTCTGGGTCACCATCACATGGTTCACCGGCACACGGCGCTCGATCCGCATCATCTTCGGCCTCGACGTGCGTGAGTACCGAGGGGCGTTCATCCTGAAGGTGCGCGACCTGATCCTGGCGCTGCTGTTCTTCGCCGCGCTCCTGGTCTCTGCCGTGCTCACCGTGTTCAGCAGCAACATCACCGAGTGGCTCTTGAGCGTCTTCAACATCAGCCCCGACAACTGGTTGATCGGAGGATTCGGAGTCACCGCGAGGTACGCGCTGCTCTACGTATTTGACGTTGCCGTGCTGCTCGGGATCCACGTCTTTCTTGCCGAAGTTCGCGTGCGTCGCTGGCACCTGTTGTGGGGGTGCGCATTGGGCGGAGCGGTGTTGCTCGGTCTGAAGGTACTCGGCACGTGGTTGCTGACCGGCACCTCCTCTAACCCGCTGCTCGCCTCATTCGCCGTGCTTATCGGGTTGTTGCTCTGGTTCAACCTGATTTGTCGCACGCTGTTGCTTACCGCGTCATGGATCGCGACCGGCGTCGATCGTGAACTCGGCACACTGGAGGAATCGCATTCGCGCGACCTACATGAGGAGCGGTATGTTCAGCGATCTCGCCGCTCGACAAGGAGCTGAGCGACAGTCGCAGGCAGCGCCCGCGCCACGTCGAAGGCGGTAATGGGGCCACCCAGGCCCCCCTGCCCGGGTTCTGGCGAGTGTCCGAGAGACTGTGGATCACCGCTCGCCCGGCGCGCGGCCGCATCGTGCAAGACCGCTGCGCTGGCACCGAGCGCTCCCAGGAGCTCGTGATCCTCACGCACCGAGTCTGCATGCGCGGCCACGAGCGCACCGAGTATGCCGGCCAGTACGTCGCCGGTGCCCGCGGTGGCAAGCCAGGGGGTGGCGGGGCCGGAGAGGAAGACCAAGCCGCCGGGCGTCGCAGTGACAGATGTTGAACCCTTCAGGAGCACGGACGCGCCCAGCTTTCCGGCGAGGGTCGTCGCGGCCGCGATGAGCGCGCTCTCGGCCGGCACCCGGTCTCGGCCGCCCCGCCCTCGGCTCGGCCAACCGGTGGGTCGCAGCCCAAGGCCCGCCGCGTTCCAGAGCGCCACAAACTCGCCGCGATGGGGTGTCAGTATGAGGGGCGCTCCGGCGTGATCCCGCACTGGGGTACCGTGGGAGGCGATCCTGCGCGGAGCGGGTTCGGTGCCCACGTTCGATTGCGCACGATCCACCACAAGATCTAACGCCCCGGCATCGATGACGACAGGCGTGTCGCCCGCAAGGAGCGCGCGCAACGCGTCCCGTTCCTGCTCGGAGCGCTGGGTGGGATCGGTGCCTGAGCCGATCAGCCAAGCATTTGAGGGTACGTGGGCTGAGGTCGGGTCGGCGAGAAACACCGTCTCAGGGCGCGCGGCGAGGACCGCTGCCGCTGGAGAAGGGAGGCCGAGCGTCCCGGCGATGTCGTCAAGGGGTGGGGTAAAGCGCAGCAGACCGAGGCCGGTGCGCCATGCCGCCTCTGCCCCGAGCACCGCCGCCCCAGGGTAGGCTGCGGAACCGGTGCGCAGGCCGAGTATCCCGCGACGGTACTTGTCGTCGGTGCTGCTGGGTTCCACCAGGAGGGCCGCGGCCTGCTGGAGGCCCCATCGAACCGGGGGGCCCGCAACGGGCGTGAGCTCCGACTGCTGTCGAGCGCGCCGCGCCCGACGGGCGCGCTCAGTGTTCACGATCCGATCTCAAGCAGATACGAGCGCAGCCCATGCTCAATGCGGCGAAGCCTGTCCGTGGCGACGGTGCGACGCTCGCTGGCGGTCCCCGTGGCGCTCACCACGTCGAGGTAGGCCTTCAGCTTGGGCTCCGTGCCGCTTGGCCGAATCATCACGCGTGAGCCATCCGCGAGATCGTAGGCGAGCACATTGGCGGGCACCGCCGAGTGGCCGGGCTGCAGGAAATCGCGAAGTCGCGAGACCTCGATGCCATCGAAGCGTGTGGGAGGGGCGTGGCGCACTCGTTCGGCCAGCGCCGCGACCGCCTCCGGAGATTCGAGTCGCACCACCACCTGGGTGCTCGCGTAGTGCCCAAACTGCTCGCTGGCGTCGTCGAGCAGTTGCCAGACGGTGCGCCCCTCGGCGTGTAGCTCCCAGGCCATCGCGCAGGCTTCCGCTGCTGCCGAGATGCCGTCTTTGTCGTGGACGACGCTGGGGTGCGTGAGGTAGCCCAGGGCCTCCTCGAAGCCAAACACGAGGTTCGGCACTCGAGAGACCCACTTGAACCCCGAGAGTGTCTCGACGTGATCGAGCCCGTATGCGCGGGCGATCGAGCCGAGGACGGGCGAGGAGACGATGGTGTTGGCGAGGGTGCCCGTGAGGGGGAGTCCCGCCGACTCCGCCGCGCGGCGTGCCCGCTCTGCCGCGCGCCACCCGAGAAGCGTCCCCAGCTCATTGCCCGTGAGACGCCGGTAGCCTGAGGGCTCGTCGGGGTGCGGGGCGGCGATGGCGAGGCGATCCGCGTCGGGATCGTTCGCGATGATGAGATCTGCGTTGCACTCCCGCGCGGTCTCGTAAGCCAGATCGAGGGCTCCCTCTTCTTCGGGGTTGGGGAAACACACCGTGGGGAAGGTGCTGTCTGGCCGGTCTTGCAGAGCGACCGTCGTCACCGTGGGCAGGCCGGCAGCGGCAAATACCCGCTGAGCCGTGGTGGATCCCACGCCGTGTAGGGCGGTGTAGACAATCTTGGGGGCGGATGCCGGCAGCGGGCCAGGGTAGCCCGCGAGGAGGGCGTCCGCTGTGCGTTCGACGTATGCATCTGCAAGCTCGGGGCCCGCGATCGTGTAGTCAGTGGATCGGGGCAACTCGGAATAGGGCAGCGCACCACGCTCTTCGATGAGCGCAGCGATTTCGGCATCGCTGGGGGGTGCGATCTGCGAACCCTGGTCTGAGTCACCGAGGTATACCTTGTAGCCGTTATCGCGCGGGGGGTTGTGGCTCGCGGTGATCATGACGCCCGCGGAGAGACCCAGGTGGCGCACCGCGAAAGCGGTCACCGGAGTGGGCAGAGGCTCGGGGAGGAGAATGGTTCGTACTCCGGCACCCGCCATGATCTCAGCAGTATCGCGCGCAAACACCTCGGAATTCACCCGACCGTCGTAGCCGATCACGATGGAGGGAGGGGTCGTTGCGGTGCCCTCGCGGGCGCGTCGATGCAGGTATTCGGCGAAGCCCGCCGAGGTTTGGGAGACGACGACTCGGTTCATGCGCCGCGGGCCCGCCCCGATTTCTGCGCGCAACCCGGCGGTGCCAAAGGCGAGTCGACCGGCAAATGCGTCGTGGAGCGCGCTCGCAGACTCGGCATCACCCTGAATTGCGCGGGCGAGAAGACCCTGGGCCTCTGCCCGGGTCTCAGGGTCGGGGTCGTTCGCGATCCACTGCGTGACGTCTGAGACCAGAGCACCGAGATCGGCTTCGCTCATGTAATTCCCTTGTCTCGCCCGACGCTCGCCGGGGCCGTTTGATTGAAACAAACTACCACGCGGCGAAGCGCGGAGACTGGCAGCGCGGCGGCTGGCAGCGCGGCGGCCAGATCACGCGATCCGGGAGGCCGGACTATGCGAGTGACAGGAAGAGCTTCTCGAGTTCGCCAGCGTCAAGTTCGCCTTCTCCGTCCGGGCTCGTGAGGCACTCCTTGAGCGCGGTCGAGACCACCAGGTACCCGGCGCGGTCAAGCGCCTTGGAGACAGCGGAGAGCTGCTGCACGACATCGCGGCACGGTGCATCTCCTTCCACGAGCGAGATAACGGCGGCCAGTTGCCCGTGGGCACGGCGGAGACGATTGGCGATCTTGCGCTGTGCGTCGACCGCTTCTGCTGACTTTTCGGATTCCATGCCCCAATGATACCCCTGCGGGTATCACGCGAGCATCTTCTGGGTTGGGATTTCGCGAAGAGAAGCTTGACGATTTATACCCTGGGGGGTATTCTTCAATTATGACAACCATGAATCTGACACTTGAGAACTTCGAAGAGACGGTTTCCCGGGAGGGCATCGTCATCGTCGATTTCTGGGCCGCCTGGTGCGGCCCATGCCGCGCATTCGCGCCGGTGTTCGACGCGGCGAGCGAGACGCACACAGACATCACATTCGCGAAGGTCGACACCGAAGCGGAACAGCAGCTCGCTGCCGGTTTCCGCATCACCTCAATTCCTACCCTGATGGTATTCCGAGACGGCATCATCGTCTTCAGCCAGCCAGGCGCGCTTGCGGCACCGCAGCTCGAGCAGGTCATCGCGGGTACCCGCGAGCTCGATATGGAAGACGTGCGTCGCCAGATTGCCGAGCAGCAAACGCAGGAGCAGCCTGCGTAAGAATGGTCGCGTAGGCATACATCACCAGCTCATCACCTCATCCCCATCAACCCCCCCACACGAAGGAGAACACCATGTGCGCACGAATCACCTGCAGCAGCTGCGGCAAGCCGACCTGGGCCGGTTGCGGCCAGCACGTTGAAGAAGCGCTGGCAGGCGTGCCCGAAGCGGATCGCTGCCACTGCAACGGCTAATTCACATCAGCCGTAACTGAGTCGCCCGGTTCCCAGACCCGGGCGACTCAAGTGCTTGGTCAGCGCATCTGCAGCGCGCCAGGGAGCACCCGTGCGCTGAATCCGGTCACCTCGCCGACTGCTTCCCCGTCAATTTCGAACAGCACCGGCTGAGAGAGCGTCACCCGCGCAGACCTCGCCTGGCGAAGCTGGATGGAGTTTGAGCTCTGCGCCTCTGAATCGTCTCGAAGCATCTTTCGCATGATGCCGTTATCCCAGACAAGATTGCGAAGGGTATCGAGCCAGTCCACGACGCCCTCGGCCCGAAGGAGCATGAGATCGAGAAGCCCGTCGTCGAGAAGTGCGTCGGGAAGAAGAGCCGCGCCACCCTGGAGGGTGCCGCAGTTTGCAATGAGAAGCGTGTGGCCACGGTCAGGAACCATGTCGCCCTCGTCGGTGCTGATGCTGAGATTCACGGGCTCGCTGTTTTGGAACGCCCTACCCAGCGACTCCACGTAGGCAAGCCACCCGGCGCGTGCCTTGAGCTCGTCGTCAGTTTCGGCGATCATCTGGGCATCGATGCCAAATCCGGCCATGACGGTGAATGCGTGACGCTCACGTCCGGTCTCACGTTCGAGCACCAATTCACCGATGTCGATCGGTCGCGCGCGTCGTTCGAGTATCCGCGCGAATGCCTGCTTCGGGTCGTTGAGTGGAACATCGAGATTTCGCGCGAAGAGATTGCCGGTGCCGAGCGGAATGATGCCGAACTCGGGACCGCCTGCGTCTGCAGTGAGGCGCTCGACGACCGCACGAACGGTGCCGTCGCCGCCGGCGGCCACAACCACGGTGCACCCTGCGCGGATGGCGTCTCCCGTGGCTTCTTGCCCCGGGTTGTCGACCGTCGTCGCGAACCAGAGCACCTCGTCGGGGGTGAAACCCGTCTGGCTCACCGCCTCGGCGAGCGCCGTGTGCAGGTCGTCTTCCTCGACCTTTGACGGGTTCCACACCAGTCCTATGACATCGCCCACGCGCAGGTCCCTTCGTCATCACCGCGGAGATGCAGCGGTGTTGCACCGAGCGTAGCGCTCAATGCGGGGTGTTAGCGCAGCTGGTGAATGATTCGAGCCAACATAACACCGAGACGTTCCGAGGCCGCTCGCCCCACCTCGAGTACCTCGAGGTGGTTCAGGGGTGCCTCCTGGATTCCGGCCGCGGGATTCGTGATGAGTGAAAGCCCCAGCACCTCCATGCCGCTTTGCCGGGCCGCGATTGCCTCCAGCGCGGTCGACATGCCAACGGCATCACCACCGATGAGCTGCAGGTAACGCACCTCAGCCGGGGTTTCGAAGTGCGGGCCGGGAAGCTGTACATACACTCCTTCACCGAGGCTCGGATCTGTGCCCTGCGCGAGTTTCCGAAGCCGCTCTGCGTACAGGTCGGTGAGGTCGATGAATTCGGCACCCTCAATCGGAGATAGTCCGGTGAGGTTGATGTGGTCGCTGATGAGGATTGCCTCACCCTCGCTCACCTCCGGATCGAGCCCCCCCGCGCCGTTCGTGAGCACCATGATGCGTGCGCCCGCCGCTGCCGCCGCGCGCACCCCGTGCACCACTGCGCGCACGCCATGACCCTCATAGAGGTGTGTGCGGGCACCAATGATCAGCACATGCCGACCGTCCGTGAGTCGCAGTGAGGTCAACTTGCCTGTGTGGCCGCCGACGGCGGATGCGCGAAACCCGGGTACCTGATCGGCCGGGATCTCGGCGACGATCTCGCCCAGATGGTGAGCTGTCTCGCCCCAGCCGCTCCCGAGAGTGAGCGCGATGTCGTGCTGCACCACACCGGTCAGTTCGGCGATGGTGCGGGCCGCCTCTTGGGCAAGGTCATGGGGAGAAAGGAGGTCTGGGTCAGTCATGTCTCCTAGCCTATGCCCGCGCCGAGCAGCGAACGGGGAGACGACGGCCCGATAGGCTGAGAACCGTGTGCTCCACCGATGACTTGCGCCCCCGCGGGGCCCCTGGGCTGGGAAATGCCCGGGTGAGAGTCGTCGGCGCCGGGCGTGTGGGCACCGCAATTGCTCGGAGTCTGCGCCAACTCGGTATCGAGGTGAGCGGACCTGCGGGCCGTGGCGATCGTGGCGAGAAAGCCGATATCGTCTTGCTCGCGGTGCCAGACTCAGCAATACGTGATGCCGCAAGGCTCATCACGCCGGGGGCCCTCGTCGGTCACTTTTCTGGAGCCACCGAGCTCTCTCCGCTTGCTCCACATGAAGCATTCAGTCTGCACCCGCTCACCAGCGTTGCTGACGCTGCACACGACTTCCGCGGGGGTTTCGCGGCAATCGACGGAACAACACCCCGAGCCGAGCAAACAGCGAGAGATCTCGCAGACCTGCTCGGAATGCGGTCATTCTGGGTCCGCGATGCGGATCGAGCCGCATACCACGCGGCCGCATCAATTGCCGCGAACTTCCTCGTCACTATCGAGGGTGCGGCGGAGCAACTGGCGAAGACCGCTGGCGTGGGCAGGGAAGCCCTCGTTCCGCTCGTGCGCAGTGCTGTGGAGAACTGGGCGGAACGCGGCGCGGCGGAGGCGCTCACCGGGCCGATCGCACGCGGTGACAGCGAGACAGTTGCGCGGCAGCGCCACGCGGTGGCTGAGCGCACGCCGGAGCACCTGCCGTTGTTCGATGCCCTCGCCGCGGCCACCCAGCACTTGGCAGATCCATCGCGAAGCGGAGAACACGCATGAGGGTTGTACGAACGGTTGCCGCCTTGCGCGATGCGCTTGCGGAGGCCGGGGCAGGGGGTGTCGGGCTTGTTCCCACCATGGGGGCGTTGCACGAGGGTCACCTCTCGTTGATCCGGGCGGCACGGCGGGATCACGAGCATGTTGTGGTCTCGATTTTCGTGAACCCTACACAGTTCAACGATGCCGCGGATCTCGAAACCTACCCGCGCGATGAGATGCGTGATGTCGAGCTCGCCGCCTCCGCGGGGGCAAGCTTCGTCTTCGCGCCCGAGGTCGCCGAGATGTACCCCGAAGGCTTCGTGACGACGGTCCGCGTCACGGGACGCATCACCGAGTCGCTCGAGGGGGCGATGCGTGGCAGCGCGCATTTCGACGGCGTCGCTACCGTCGTCGCTAAGCTCCTGATTGCGGCCAATCCCGACTCGGCGTACTTCGGTGCGAAGGATGCGCAACAGGTGGTCGTGGTGCGACGCATGGTTGCCGACCTCGGCATTCCGACGCGGATCGTCAGTTGCCCCACCTCCCGAGAAGAAGGCGGACTTGCTAGATCCAGTCGAAACACTCGCCTGTCGCCTGCGGCACGACTACGTGCGCTCGCCATTCCGAGCGCGCTGCGCGAGATTGAAACGGCGCTGAGTGCGGGTGAGGCCCGCGTCGACCAGCTGCGCAGGCGGGCGCTGACGGTGCTGCGCGCCCAGCACATCGATCCCGAATACCTCGAGATTGTGGATCCTGACGGGCTTGAACCCCTCGATGAAGTGACCGGCCCAGCGCTCTGCGTCATCGCCGCTCAGGTCGAAAACGTACGACTCATCGACAACGTTCTGCTCGCGCCCGCGCCCGCGATCGACGCCGAGCGGTAACCTGGGTGACACAGCCGGGTCACTCGCCTGGCGTTCGCATCACGTAACCGGAGGTTGCTCAGTGACTCGCCCAAGGCTCACGATTCCAGGTCTCTCCGAGATGAAGCTCCGCGGCGAGCAAATTGTCATGGTGACTGCCTACGATTTCCCGAGTGCTCGCATGGCGGATCGAGCGGGCGTCGATGTTGTTCTCGTCGGCGATTCGGGGGCCCAAGTGGTGCTGGGGCGTGATTCAACCGTCGCGATCAGTACCGACGAGATGATTATGCTGTCGGCGGCCGTTCGTCGGGGTATCTCGGAGGCACTACTCCTGTGTGACGTGCCCTTCGGCTCGACCGAACTTTCCGACGCGCAGGCGGTCGAGACCGCGATCCGCTTTGTGAAAGAGGCGGGTGCCGATGCGGTGAAGATCGAGGGGGCGACACCGGAACGACTCAGCCGCATCCGCGCGATCACGGCGGCAGGTATTCCCGTGGTCGGGCACATTGGTCTCACCCCGCAAACGGCGACCGCACTCGGCGGCTTCCGCGCGCAGGGTCGGACGGTCGAAACGGCGACCCGCTTCGTGACCGAGGCGCTCGCCGTTGAGCAAGCGGGAGCGGTCGCGCTCGTCGCCGAGGCAGTGCCCAGCGACATCGCGTCGCTTGCGACGCCGGAACTGCGGATCCCGGTGATTGGCATCGGTGCGGGTCCTGCCGACGGTCAGGTGCTCGTGTTGCACGACCTGCTCGGCATGACCGAGGGTCATACCGCGAAATTTGTGAAGCAATTCGCCACCATCGGAGATGACATGGTCGCGGGGATCTCGGCGTATGCCGCGGAAGTACGCGGCGGCGTCTTCCCCGCGCCTGAGCACCAGTACCCCGTCGACCCGCAGGTGGTCGAGGCCGCGCGTGCGGCGCTCGCGCAGGCCGCTGCCGAGCGCTAGGCAATACGGCGGGCCCTGGCCCCTTCTGCGTCACCCTACCGGGTGCAAGGATCCACGGTGACGGCAAAGGCATCGAGTCACTCGAGACAGGCAGACAGGAGACGAGATGCGGGCGGAACGGATCCAGCTCATCGACGAGCTGATTGAGGTGGGGCGAGATGCCGTGTCGCGCGGGCTGGTACTTGCCAGCGGCGGCAATCTCTCGGCTCGGCTGTCGGAGGATCGGTTCATTGTCACCGCCTCGGGAACCTGGTTCGATCGCTTGACTCGCGAGGATTTTAGCGAAATGACCCTTTCGGGTGAGGTGACTGGGGGCGCGCCAACACCGTCGAGCGAGTGGCGCCTGCACCAGCGTGCCTACGCCGCGCGCCCCGATGCCGAGTGCGTGATTCACCTCCACCCGCACCACGCGGTCGTGCTCGCAAGCCTCGGTCACTCCATTCGGCTGCTCACCCTCGACCACGCGCTGTATGTCGGCTCGGTGGGGGTGACGCCCTTCTATCCCAACGGGTCCGATGAGCTGGCAGACTCGGCGGCGGAGCAACTGAGGGAGCACGACTGCGTGATCATGCAGCATCACGGGTGTTCGGTCGTGGGCGACACGGTGCGTGCCACCTACCGTCGTGCCCTCAACCTCGAAGACGCCGCGAAGGCCACCGCGTTGGCGCTGCAGCTGGGGGACACGACGACCACCTTCCCCTCGCGCGCAGACACGACACACGCGTAGCTAGGGCCCGGCCGCGCAATCACCGCGTGATCAGAGCGTGATCGGGAACTCGCGGGAGCGATCCCAGTGCTCGGCCCACCCCACCGCATCAAAAATGTTGGATAACAGCATGCCGGTGAACCCCCACACGATGTGTCCCCCGAACTGGGGCCCGAGCTGAAATCCTGCGCCGCGGAAGGTGTGTGTTCCCCTGCGCAGCACAGAGGTGCCGCGAGCTGCAGGGCGCAAGAGCTCAGCCACCGGAACGCGAAAGACCTCCACAGACTCTGAGTGGTCTGCGACCACCGGGCTCGGCAGATGCCACCACCCGATGACGGGAGTGACGAGGTTGTTGCTCACCCGAACGTGGATCGCGGGCATGGAGCCGATGATCTCGACTCCTGACGGGTCCAACCCGGTCTCCTCCGCGGCCTCTCGCAGCGCGGTCTCTGCAAGGTTCGCGTCGCCCGGATCGACCCCTCCTCCCGGAAACGCGATCTGCCCCGGGTGATGTCTCATGTGGTCTGCGCGCCGCGTCAGTAGCACGTCAAGTTCGGTCGATACGGCGAGCTCGCCGTTGGGCCTGGCGGGCACGTCGTCGAGCGGGCCGAACAAGACGAGCACCGCCGAGTGTCGAAGTTCACGGCGCAGGGTGGTGGTGGTCTGCGGCGAAATGCCGTGATCGAACCCCTTCGCGAGCGCGGCAGCGAGCTGACGCCGTGCCTCGTCCGCCGTATTCGCCATGCGTTCCAGACTAGCCTTCGATGAGGAGGTCCCCGATACCCTCGGGCACGCGTTGGGACCTGACCCAGGGCTGAATCTCGCGTCGTTCCACGCGCTTCATCAGTTCTGTTTCCTCAGCACGCACCCGAGTGAGGACAGTGATGACCGCGGCTTGTTCTTCGTCGCTGAGATGGCGCGTCGCAAATCGGAAATCGTCACCACGAATTGCGCCATCGCCGTCACCGGAGCCGTCGCGCTTTGCGGCATCACGCGCGGCGGCATCTGGCGGGAGCGGGGGTGTTGCATTCACGTTTCGCCTCGATCCACCCGCTATAGCGGGATGTTTCCGTGCTTCTTGGCCGGCTGCTCTGCGCGCTTGCCACGCAGGCCCCGCAGCGCTTTGATGACGGCCAGACGGGTGCCCGCGGGTTCGAGCACGTTATCGAGCTCACCACGCTCGGCGGCGAGGAAGGGGCTGGTGACATCGGCGTTGTACTGCGCAGTGAGTTCGGCCCGGAGGGCCTCGACATCGCGACCCTCGGCCTCGGCCGCGGCGAGTTCTTTGCGGTACAGGATGTTGACCGCACCGGCACCACCCATCACTGCGATCTCTGCCGTGGGCCAGGCGATGTTGAAATCAGCGCCCATTTCCTTCGACCCCATCACGATGTACGCGCCGCCGTAGGCCTTGCGCGTGATGATGGTGACGAGCGGCACGGTTGCCTCGGCGTAGGCATACAGCAGCTTGGCGCCGCGGCGGATCACCCCCTGGAACTCCTGATCGGTGCCGGGCAGGTAGCCGGGCACATCGACGAGGGTGAGGATCGGGATCGAGAACGCGTCGCAGAAGCGCACGAAGCGGGCGGCCTTCTCGCTCGCGTCGATGTTCAGCGTGCCCGCCATCTGGTTGGGCTGGTTGGCGACGATGCCGACGGTGCGGCCCTCAACCCGGCCAAAGCCGATCAGCATGTTTGGCGCGAAGAGCGGTTGCACCTCAAGGAAATCGCCCGAGTCGAGGATCGCCTCGATGATCGTCACCATGTCATATGGCTGGTTCGGGCTGTCCGGGATGATCGTGTTCAGGCGCCGATCGGCATCGGTGATCTGCAGTGCCGTGTCACTGTCGTAAATCGGCGACTCGGCGAGGTTGTTGTCGGGAAGGTAGCTAATGAGCGCGCGCGCGTAGTCGAGGGCATCGAGCTCGTCGCTTGCGAGGTAGTGCGAGACACCGCTCGTCTTGTTGTGGGTGAGCGCCCCGCCAAGCTCCTCGAAGCCCACCTCCTCGCCGGTAACAGTCTTGATCACGTCGGGCCCGGTGACGAACATGTGGCTCGTCTTATCGACCATAATGACGAAATCGGTGAGCGCGGGGGAGTAGACCGCGCCGCCCGCGGATGGGCCCATAACGATCGAAATCTGCGGAATGACACCCGAGGCCATCGTGTTGCGGCGGAAGATCTTCGCGTAGTTCGAGAGCGAGACCACGCCCTCCTGAATTCGGGCACCGCCCGAGTCGAGAATGCCGAGAATCGGCGCGCCCGTCTTCAGCGCGTATTCCATGGCCTTTACGATCTTCTCGCCGGCTACCTCGCCCAGCGATCCACCAAACGTCGTGAAGTCTTGCGAGTAGACGACCACCTGGCGCCCGTGAATCGTGCCGGCACCGGTCACGACCGCATCGCCCACCGGGCGATTTGCGTCCATGCCGAAGGCCGTGCTGCGGTGTTTCACGAACTTGTCGAATTCGACAAACGATCCAGGATCGACGAGCGCTGCGATACGTTCGCGCGCGGTCATCTTGCCGCGGGGATGCTGCTTGGCGGCGGCCGCGGCATCGCGGTCTCCGACGGCCTCCTGATACTTGCGGCGGTGATCGGCGATCTTCGCCGCGGTCGACGGAGCGTTCGATGTCTCTGATGTCACGGATGCCAGCCTAGCGCGCCGCGCATGCCGCGGGTCGTAGGTAATCGCCAAAGAAGTAGGCTGATTCATCATGGAACTCACCAATACCCGCCGCGTCGTGCCGCGCGCCATCTGGATGGACAGCGCACCATCGACCAACGCAGCGCTGCGCGAGGCCGTGCGCAGCGAAGAACTTCCACACGGCACGCTTCTGGCGACCGCCGATCAAACCGCGGGTCGGGGGCGCCTCAGTCGCGAGTGGATCACCCCGCCCGGCACCGCGCTCGCCATCTCGGTGCTGATTCGTGCCTTCGGCGCGCGTGGCCTGGGTGTGAGCTGGCTGCCGTTGCTCGCAGGATCCGCGGTCACCGCGGCGCTGCAGCCGCTCTTCCCCGAGGGCCTGCGTGTCGGCGTCAAGTGGCCCAACGACGTACACGTGCGGGACGAGGATGACGCGGAGGACGGGCGACCCGGGCTGAAGCTGTGCGGGGTGCTGTGCGAGATGCTGCCCGACGGATCCGTCATCGTGGGGATGGGCGTGAACCTCCTCATCCCCGAGTGGGAGCTCCCCACCGATCGCGCCACCTCGGTGCTCGCCGCGGGCGGCAACGTGGGGGGTGCCGAGACGGTCGCCGATCCACTGGGTGAAGAACTCGCTGACCGGGTCATCGCCGCGCTCGCCGAAGAACTGTTGCGCCTCGCCGCGCTCGCCGCAGATCAGCCGCAGGCCGCTCGCGCGCTGGTGCTGCGGCACTCGCTCACGCTGGGCAGCGAGGTGCGCGTGCACCTGCCCGGCGACGAGGTGGTTGACGGCCGGGCCCGCGGCCTTGTCGATGACGGGTCTCTGCTGGTGGATCTTCCCACTGGTGGGCAGCTGACCGTCAGCGCGGGTGACGTCGAGCACCTCCGCTAGCGTCGCGTCGGCCCAGTCTCGCGCCAGGCGAACTACCGCGAGAGGTCAGAATACGCTCGGGAATGGGCGGCGTCGCCCGCATATTCTGACCTCTCGAGGACAGGGTGGCGCGAGCCTCTTTTAGGCGCGGTCGCCGAGAAGCGGGTATTTCTCCCCGAGTGCGTCGATCTGCTCGGTGCTGGGCTCGCCCTCGGAGAAGTCCATCTTTGGCACCGGACGCTTGAAACCGCCGGTGACGATTGCGATGATCCCGGCGCCGATGGCCAGCCAAATTGCCCCGACAAGCCAGGTTGCTGGCTGGAGTGAGGTCCACAGCCAAATGGTGAGCGCGAACCCAATGAGCGGGGCCACGCCGTAGGCCAGGACGGCGCGTACGGTGATCGGCTGCCGGCGACCGCCCTTCGGGAAAAGGTAGGTGCGAATGACCGACAGATTGACCATCGCGAAAGCCGCGAGCGCGCCGAAGCTGATCATGAAGGCCACTGCTTCGAGGCTGAGGAAGAGCGCCGACAGCGCGAACACGGAGACAGTCACCGCGGCGACGATCGGCGTGCCAAAGCGACGCCCAAGCCTCGCAAGCGGCTTCGGGAGCATGCCGTCTCGACCCATCGCGTAGAGGATTCGCGAGACCGACACTTGGCCAGTCATGCCCGAGCCGAATGCCCCGACCACGTAGATCGCAACGAAGAACGCAGTGAACGTTTCGCCTCCGAGCACGTCCATCACCGTGACACCTGCGGCCTCGATCTCGCCGGCGGAGAGCGTCGACCATTCCGGTTGGAACGCAAGGCCACCGGCCCAGGCAACGAGAATGAAGAGAAGCCCACCGGTCAGGGTGGAGAGGATGATCGCGCGAGGAATGTCCTTGCGGGGGTTCTTCGCCTCTTCCGACAGGGTCGAGACCGCATCGAAGCCGAGAAACGAAAGCGCGAGGATGGCCGCACCCGAGGCGATGGCACCGATGCCCCCCTCGCCGAAGGTGAAGGGCTCGATCAAGCTCACCGCGGTGTCACCGCCGAATGCCGTCTTGAACGCGAGCGCAACGAACACCACAACGAGGAGCACCGAGAGCCCGATGATGGCGAAGTTCAGTTTGTTCACCAGCGTGATGCCGAGGATGTTGAACAGCAGCACCAGCAGGAGCGCGACAAGGGTGAACACCCACACCGGAATTGCGGGGAACTGTGTGTTCAGATAGATCCCGATCAGCATGAAGTTGATCATCGGGATGAACAGGTAATCGAGCAGCATCACCCAACCGGTGAGGAAGCCCGCCGCACCTCCGAACGATTGCTGCGTGTAGGTGTATGCCGATCCCGCAACCGGATAGCGACGGACCATCGCCGCGTAGCTCGCCGCGGTGAACAGCATCGCGATAACCGCGAGGGTGTAGGCAGCGGGAAGGTGACCGTCGGTCACCTGGTTCACGATGCCATACGTGGTGAAGACCGTGATGACGGTCATGTAGGTCACCCCGAACAGGGTGAGTCCGGTGAGACCGAGCGCCCGCTTCAGTCGGGGTGGTTCGGTGGGGTGTGACACATTTACTCCTGAGTGCGGATGGTGGGTGGGAACAAGGGTGAAATTAGGAACCGAAGGTGCGCTCTCCGGCGAGCCAGGTGCCGAGCACCTGAATCTCGGGCACCGAGTGCGGGTCGATCGACAGCGGATCAGCCGAAAGCCAGACGAGGTCAGCGACCATGCCGGTTTCGAGCGTGCCGCGGTCGGTGACAAGTGCCTGCCGGGCGATGCCCGAGGTGTAGGCGGCGAGCGCTTGCCCGGGCGTGATCCGCTCGCTGGGGAGCCACGGGGCGGACTCTGGCTCGAGATGGCTGTGCCGCGTCACCGCGGTTGCGAACGCTGGGCGCCAGTCTTTGGTCGTCACCGGCCAATCGCTTCCGAAAGTGACCGTCGCGCCACTCCGAAGCACCGTGCCGATAAGGTACTGCCATCCCTCGCGGTCGTGACCGAGGTGCGGGATCGTGAGGTCGCGCATCACCGCATCGCACTGGGCCCAGTAAGGCTCGAAGTTCGCAATGACGCCGATCTTCGCGAATCGCTGCGCGTCTCCCGGGGCGAGCACCGCGACGTGCGCGATGACGTGAGCCCGCTCCCGAGCCGGGTTCCGCGTCGCGGTGGCTTCGAGCGCGTCGAGTGCCAGCCGGTTTGCGGCATCGCCGATCGCGTGCAAATGCAGCTGGAATCCCGCTGCATCGAACGCGAGCGCCGCGGCGGTCAGCTCGGCTTCGCTCCAGTTGGGCAGGCCGCGCTCGGTTGGGCGATCCGCGTACGGATCCAGCATCGCGGCGGTGTGGCTTTCGATCACCCCGTCAAGGAAGAACTTGATCGTTTCGGCGCTCAGGCGGTCATGCCCCAGTGAGCGGATCTCGTCGCGGAGACCTACGAACTCAGCGATCTGCTCCTTCCAGCGCGCGGGGTCGGCGCGGAACGCGAGATTCACTCGGGTGTGGAGCCGCTGCTGTGCCGCGGCGGCACGGTAGGTCTCGACATCCTGCGGATCCACCCAGGCATCTTGCACCCAGGTGGTGCCGTGCGCGGCGTACTCCCGCGTGGCCTGTTCAAGCGCTGCGACGCGCTGCTCGGTCGAGAACGGAGGAACGACGTGGGCGAGGAAATCGTTGGCGGCACTCTCCTGCAGGGTGCCCAGCGGGCTGCCGTCGTCGCGTCGTGGAATGCGACCCAGCGCGGGGTCAGGCGTGTCTGCCGTGATGGCACCCGCGGCGAGCGCAGCCGAATTTACCCATGCGGTGTGATAATCCCATGCGCGCAGGATCGTGGGGGTGTCGCCGGTCACTTCGTCGAGCCAGCGTGCGTCGAACAGGCCTTCGGTGGCAAACGTGGCGTCATAGCTCCCGCCGACGATCCACGATGCGTCGGGGTGCTCGCGTTTCCACGTGGCGACCGCCGCGAGGATCCCCGCGAGGTCGGACGCGTCACGAATCTGGGGCCCGGTGGCTTCGAGGCCGCCGAGCACCGGGTGGGCGTGTCCGTCTCCCATGGCGGGGGCGAGGATGCCTCCCGCGAGGTCGATCACCTCGGACCCGCGCAGTGCTGCGAGCTCGACCGCAGCATCGCCCTCTGCGACGACGCGGCCTTCTGCTATGGCCAGCGCCCGCGAGGTGATGACGTGCCCGTGACGGTCGGGGTCGATGATGACGGTTCCGCCGGTGAAGACAGTGATGGACACGAGCGCAGCTCCGTTCCCGGCAGCAGCGCCGGATCGGCGGTCAGGGACGACCGGAATAAATGAACAGTGTTCGTTAGTGTAGAGCGCATCGAGGCACTTCGCGAGTTTGTCTCACCCGCATGCGCTAGGTTCGTGACACAAGGGAGAGTGAGTGATGACCGCACCGGCGCGTCGCAGCGGCAGGCCCCGCGAGTCGGTGCTGACGCGCGAACTCATCATGAACACGGCCTTGCGCCTGCTCGACGAGCGCGGGGAACAGGGAGCCGGGATCCGAGAAATCGCCCGTGAGCTGGGTGTGCGGCCCTCCGCGCTCTATAACCACGTGCGAGGGCAAGATGACATTATCGGCGGCGTGCGTGAGCTGGTGAGCGACCGGATCGATACCAGTGGATTTGGCGTGCTCCCGTGGAACGAGGCACTCCACCGCTGGGCAGTTTCGTATCGCAACGCGTTCGCGGCGCATCCACCGACGATTGCGCTGCTCGCGGTGCGACCACTCGAGCCGGGCTTGCGCACGAACCACATGTACGACGAGGTCTGTGAGGGACTGACCGAGGCGGGCTGGCCGATTGAGCGAGTGCTGACCGTCATCGTGAGCCTCGAGTCATTCGTGCTCGGTGCTGCGCTCGACGAGGCCGCCCCCGACGACATGCTGGATCCCGGTAAGGGTGCTGGGCTGCCCCATTTTCGCGCCGCATATGTCGCGCGTGCGCGCGAACTCGAGACCCGCGGCATCAGCGCTTCAGAACTCGCGTTTCACACGGGTCTTGAGACGATGCTCGCGGGCCTCAGCGCGGAATTTGCCGGTTTGGTCGCAGCGAAAACTCCGATGGTGGGCTGACAGCAGCCCGCTGGGTCGCTACTCTGACCCTATGAACGCACCGGGGCTGCGCCTGTTTGTCGACGACCTGCACGATCAATTTGGCCGCTGGCCGCTGGCATATTCGAGTGCGGGAGGGCCCGAACTTGCAGAGGTGCTCGCCATCGGAGAGCGGGTGGGCGAGGGCAACGATGCGGACTTCGCGCGCGCGTTTCGGCAGGCGGGTGAGGCGAACGTCGCGCGGGCGGCCGAGGCTGCATCGGCCGGCCATTGGCACACCGCGTCGGATCTCTATCTGCGGGCCAGCGCGCTGTTCGGCACCGCACTGCATCCCCTGTACGGTGCTCCGGTGGATCCACTGTTGCTTGAGATCTTCGAGCGTCAGAGTGAGGCATTCGCCCGGGGCCTCGAGCTCCTTCGAGTGCCCGCGATTCCACTCACGATTCAATGTGATGGAGTCACTCTGCCCGGGTACCTGATCCCGGCGCAACACGAAACTCCAGGGACGGTGCGCCCACTCATTATCTTCACGAACGGATACGACGCGACGATGCCTGACGCGTACTTTGCTTCGGCCGTCGCTGCCACGCGGCGCGGGTATCACGCGCTGCTGTTTGACGGGCCAGGGCAGGGCGCGGTGCTCTACCAGCAGGGCGTGCCGATGCGACCCGACTGGGAAGCTGTGGTGAGCGCAGTGATCGATGTCGTCGAGCAACTGCCCATAGTGGATCCCCGCCGCATCGTGATCAGCGGCTGGAGCCTAGGTGGGTACCTTGCGCCTCGCGCGGCCTCCGGCGAGCATCGGCTGGCGGCTTGCATCGCCGATCCGGGCCAGTGGGATCTTGGCAAGTCCATCGCGAGCTTCGCGCGAACGCTGGGCGCGTCGCCAGAACAGGTGGACGACCTCTCGCTGCTGAGTGACGAATTTCTGGAAGGTATGCAGGAGGTGATCGAGTCGGACCCGCGTCTGCGCTGGAGCATCGTGCGGCGCGGCTTCTGGGTGAACGGTGTGGACTCGCTGCGGGATTTCATCGAGGTCACCCGCACCTACTCACTGGTGGGGCGGGAGGCGGACATCCGTTGCCCGACGCTGATTACCCTCGCAGAGGCGGATCCACTCGCGGCGAGCGCCGAGGCGCTCTTTGAGCAGTTGACGTGTGAGAAAACGCTGATGCGTTTCACCGCGGAAGAAGCCGCCGCCGACCACTGCGAGATGGGGAATCGAAGCCTGCTCAACACTCGAGTGCTCGATTGGCTCGACGGGGTATTCGCCGAACCTACCGGAAAATAATCGTGCGATCTCCGTCGAGCAGCAGGCGATTCTCGGCGAACCAGGTCACCGCGCGGCGCAGGGTCCGGGCTTCCTCATCCTGACCAAGCTGCTGTAGGCGCTCGGGCGTGTAGGAGTGATCGACGCGAGCCACATCTTGTTCGATGATGGGGCCCTCATCGAGGTCTGTGGTCACGAAGTGTGCGGTCGCGCCGATGAGCTTCACGCCGCGCGCGTGCGCCTGGCGGTAAGGGTTCGCACCCTTGAAACCGGGCAGGAACGAGTGGTGAATATTGATGGCCCGACCCTTGAGCGCCGCACACAGCTCGGGGGAGAGGATCTGCATGTATCGAGCGAGCACCACCAGTTCGATCTGCTGTTCTTCGACGATCTCGAGCACTCGCGCCTCGAAGGCCGCCTTCGCCTCGGGCCCGTCCACCACCCGGTGCTCGAACGGAACGCCGTAGAAATCGGCGATGTCTCGCACCGTCTCATGATTCGACAGTATGAGCGGCACCTCGATCGGGAGCTGACCCGTGCGCTGCCGGTACAGCAGGTCGTTGACGCAGTGCGTCGCGGTGCTCGCAAGCAACAGCGTGCGCGTGGGCCGTCCCACCGTGTCGAGCCGCCAGGTCATGTTGTACCGGGCGGTGACCGGCGTGAGGGCGTCGGAGAAGCGCTGCTCGAAGGTCTCCGGCTGCGCGACGGCTTCCACCTGCAGGCGCATGAAGAAGCGGCCGGTGTCATCGCTCGCGAACTGCTGACTCTCGGCGATGTTTCCGCCCGCGGCAACCACCGCTCCGCTGATTGCGTGCACAATTCCGGGTCCGTCGATGCAGCTCAGGGTGAGCACCCACTGGGTGCCTGTGGTGGCGGTGGCGTTCATCCCACCAACGTTAGTGGATCACTCCGGGCGCGCTGGTTTCGATGAGGCCGCCCTGCCCGCCCCTGCCTGACCCGCCCGCCCCTGCCTGACCCGCCCGCTCAAGGTGCGCTGTTCACCTCAGGGTGCCCTATTCGCGCAAACAAGGCTCCCTGGGCTGAAGAAGGGTGAGTGAGTTAACCAAACCCGGTTTCGCATGTGGATCGCGAGTTCGCTGGAACCCTGAGCGCCGGGTGCAGGTTTCTCGCTCCCAACTCTGGGAAACCCGGGTATCACCTGACTTATCCAGAGGCTTCCGGAAGCAGGTATGTGGTGGGCCGCCGGCCCGCACCATCAAAGGTATGGAAATGAGAGGTAAGCTCAGTGAGCTCGGATCGCAGCTTCGCAGTAGAGCCCAGATCCTCGCACTGGGAACCTCGGCACGCGAGCTGGAACAAGCTGTGTCCTCGGGCAAACTCAGACGCCTGCGACGCGGGTGGTACGCGGACGGCGAGGTATGGCGAATACTGCATGCCGAAGATCGCCACCTCATGCGAGTTGTGGCGGCCGCGAGGGCAGCTGTTCGACAGCCAGTGTTCTCCCACGTTTCGGCGGCAGCACTGCATGGGCTGCCGCTCTACCGGCACGAAGGAACTCGCGTACATACGATCGGCCCGACTCCCGCCTTCGCACGCAGTTCGACTCGGGTTCTTCAACACGCGGCCGTGATCGATGAGGCCGAGGTGCAGGTCATAGGTCCACTCAGGTTCACCTGCCTGGAACGGACGGTGATCGATGTTGCGCGGACTGAATCTCCCGAGCTGTCGGTTGCGTGTGCTGATGCAGCCGCTCGCCTCGCCGGAGAGGGCAGCGAGACTCGCCAACAGTGGATCGCCTCACTCAGGCAGCGACTTGTATCCCAGCCGGGCTTACCGGGCAACGCCGCCGCTCGACTGGCACTCGGGCACGCTGATGGGAGCGCTGACTCAGTGCTCGAGAGCGTCAGTCGACTGTACTTGCAGCTGCTTGGGTTTGAGGTGCGCAGCCAGGTTGAGGTTCCATCGCCAAACGGTGCCCCATTTCGCGTGGATTTTGAGCTCGTCGGGTGCGATGTGTTTGGCGAGGTGGACGGCATGGTCAAGTACTCCGACGACGGGATTCTCCGTGGCCGAAGCCCACATCAGGTTGTGATCGACGAGAAGAGGCGCGAGGACTGGATTCGTGGCACTACGGGCAAGCGGATCATCCGCTGGGGCGCATCAGATCTGGTCTCGCTTGAGACCTTCGCTAGGCTCCTGAGGTCTTACGGGGTTCTGCCGCCACTCGTGCCACCGCGCCCGCGCAG
Source organism: Leucobacter fengyongliangi (assembly GCF_050971685.1). Lineage (NCBI taxonomy): Bacteria > Bacillati > Actinomycetota > Actinomycetes > Micrococcales > Microbacteriaceae > Leucobacter > Leucobacter fengyongliangi. Next base: position 28,644 of record NZ_JBPCEU010000008.1, on the reverse strand, counting down.
TTCCGGGAGCCTTGTTCACCTCAAGGGGTTGAATTCTCGCAATTAGGGGCCCTTGAGGTGAACAACGGTGGATCAGATCCCCCGTTCGGGAGCGCACCCACAAGCAACGTGGATCACTCCGGGCGCGCTGGTAGGATGGACACCGTCGTGACTGGCGAAAAAGTGGAGTACCACTGGGGAACGACACCTCCATACCTAATGGCCGCTCGCCTGGGCCGCATGAACCGCGAGACGAACACACCGTGTTCCGACAGGTTCGTGAAAACGGTGCACACTGCGCCGAGGAACATATTCGAGGAGTAGCTATGTCGAACCAGTCCGTATTTTTTAACGAGCCCATCGAGGTCGTGGATCCCGAGATCGCCGAGGTGCTCAAGAATGAGCTGAACCGCCAGCGCACCACGCTCGAGATGATCGCGAGCGAGAACTTCGTACCACGCGCGGTGCTTGAAGCCCAGGGGTCAGTGCTCACCAACAAGTACGCCGAAGGCTACCCGGGCCGTCGGTACTACGGTGGGTGCGAGTTCGTTGACGTGGCCGAAGAGCTCGCTCGCGAGCGTGCCAAGAGCCTGTTCGGAGCGGCCTATGCGAACGTGCAGCCACACTCGGGCGCATCGGCGAACGCGGCCGTGCTGTCGGCGATTGCCGAGCCGGGCGACACGATCCTGGGCCTCGAGCTCGCCCACGGCGGGCACCTCACCCACGGCATGAAGCTCAATTTCTCGGGCAAGCTCTACAAGGTGGCTTCGTACGGGGTGGATCCCGAGACGTTCCTCGTTGATATGGATGTCGTGCGGCAGCAAGCGCTCGAGCACAAGCCCAAGGTCATCATTGCGGGGTGGTCTGCCTACCCGCGCACCCTCGATTTCGCGGCGTTCCGCGCGATTGCTGACGAGGTGGGCGCCACGCTCTGGGTTGATATGGCGCACTTCGCCGGCCTGGTCGCCGCTGGTCTGCACCCCAACCCGGTGCCGCACGCGCACGTCGTCTCCTCGACCGTGCACAAGACAATTGGCGGCCCGCGATCGGGCTTCATCTTGACCAACGACCTCGAGATGCACAAGAAGCTCAACTCGAACGTGTTCCCCGGCCAGCAGGGCGGGCCCCTCATGCACGTGATCGCGGCGAAGGCGACTGCGTTCAAGCTCGCCGCGACCGACGAGTTCAAGGATCGCCAGGTCCGCACACTCTCCGGCGCAAAACTGCTTGCCACGGCACTCACGAGCGACGCATCGAAGGCTGCGGGCGTTGACGTGCTCACCGGCGGCACCGATGTGCACCTCGTGCTCGCAGACCTGCGCACGAGCGAGCTTGACGGGCAGCAGGCGGAGGATGCGCTGCACGCGGTCGGCATCACGGTGAACCGCAACTCGGTGCCCTTCGACCCGCGCCCGCCGATGGTCACGAGCGGTCTGCGCATTGGTACCCCCGCGCTGGCCACCCGGGGCTTTGGCGACACCGAGTTTGCCGAGGTCGCCGACATCATTGCGCTCACCCTGCAGCAGGCGGGCGACCTTGAGGCGTTGAAGGCTCGCGTGACGGCACTCGCCGACGCGTTCCCCCTCTACCCCGGTCTCGAGAAGTGGTAGTAGACAGTCACCATTCGCGCGCGCAGATGATCGCAGGATCGACACCTCGGGGAGTAACCGCATGACCGCACAAAAACTCGACGGCACAGCAGCGGCCGCATCGATCAAGAGGGAACTCGCGGATCGCGTGGCAGCCTTGGCCACACGAGGTATTGTGCCCGGACTCGCAACCGTGCTCGTCGGGAGCGACCCCGGCTCACAGTGGTACGTGGCTGGGAAGCATCGAGACTGTGCTGAGGTGGGAATTGCGTCGATCAAGCGCGAGCTGCCGGAGTCGGTCACGCAGGAGGAACTCGAGGCAGTCCTCGACGATCTGAACGCTGACCCTGCGTGCACCGGATACATCGTGCAGTTGCCGTTGCCGAAGCACATTGACACCGACCGCATCCTTGAGAAGATCGACCCCGATAAGGATGCCGATGGGCTGCACCCGACGAATCTCGGGCGGCTCGTGCTGAACGCGAATGCGCCGATTAGCTCGCCGTTGCCGTGCACTCCGCGTGGCGTGATCGAGCTGGTCGAACGCAATGGGCTGTCGTGGGCGGGGAAGCACGTTGTGGTGGTCGGTCGGGGTATTACGGTGGGTCGGCCCATTGGCCCGCTCCTCACCCGCCGAGAGAACAACGCGACGGTCACCCTGACGCACACGGGCACGGTGGATCTGGGGGCCGAGCTGCGTCGCGCCGATGTGATCGTCGCTGCCGCTGGAGTCGAAGGCATCGTGCGCGCCGAAGACGTGAAGCCGGGCGCGATTGTGCTGGACGTGGGTGTCTCACGCAAGACCGACCCCGAAACTGGCAAGAGCCGCGTCGTCGGTGATGTTGATCCCGGTGTTGCCGATGTCGCAGGGTATATCTCACCGAATCCCGGCGGGGTGGGACCCATGACTCGAGCGCTGCTGCTCAAGAACGTCGTCGAAATGGCGGAACGAGCCGTATGACATTGGCGCATTCGGTGCTCGCGCAAGCCTCGGGCGCGCCCGAGTACGACGGGGTCATCGGCTGGGTCCTCAGCCTGATGGACACCCTGGGCGAGGTCGGGGTGGGCCTGGCGGTTCTCCTCGAGACGTTCATCCCACCGATTCCTTCCGAGGCGGTGCTCCCCGGTGCCGGGTTCCTCGCCTACGAGGGCCGGATGAGCTTCTGGCTCGCGTGGGCGATGGCCACCACCGGCGCGCTCGTCGGCGCGATCATTTGGTACTACATCGGTGCCGCATTCGGGCGCGCGCGTACGCGCTGGCTCGTCGGCAAAGTGCCGCTCATGGAACACGAGGACTTCGATCGCGCGGAGGCGTTCTTCCAGCGCTGGGGCGGCGTCGCGGTGCTCGTGGGCCGCTGCGTGCCGCTCGTGCGATCGTTCATCTCCATTCCCGCCGGCATCGAGCGCATGCATTTCTTGAAGTTCGTGCTCTACACGTTCATCGGTTCGGGCCTCTGGAATGGCCTGTGGATCGGCCTCGGCTACGCCTTCGGCCCCGCAATCCGTCCGATTCTCGAGCAGTGGAGCGGACTCCTCTCAGACATCATCGTGATCGTCATCCTCGCGCTGCTGATGTGGTTCGTGGTGGCCAGGCTGATCCGCAACCTGCGTCGCAAGCGCCAAGCCGCTGAAGCGAGCTAGAACACCACGACAAAACGGGTCAGCGCGTCAATGAGCGTGTCCGCGAGGCCCGTCTCGTCACGCATTTCGCTGCGGGCACCCAGCGCACGGTCGGGGTGATCGGTGATGATCCCGTCGACATCGCGGCGGAGTAACTCCCGCATCCCGGTGTCTTCATTTACCGTCCACACCATGAACCCCAGCCCGGCCCGCTCCGCGTCATCCTGCATCTCTTGGGTGGCCGACCACTCCTCGACCACGATGAAATCTGCAGGGGTGTCGGGCACACCGAGGCCGGCGAATGCCATGGTGTAGCCCACGGTCAGGTCGGGGCGGAGCTGCTTTAATTTCGCGACGCTCGGTGCGTCGAGCGAGTGATAGATGTGGTTCTCGAGGGAGCCGATTTCTTCGAGCTCGGCAATGAGTCGCTCCACGTGGTCATCGGTGTCGCCGCCTCCGAGCTTGATCTCGACGAGGAGCGGTATGCCCAGTTCGTCCGCGCGTGTGACGTAGTCGCGGAAGCTGGGAATGGTGCCCGCGTGCCCCTCGAGGTTATGCACCGTGATGCTCGTCAGCTCATCGAACGTCAGATCCTTCACCGTGGAGTCGATGCCAGCCAGGCGAGACAACCCAGCATCGTGCATCGCGATGAACTGGCCGTCTTTCGACTGCATGACATCCATCTCGACGAGGTCGGCACCCGCCAAAGCCGCGGCCTCAAGCCCGCCGATGGTGTTCTCAACTCCGCCATCACTGAAACCGCGATGCGCGAGCACGAAGGTATCCGGTTGGCTCGCGAGCCGGTGCATGGTGTCAATCGCGAGTGCGCTGAGAATGAGGGCAAGCACGACGGAGCCCGCGGTGAGCACGAGCCGCGGCACGCGGGAGGTGAGGCGAGGAGACTGCGCGACCGAGAGCGGGCGGAGGGGCAGGCGCGCCGGGAGGCGATCCACATATCTGTGCAGAAAAGCGACCAGCACCGCGCCCAGAAAGGCGGTGATGAGGGCAGTGAGGAGCATGCCCACGACCTGCGCGATGCCCAGGCTGAACGCGGCGACCAGGGGAGAGGCATCGGGGGCAACTTCGTCGGTGATCGCGGTGGGGAGGATCGCGCCAATCGCGAGTGCGAGGGCGGCGATGCCCGAGATGGCGAGCACCGTGACCACCGCGCCGATGAGCGGGAGGATCGCCCGCCCACGCGTGAGCCGCCAGCTTGCGGCGAGTGCCCTTCCGCCGGTGGCGTCGGTGAGTGCGAATACCGGCAAGGTCAGAGCGAGTCGCACGTTGAGGAAGGCGAGGATGAGCATGAAGATCGTCAGTGCCACGGCCGAGCTCTGACTCTTCATTAGTTCGCCGGTGATGAACGAGGGAATTGAGATGCCCTGGGCGAAGGCCGTGGTGAAGCCGAAACCCGTGAGCGGGAGTACGACGAACAGGTACCCGAGGAGCGGAAATGACGAGGGGCGCACCAGTTTGCGGGCGAACTGCCGGAGATCAGTGAGGAGGTCTCTCGCGGTGAGGGGTAGTCCGAGGCTTGCGCGCCTGAGCAACACGACGAGCACGGCAAACTGGAGTGAGACGAGCCACAGCGCAAGCGCGCAGATGATCACAATGAGTCCGAGCGTCACAACCGTACCGCCGCCGATGCGGAGTGCAGCCAGATCGAGGGCGCGCATTCCGCTCGCTCTGAGCGCCTCACGGAAGAGCCAACTGATCAGCGGGAAGGCGAGAAGGAGCGTCGCCAGGTGAAACGCGAGCATGACGCCGAGCAGACGTGATCCACCCACCCGAATTACGTGAAGACCGTCGCGCAGAAGCCCTCTCCAAGTCGCCCACCCGCCGGGGTGCTCCGCAGCCTGTAAGCTCGCCATTCGATCCCTCATTCTCTACGGTTCGCGCTTCTATTCGTGGGCGTCTTCGGCGAATGCATCCTCGTCCGCGTTCGCGTCCGTATCCGCACTCTCAGACTCGGCGCGATTCGGGTGAAGCGAATCTGTGCGTCCGACGAGCGCGAGCAGCGGGAAGAGGAGCACCGTGACCAGTGCGGCACCCACCATTGCGGCCGCCGTGCTCTCGTCAATGGCGCCCTTTTCGACACCGATCTGCGTCACCGCGATCACCAGGGGCAGGGTAGTGGCGATGAAGAGTGCCGAGGTTCTGCGATCGGAAAACGAGGTTCCCCGCTCCGGGGTGAAGAATCCGGTCAGCCCCCGAATGACCAAGATGGCCAGCACAAATACCGGGACAAGTAGGAGCGCATGGGGATCGCCAAAGAGCGTAGCGAGGGGGAATGACACGCCGGTCGCCACGAAGAAGATCGGTACGAAGAAACCGAAGGAGACTGATTCAAGTTTGGCTTCGATCACATGCAGCTCATCGGGAGCGCCTCCGCGCAAGACAACGCGAGAGAGGAGGCCCGCAGTAAAGGCACCCAGGAGGAAGTCGACACCGAGCGCGAGTGCCAGGGCGACCATCGCCGCAAGGACAAGGATTAAGAAGCGGATCGCGAACTGGCCGCTCGTGTGGAGTGTGGCACTCACCATTCGGTGAAGCCACTGCTTCGGGCCGGATGATGCGAGCCAGAAAGAGAGCACCGCCACGGCGACGAAGAGCAGCAGGGTGATACTGCCAGCGAGGGGTTCGTGGCCGCTCAGGAACAGTGAGATTGCGATGAGAGGGGCGAACTCCCCGACCGCACCCGCCCCGCTGATCGTGGCTCCGAGTGGGCCGCGCGCGATTCCCGCGTCGCGAAGAATCGGTGTGATGGTGCCGAGCGCAGTTCCGGTGAGGGCGATCGCAATGATGCCGGTGGCCGCAAGACTGTCGCCGATGAGAAATCCGGCGACCAGTGCGAGCGCTGCCGAAGCGACCCACGCCCAGATGGCACGTTTTCCGGTTCGGCCACGCATTGACTGTGGATCGATCTCGCTCCCAGCCATGAAGAACAACATCGCGAGTCCCAGCTGTGACATCAATTCCAACGGGCGGCCGTCGGCGACTAGGCCAAGCCCGGCTGGCCCGATGAGCATACCCAGGCCGATCTCGAATACCACCAGGGGAACCACGAGTGCGCGACGCACGAGCGCGGCAAGGAGCGGCGCAACGACCGCGGCGAGAGGGACCAGCAAGATGGTGAGTTCGAACTGATCCACTCGCAGTTCCTTTCTCTCATTGAGCTGGCGCACGGGCTCCTCCACTAATTCTGGTGGACTCCGTCCAGCTCGGGCTTCAGGCGCGCCCGAAGTGATGCTCGTGAACTCCCGAGTAACGCCTGAAATGGACTTGCGTCACCATCTGCCGGGGCCCGGCACCCACCCAACGAGGCGAGGAATCTGCGTGACTCACGTGCCTGGAGATCAAGAGATCCCACCTGCCGAGCCGTCTGTGAAGAAGGAGACGAGCCGCGGCTCGCTCCTACGCCTCCACGTCGCACGGCTTCGTGACGAATAAGCACGGGGGCGGTCACAAGAAGCGGCTCGCGGCAGCACCCACGCCCACCGTCTTCAACCGTCTCGAAGATGCTGGCATCAGCTGGCGCATCTACTTTGACAAGCTGCAGCTGGTCTCCTTCGCCGGGGTCTTACACGCTCCGGTTCTGCAGCAGTTTTGGAAAACCGAGCGGGGAAGCGTGTTTTCGCACGAAATGCATCACGGGGCGCTCTCAGCGACGCTGAGCGAGCGGTGCGGACTCGAACCGTTGAGGCGGCGAGATGCGGCTGCGCGCACCCTAGCGAAGGCTTTCAATCGTAAGGTTCCGCGGCACATCGCCGACTGGCCGCAGACCTCACCCGCCTATGTGCCACCGAACCCCGAAGGTGGCACACATCCCGCGACTGCCCATCCAGATCGGCCGCTCAGCCCTCCCGCGCATGGGCTCATCAGGCTGTTGCTCGAGAAATACGGCACCCACGCAGAGCGTGAGAACCCGCCACAAACATTTGCTGACGCGTACGCGTTGCTCACGAAGCACGGCGCAGGTCTCTTCGGTGTCGAGAGATCAAAGTAGCTTCAAGGCTCCCGCGTAGCGTTGTGCAGCCTCACAACGCCTCACGATTCCTGTCTCAACATTCATAGAGAACTGTGACTCGCCAAGGTTACATCTGTGCTGACAGACTGACTTTATGACGAAAAACAAGTGGATCGCGCTCCTGTCCGTACTCGCACTCTCGACCACGCTTGCTGCCTGTGGCGCTAGCGCCGCGGAAGAACCGATCGGAGGAGATGTGATCGCGCCGGTCACCATGGAAGCGAACGATCTGCAGGGTGCCGAGGTGGAATTGCTGGTCGGCCAGGCGCTGAACATCAACACCGGCGACCTCGCCGTCGACAGCTACACGGGCAAGGTCGCAGACCCGTCAGTCGCCGAGTTCAGCCCGGGCCGGAATGACGGCAGCGCGGAATTCAACCCCGGAGTCATCGCACTCGCGACGGGCACCACCGAGGTCACGATGACCAATGAGCAGGGCGGGATCCAGCCGCTCGAGTTCACCGTTGTGGTAACGGAAAAGCCGTAGCCCGACTCGCCGGATTCCCGCACGAACGAGCGGTAGCGGTAACCAGAGTCGATCTTGCGAAGTACGCACCGTGTGACTCACACGAATCGTCAAATGACTGGCAACATTAGGCCATGGGGTATTTGATGTACAGCAACGCAGCAGAGTACGAGTTTGACGATCGAACCTTGGCACACTTGAAGGTCGCCATAAATATGAAGCTCCGACGTCAGGAGTGCTTTCTGATGAGTTGGACGAACCCGGTCGAGAAGGGAAGCGGTCGGGTCTCTCTGTGGCTCTCCCCAAATATTCCGCTGGTCTTTCGGTTTTCCGGTAGCCGTGCGCCGCAGATTAACGAAGCGTGGCTTCGCGTCTTGAATGAGCTTTCGCACACGCCTCGTGGCCTGGTGGTTGTCGATGAGAAGGAGGCGGAAGAATATCTAGCCAGGCAGGCTTCAAGTCAATCCTGATTGCCGAGCGACCGTACCAACACGAGGGGACACTCAGTGGGAAACCTGCACTACGCGCATGACCAAGTCTTCGGCTTCGACGACCGCACTCTGGCGCACCTGCGCACCGTAATTCTCGGGAAGTTCACGCTTCAAGAGAGTCTGGTCTTCACATGGAACGATTCGAGCCAGCAACGCAGCCTGTGGTTACATCCGGCTCAGACACTTTATTTTGAGTTTGACTCGCCTGGGATCCCCGAACTCAACCGGGAATGGATCGAATCGCTTATGGCGCTTGCGAACTCGTCGGCTGGATTGCGATTGGTCGACGAACCAGGCACCAACGAGTGAGTGGGTTGTGTATCACCCGCAAGTGATGCACAACCCACCCTGTTCGTGGTCACCCTGATCGATCTAGGCTCGCTTTGATCGACCCACAATCAGGCCGTAAATCAGGAGGACGACGATCGCGCCACCGATCGCGAGGAGCCAGGTCTGGATTGACCAGAACTCTTCGAGGCCTACGCCGAAGATGACCGAACCCAGCCACCCGCCCAAGAATGCTCCAACTACACCGAGCAAGAGAGTGGCGATCCACCCGCCGCCCTGCTTACCCGGCAGGATAGCTTTGGCAATGGCGCCAGCAATGAGGCCGAGGAGAAGAAAAGCTAAGAAACCCATTTCGGTGCTCCTATCGTTGAGCCGCGCGAGTATCGCCCGGATTACTTCCACGGTACGCCCCGGGTGTGATTCCTTCTAGGGGTTGCGTGTAGCAGTTGCGTTGCGATATCAAGGCCAAATGGCCGTCGGTCAGGGGTGAAAACGGCTAGTTTCCGCGTGACACAGCAGGCGGTGGGTTCTCGGGGACGATCTGCGTGGCCAGTTCGGTGGCGAAGTCGGTAGCGAAGTTCCGCAAATTCCCCGCCCATTCCTCTGGCGTGTAGGTTCCGTGACCGGGAACGATCGAAACGGAAATGGTGACCGAGCCGATCGGCGATTCCGCCTCGGGCAGGGTAGCGACCGCCGACTGGTACCCGCCGAAGAGTGGGGTCTGCATGACCCAGCTGTCGCGGAGGAACACGCCCAACCCGTAGTTCCACTCCTCGGTGAGCGTGTGGCACGAGCGACATCCCTCGAGCGGTGCGCCGAATCCGACGAGGCGCGGTGAAATCATCGCCTGGTACGACTCTTCTGAGAGCAATTCGCCCCGACCCACGATCGCATCGAAGCTGGAGGTCATGTCGCCGATAGTGGTGGTCTGGATCGCTCCGTGGGGAAGCGTCCATGACGGATTCCAGTAGGTGGAATCTTCAAAGACTCCCCGCTCGGCGGTGAAGCCGTGCACGACGGGATCGGGGATTCGCGCAGTGACGTCTGCGACCGTGCCCTCGAGTTCCAGCGGCTCGAGCACGTAGCGAGAGATCAACGCGTCGAGTGACTCGCCGCTTGCCGCTTCGAGCACATGGCCCAGGATGACGTAGCCCGCGTGCGAGTAGTCCCAGTTCTCGCCTGGGGCGAAAAGCCTGGGGCTAGCGGCGCTGTACGCCAGGAGTTCCTCCTCGCTAAATGCGCGGAAAGGATTCGCTTGCACGTCGGTCACAAAATCGAGATTGGCCACATGATCGGGGTAGCCCGAGGTCATAGAAGCGAGCATTCTCGGCGTTGCCGTGTCGGCCGCAGGGAGATCGGGGAGCCACCGGGCAATCGGCTCATCGATGTCGATGAGACCCTCATCGTCCATCGCGAGCATGGTCGCGGCAACGTACATGATGGCAACGGCGCCGTTACGAAACCTGCCGTCTTCGGTCACGGGGAAGCCGGTCATAGCTTCGCCGAGGGTGACGGTGGCCACCTCCGTGCCATCGATCGCCACCTGCGCCACCAGCGAGGTGAGCGCGTGGCGGTCAAGGTGTTCGAGCGCGAGCGATTCAAGCTCCGTGGCGGTGATGCGGTCGGCGGCGACCGGCGCGTCGGTCTCGGCGGTCGGCCGATCCTGCACGCCGGCCGATCCACCAGCTGTCGTGCAACCGGACACGACGAGCGCCACTGCGAGCCCAGCGAGCACGGCTGACCGGAGGGAAACACGCCGAAGTGACGGCCAGGGCTTCGGATAACGAATCGTGCGCATATGTGCAGAATAACGGTACCGGGTGCGCTGAGGTAGATCGGTGGTTGTCAGTCAAGGCTGAGACCGAGCCGCAGAAACACCTCTCGGCGGAAGGCCGCTCGAAGCGGCGAAAAATGGAGCCCGGGGTTACTGCGGCCCGGCGTTAGTAGTTTAGCGTGTGCGTCAGCGGTGTGTCAGTCGAGCGTGCCGTCGCGCCACCGACGAGCGCCGCCGTGCAATTCATCGGCGAAGGTGGCGTACCGCAGTGCGCGGGTCGTGAGTTCTGCGGCGTGCTCGTCGTCGAGAGAGTCGCGTGTATCAGCAACAAATGCCGCACCGAGCGACATCACCCGACAGTAGCTGGCCGCGCGTTCGAGCGCGACGGCGAGATCGCCCACGAATACACCGCGCAGCAGAGTGTCGCAGAGATCGGCGATCGAATCGGGGGTGACCGGCTCGGCTGCCCCGGCCACGACCGGGTCGATTGTCACCGAGACGTTCTGCCCCGCTCGGAACACATCCGCGGTGCCCTCCGGATCTGCGTGGACGATCCGGCGGAGCAGGTAGATGCGCCACAGCATGCCCGCGAGGGAGTGGGACCCGGCTCCTGACCAGAGCTCCGCGATGTCGTCAATGCCTTCCTCCGCGGCCAGGCCGAGTACGCGCTCAACCACCACGGGGTCGGCCACCCGTCGCACGCGATCAAGGAGCGCCCAGGACGTTTCCTGCGCGAGCCGATGCGCGGCCCCGGGCTCGTCAGAGCCAATCACCCAATCGAAACTTGCGGTGGGTTGCAGCACAGGCCGCTGAAAATTTCTCACGATGACCTCTCCCTGAATGCTCAACGGCGAGAGTCTACGCCGCCCGGTTTACCGGGTTGTGGATCGAGCATTGAGATTCACCCTGTAGATTAGTTCTGGGCCTGTAGCTCAGTTGGCAGAGCATCGGACTTTTAATCCGCGGGTCGCGGGTTCGAGCCCCGCCGGGCCCACTCGCTGTACTCGTGGGCCCGGGACCGGGACTCGCGCCGATTTCGATGAGAGCGTTGCTCTCATCTCGATGAAATCGACGCCCGCCGGGCCCACGACGTGCAGTCACGTACAGTTAGATGACGAGGTAGACGGCTCCCACCACGGTAAAGCCGATGACGGCCCATTCGAACACCGACTGCTTGATCCTTGCCCCGATCCATTTGCCGATGAGTGCCCCAATCACCACCGCGGGTGCGAGCACCAGGTCGAGCACCAGCGTTGCCGGGGTGATCAGGCCGAGCCCAATGGAAATCGGGACCTTGGTGAGGTTGATGACGGCGAAGAACCAGGCCGCGGTGCCGAGGAACGCCTTCACCGAGAAACCTGCCGTTAGCAGGTACATCGACATCGCTGCACCACCCGAGTTTGCGACCATGGTGGTGAAGCCGCTGAGCGACCCGTACCAGGCGCGCTCGAGCCGGCGTCGCCTCGGACTGCACGCCTGAATACGCGGACGGAGGCGCTGCCACAGCGTCGCCGCCATAAGGAGCAACAGGATGACCCCGATGCCGCGCCGCACCCAGGCATCATCGGCGAACGCCAGAAAAAAGGCCCCGACAATGAGGCCAGCCACCACCGCAGGAATGAGGCGAATCAGCGTGGGCCAGTCGGCGTGGCGCCGGTAGATCGCGAGCGCGAACACATCAGCAAGGATGAGCAGCAGCAAGATCGCCGCTGTCGAAGCCCGCGCCGGAAGCACCGCTGCAAAGAGCGCGACTGATATGGTGCCAAGCCCAGGCAGCGAGGTCTTCGACACGCCCACGAGCAGCGCAGCCACCGCGAGCACCGCCCAGGGCAGCGCCCCGAGAGTGGGCAGCGCGTCGAACACGCCTATCGCCCGCGTCGCTTGAGCTGGGCCCGTGCCCGCTTGGCCGCCTCGCGCTTCTCGGTGGCCGCTGCGAGCTGTGCGCCGCGAGAGTTTTTTGGAAGCTGCGGCTTCTTCGCCGTGGGCTTCTTCGTCTTACCTCCCGCACTCGGTGCTTTCGCTTGTGGATCGCCAGTCTTGGCCCCCGGGCGCTGGCTACGGGCGGTGCGGCCGCGCATGATGCCGACGAGCTGCTGCACGTCACCCGCGTCGCGTTCGACCGACCAGGTCGCCCAGATCTCGGTCCCCGCAAGTGGATTATCGTCAATCACAGGGATCACCGCATGGGTGCGCTTGCCAGCGAGGTGCCGGGCGAGTGGGAGGGGAAGCAGGATCGCCCCGGCGCCCGTGCCGACCAGTTCCATCGCGGCCTCGGCGTGCGCCGGTTCCCACGCCGAATCCTCCCAGGACGCAGCCGCAGGCCAGGCCGAGGAATGGTCTGGGTGCGCCAGGAGAGTGCTGAGTGCGAGGGTGTCGCGATCCACTGTCTGCTGCCCGTCGAGCTCGTGGTCTACAGACACGACAAGCGCAACCGTCTCGGTATAGAGGCGTAGTGCGTGGCGATCCGTTCCCGGGCCTGCATCACGGGGGCTGGCGCCGGGTGGTACCCGCTCAAGCACCACGTCGAGGGGTGCCTCGCGCGGGTCGGGTCGGCCGGAGAGCGGCAGCGGAACGAGTTCGAGTCGCACCGAGGGCACCGCCTCGGCCCAGCGTCTCGCCCACTTCGCGGGGGCAATTCCCCGAACGAAGCCGAGGCGCAGGGACGGGGTGGCCGGTGTCCCGTCTGGAGCGTCCGCCGGGAATAGATCAGTCGGGTCGCTCATGGCGCTACCTCCGTGAATATGTCGTGGTCGTAGCCCAGGCGGGCTGCGGAGAGTGCAATGCGATATTCGCCAGGAACGAGGGGTCCCCGCAGCGGGGTTCCCTCTTCGAGATAGCGCGGCAGAGCGAGACGGGAATGCCCTTGGGGAGGGTGCCCGCTTGCCGGCACCACGCGCCACCATGCCACGGCGTGTCCGTAGAGCGCCATGACTCGACCGACACCGCGCGGGGAATTCGATCCCAGTGACTCGGCGATGTCGCCGTAGGTCATCACGCGACCAGCTGGAATGCGAGCGACCACGTCGAGTACCGCGTCGACGAACTCTGGGCTGGGCACACCTCTAGCGTATGCCGCTGGAGTCTTAAGCGAACGACGATACCCCGAGCAGCATGCCAATTGAGTAGGTCGTGACCACCGCGACACCGCCGAAGAGCAGCTGTCGCCCGGCCCCCGCGAGCGGGCTTCGACCCGTGAACTTCGCGGCGAGGTAGCCAGCGAGCACGAGCCCCACCGCGCCGAAGGCAAGACCCCACCACAGGGTGCCAAACCCGAACAGGAAGGGGAGCACCGGGATAATCGCTCCGACGCTGAAGGCGATCAGCGAAGATCCCGCCGCGACCATCGGGGACGGGCGCTCATCGGTGCTCAGCCCGAGTTCGTGCGCAAGGTGCACTTTCAAGGCCTGCTCGGTGCTCGCGTGCACCTGCGAGGCAGCCGCTGTAGCTGTGGCGGGCTCCATGCCCAGGTGCGTGAACATCTCTGCGAGTTCCGCTTCTTCCCCCGTGGGGTTGCGCTCGAGCGCACGTCGCTCGGTCTCAACCTCCACCTCAAGCTGCTCGTTCTGGGTGCGCACCGATGTGTACTCGCCGAGGGCCATCGAGACCGCTCCCGAGATAAGGCCTGAGATGCCGGTGATCGCAATGATTCCCGCGCTGGCACCCGCTGCCGCGATGCCGGTGATGAGGCCGATGTTCGATACGAGCCCATCCATCGCTCCGAACACCGATGCGCGCAGCCAGCCCGTGCCCGCGGACGAGCTGTGCTGGTGGTCATAGTCGTGAGGATTGGCAAGGTTGAAGTCGGTCACGCGAGCTCCTGAGCGTTTGATCTCGGCGGTGCACGCCGGCTTTTCGGGCGCGGATTGTCGGGCCGAGTGGCAACGCTAGCAAGCAAAACGACTTGGTGAGAACCAGGTCGCAAAGCTTGCTGGGCTGCGCCTCGGATGTTCGTGGGGGCGAAGTTGTTCCGGACTCGTGGCCGCTCTCGTGTAGTCGAGTGCGACATGCTCAATGAACCCTGCGGCGCACCGGGCTAGTCTTGAGACATGACCGTCGTGATAGATCCAGCTTTTGACCCGGTGCCGTCGCTGGCACGTCAGATCACCGTCTCGGTTGCCGCGTCGGCACCTGATGCTGGCGCGGTTGCGCACTTCGTCCCTGCTGCGGGTGACCTGCCGCCGGGGCTCCCCAGCGCGCTCGATCGGGAGGCGCTCGCCGCCGCCGGCTTCGAGGGAAAGCCCGGACAGACACTGCTGCTGCCTGGGGCGCCACTGCGCGTGCTCGTGGGCGTGGGTAAGGGACTCACCACCGTCGCAAGCCTTCGCGACGCTGTTGCGAGCTTCACGCGCGCCGCACGCGAGATCGGGTGGATCGCGGTTGACCTCCGTGGGGTACTCGCTTTGGGCGCCTTCACAGCCCGCCTCGCGGCCCAGGCCGCCACTGAGGGCGCGATCCTGGCTCGCTACCGATTTGACGCGCTCAAGAAAGATCCCAAAACCGTGCAACTCGACAAGCTCACGCTCGTCACCGCGGAAGAGGCTGCGGCCGAGGTTGAGTCAGGCATCGAGCGAGGGCTCATTCTCGCCCGCACCGCGAGCCTTGCGCGCGACCTCGCGAACACGCCTCCGCGTCACCTGAGCGCGGCGAAATTCGCAGAGATCGCGGTTCGCGTGGGCCCTGAGTTCGGCCTCGAGGTCGAGGTGTTCGACCGACAGCAGCTCATCGATTTGGGCTGCGGCGGCCTCCTGGGCGTCAACGCCGGCAGCACCGAGGAACCACGTATGGTCAAGCTGCGCTACCGCCCCACCGCGGCCAGCGCGACGAGCCCGCACCTGGCGCTCGTGGGCAAGGGCATCATGTACGATTCGGGCGGCATCAGCCTGAAGCCGTCCAACGCGATGCACGCGGCGATGAAGCTCGACATGATGGGTGCCGCGGGTGTCTTTGCTGCGATGACCTCCCTCCGGGAGCTCGGGGTGGCATCCGTGGTCACCGGCTGGCTCATGTGCACCGACAACATGCCCTCGGGTAGTGCAACGAAGTTGGGCGACGTGCTCACGATTTGCGGCGGCACGACGGTCGAGGTAAAAAACACCGACGCCGAGGGCCGGCTCGTGCTCGCAGACGGGTTGGTGCTCGCCACCGAGGAGGAGCGTCGGCCAGATGCCATCGTCGACCTTGCGACGTTGACCGGGGCCGCAATGGCGGCGCTGGGCACGCGCACGGCCGCGATGCTCGCGAACAACGATTCGGTAGCAGAACAGCTGCAGGCTGCCGCTGATGTGACCGATGAAAACGTGTGGCGCCTGCCGCTCGACCACCGCTACCGCGAGCAGCTGAAGAGCGATGTTGCAGACCTCTCGAACATGGGCGGCCAGTACGCCGGGGCGATCCTCGCGGCTCTCTTCCTGAATGAGTTCGTCGACGGACTTCCCTGGGGCCACCTCGACATCGCCGGCACCATGCAGGCTGAGCGCGACGACCTGTGGCGATCCGCCGGGTCTACCGGGTTTGGCGCGCGTCTGCTCACAGAATTCGCCGCTGCGTTCGAGCCCCCTGTGGCCGAGACCGATGACGAAGCAGGGTTAGAGAGCGAGTAGACGTGAACACACCCGAAGCGAACGAAGCGGCAATCACCGCAGGCACGCTGGTGGTGGTCTCAAACCGTCTCCCGGTGGATCGCGTGACCGCCGAGGATGGCACCGTGACGTGGCGCACTTCGCCCGGTGGTCTCGTCACCGCGATGGAGCCTGTGGTGCGTGATCTCGGCTGCGTCTGGGTCGGATGGCCAGGCAACGTTGCGGAGGAGCTCGCGCCGTTTAGTGTCGACTCAATGGAGTTACGCCCGGTTTCCCTCGATGCGCAGGATTTCAAGGAGTACTACGAGGGCTTCTCGAATGACACGATTTGGCCGCTCTATCACGACGTGATATCTGCCCCCGCCTACCACCGGGAGTGGTGGGACAGGTACGTCGAGGTGAACCGCAAGTTCGCGTTGGCCGCGGCCGAGGTGGCGGAGCCGGGAGCGACGGTGTGGGTGCATGACTACCAGCTGCAGCTCGTGCCCGCGATGCTGCGAGAGGCCCGCCCCGACCTCACGATCGGCTTCTTCCTGCACATTCCGTTTCCGTCGGCCGGCCTGTTTAGCCAGCTACCCTGGCGACGGAGGGTGCTTGAAGGGATGCTCGGAGCCGATGTGATCGGCTTCCAGCGAGTGGTCGATGCCGCAAACTTTCGGGCCAGCGTGCGTCGGTACGTTGGTGCACCTTCGAGTGGCAACCTAATCCATCTGCCCGAGCGCGATGGCTCGGTCAAGCGTCGCGTGCTTGCGCAAGATTTCCCCATCTCGATTGACGCGAATGCGTTCCAGGCGCTTGCGCAGTCGGCGAAGGTTCGCAAGCGGGCGCGCGAGATTCGCAAGGAACTCGGCAACCCGAAGCGGGTCATCTTGGGGGTGGATCGCCTCGACTACACCAAGGGGATCCGGCATCGCCTGAAGGCGTTCGCTGAGATCCTGCGCGATGACGAGGTCGCCGCGAACGACATCACCCTCGTGCAGGTTGCCAGCCCGAGCCGGGAACGCGTCGAAGCGTACCGGCAGCTTCGCGACGAAATCGAAATCACGGTCAGCCGAATCAACGGTGATTACGGAACGATCGCGCACTCCCCGGTGATGTATTTGCACCAGGGTGTGCCGCGTGAGGAAATGGCAGCGCTGTATTTGGCCGCCGACGTGTTGGTGGTGACATCCCTGCGCGACGGCATGAATCTTGTGGCCAAGGAGTACCTGGCCTGTCGCTCCGACGAGCAGGGCGTCTTGGTATTGAGCGAATTCACGGGAGCAGCGGATGAGTTGCGCCGCGCGTTGCTCGTGAATCCGCATGACATTGACGGGCTGAAGGCGGCGATGCTGCAGGCGCTGCGCATGCCGCCCCGTGAGCAGCGTCAGCGTATGAAGGCACTGCGCAAGGTCGTCTTTCGCAACGACGTCGCGCGCTGGTCGGGGAGCTTCCTGCGGGCGGTCGCGGCGCAAGCGGCGCAGTGGCGCACGCATGCCGCTGAGACGGATCCGGCACTGATGGTCAACGATCCGGTATTCCTGTCGCCGGGCCTCGATTCTGCACTCCTGCGCCTCTCGGCCGAGCAGTCGATCCTCGTGGCCAGCGATTTCGATGGCACGCTGGCCCCCATCGTGCCGCGACCCGACGACGCTCGCATGTTGCCCCGCGCGGAGCGCGCACTCGCCACGCTGAATGAGGCTCCAGGGGTCCGTGTGGCCTTGATCTCAGGCCGCTCGCTGGAGAGCCTCAGGGCGACGGGTGTGCACCTTGACGAGTGGATCGTGGCCGGGTCGCACGGTGCGGAGCTCATGGGGCTTCCTGGTACTGAGTTGGCTGCTGGCGAGTTAAGGGCCGACGAACGCGGCCGCCTTGCGAGGCTTACCGAGGTGCTGCAGATGCTCGTTTCAGAGAACCCAGGGGCGCAGCTTGAGTTCAAGCCCTATGGCTGCGCGGTGCACGTGCGGCAGGTTCCCGACGAAAATGCGGGGGATCGTCTTCTCGACGCGTGCGCAGCCGCGGTTTCGGGCATGGGGGAAGACGCGACGCAGATCCAGTCTCGCACCGGAAAACGCGTGCTGGAGTTCTCGGTGCGGCGCGCCAGCAAGGGTGAGGTGCTGAGGCGCATTCGTGCGGAGTTTCCCGACGCGATGGTGCTCTTTATTGGCGACGATGACACCGACGAGGAGGCACTGCAGTCGCTTCGGCCCGGAGATGTCGGCGTGCGCGTCGGCGATGCCCCGAGCGTCGCCGAGTATCGGGTGGCTGACCCCGCGGCGGTTGCGGCGCTACTCTCTCGACTGGTCAACGTGCGCACGGGGCACGTTATCGGCTCGGAATGAGGACGGCTGCGTGCGCCTCTGCCAGCGCGGCCGAATGTTTCACCGAATCTACTGGGATGGAAAAATGACTGAACTATTGGTGGATCGCGACTCCTACATTGAAGGGTTCGCCCGGTTCGTTGCCGCCTCACCCACCTCCTTTCATGCGGCCAGGGTGTTAGAGGATGCGCTGGTTGCATCGGGCTTCTCGGTTCACGAAGAGTGCGATCCCTGGCCGCGTCTCACCCCCGGTGCTGCCGGATGCGTCCGCCGGGACGGGGCACTCATCGCCTGGCGGGCTGGCTCCGAAGTCAGCGCGACAAGCCCGGTGCGGATTCTCGGAAGCCATACTGACTCGCCGGGCTTTGTGCTTAAGCCACATCCGTCGTTCGCCTCAGACGGGTGGGCTCAGGCTGGTGTCGAGGTGTACGGTGGTCCACTGCTCAACTCGTGGCTGGATCGCGACCTCGCGCTTGCGGGCAGGCTCGTCACGATTGATGGGGCCGAGCATCAGGTGTGTACCGGGGCGATCGCGCGCATTCCACAACTCGCGGTGCACCTCGACCGCGAGGCAAACTCCGGGCTGGTGCTCGATCGGCAACGACACACCCAGCCCATCATCGGGGTGGGGGAGGTCTCAGTGCTGGGCTTACTCGCCGAAGAGGCCGGCCTGGAAGAGGCGCAGATTGCCGGTGTCGACGTCAGGCTCGTGGACGCGCAGCTTCCCATGCGGATCGGCGCCCAGGGTGAACTCTTCGCCTCGCCCCGGCTCGACAACCTCAGCGCTGTCTTCGCGGGCCTCATCGCGCTGCTCGACAGCGTGCCTGCCCCAGGCACAATCTCAATGATTGCCGCGTTCGACCACGAGGAACTCGGCTCGAGTAGTCGATCGGGTGCGGCCGGGCCGTTTCTCGCAGAGGTGCTAGAACGCCTGCTAGCCGGGCTTGGGGCTGATGCCGAGGCGCGCGCACGATCCTTCGCCGACTCATGGTGCCTCTCGGCAGATGCGGGGCACGCCGTGCACCCCAACTACCCAGAGAAGCACGACCCTCGCGTGCGGCCGCGGGCCGGCGCGGGTCCGATGCTTAAGGTCAACGCCAACCAGAAGTACGCGAGCGATGCCCACGGGGCGGCACTGTGGCGGCGCTGTGCGCTCGCCGCGGGAGTTTCGACGCAGGATTTTGTGTCCCACAATGGCGTGCCGTGCGGATCCACTATCGGACCGATCACCGCGACGCGGCTTGGAATTCGCACCGTCGATGTGGGTGTGCCGCTGTTGTCGATGCATTCGGCGCGTGAACTTGCTCACGTTGATGACCTGCACGGGCTCGCGCGTATTTCTGCGAGCTTCCTCTCTGGTGCCTGAGGGGGGAAGGTTGGCTAAGATCGAGCTTATGAGTGAGTTGAGCGAGTCGAAGAGGGGGGTCGTCACTCTCTCGACGCGCGCACTGGTGCCATCGGTGCAGCGCTTCGGAAGCCGAGAGATTGAGACGACCTTTTTGGGCAATAACAGCGATGGCAATCCCACGTGGATGCTGTGGAATCCCTTAGAGCCGTATCTCATTGGGATCCTGCGCCAGGGCAAGCTTGGGTTCACCCTCGAGCAGCGCACCGACCACGGGGTGATGTTGCACGAAAATATTTCACTCAAGCGCCTGCAGAAGGCGATCGGCGGCTAGATCTTGGCCTGCGTCTCGGCGGGATAGCCCGCAGGAGTCGCGCGAGACTCGCCGGTTTGCTGCTCGATTTGCATGCGGTTCGCATTTCATCGTAAGCTTACTTCTCGGTAGCCCAAGATGTGAAAGCATCTCGGCCCCATCGTTTAGTGGCCTAGGACACCGCCCTTTCACGGCGGCAGCACGGGTTCGAATCCCGTTGGGGTCACCACACAATTGAATAGAACATGGCCCTGTAGCGCAGTTGGTTAGCGCGCCGCCCTGTCACGGCGGAGGTCGCGGGTTCAAGTCCCGTCAGGGTCGCTGGTGAAGAACCCTTCTTCGGAAGGGTTTCTTCGTCTATGGCGATTAGCCATGGCTCTGTAGCTCAGTTGGTAGAGCGTTCGACTGAAAATCGAAAGGTCACCGGATCGATGCCGGTCGGAGCCACGTAGTGGTCATTACGCCACTGCTGAACCCCCGCGAGGCTTCTACTCGTGGGGGTTCCTTTATTTTCCCTGGTCAGGCGGTGGTTCTGCGTCGCATCGCCGTCACCCTGAGTGCCTCTACCGTCATCCTGCAAGTAGTCGCAGGATCCCTCGCGCCACTTATAGCCCGAGCCCTCCGCGACCTTGGGCCATTCTTGGGCCATTTCCGCGGCCCGTACTGTAGCCAGCGCCTCCGAACGGATCGCTGAGCGAGTCGGCAAGGTTCGGGCTCGCAGGCGAGCGCCGCGACTTCTTCGCGCCGTTCGTCATGCTGCTCTTCTTGGTGGTCTTCTTCGACTTCGGCTTTTCCGGCTCGAAGAGCCCGTCGAGCACCGACCCGGCCCGCCGCGCGACACCCTCGCGTGCGCGTGAGTAGCGCTCGGTGACTTGCAGGCTAGAGTGCCCGAGTACGGCTTGCACGTCGGGCGCAGAGGCTCCTGCGTCGAAGAGGATCGTGGCGAAGGTATGCCGGAGATCGTGCACCCGCAGATCGGGGCGGCGAAGCTCTTGCTTGATCTCCTCCCAATCGACGGCGCGGCGGAAGTTGCGTGCGGTGAGTCTGCCGCCGTTCTGTCCAGCCCACAACAGGTCATCTGGCTCTTTGCCCTCGACCGCCTCGACGACGAATGGAAGGAGTTGCTTCGTAATTGGGGCTTCCCGCTCCTTGTGGCTCTTGGGGCTCTGCTCGATCAGTTCGCCGTTCATGCCGGGGGAGAAGCTGCGGCTGATGCGGAGGATGTTCTGCTCCAGGTCGGCGTCGCGCACCCGCTGCGCGGTTGCCTCGCCAGCGCGCATCCCCGTGAATACGAGCGCTGCCGCGTAACTCCGGTACACGCCCTTTGGGATGAGTTCGAGCAGTCTCCTGATCTGCTGCACGGTGAGTGCCCGCGAGGTTGGGGAAGTGGAGGTGTCCTGGCTCGGGCGCTTCACTTCTCGTGCCGGGTTGTAGTCGATGATCCTTGCTCGGCGTGCACCGTCGAGCAGGCGGCTGAGCACGGCAAGCGAATCTACCTTGATCGACGGAGACCCCGCCCACGCCACCATCGCCGACTCGATGAGTGGCGAGGTGATCTCTTCGAGCTTCTTGTCGCCGAGCGTCGGCTGCACCCGCTTGCGCCACGACACGTCGTAGCCGCGCGCAGTTCCAATCCGCACTGACGCTGCGACAGCGGGCCAGTATCGCTCGTGCCATTGCGTGAGCGTCATGCCCGCGTTCGGGTTGCGACCAGCGACCTCTTTTGCCAGCTCGCGCTTCGCTTCCGCGAGCGTAAGGAGCATACGAGAACGATGCTGCTTATTCCCGGCAAGGTCGGTCACCGTCACACGTATCTGATACCGTTTGCGATCCGCCCGCCACCGTATCCCCTCGGGCAGCGGGCGACCTGTGTTCGGATCGACCCGAGCCGGGGAAGTGTTTGACGGACGCCCGGCCATCAGCGTCTCGTTCCGCCGACTTCGAGGAACTCTTCGATGGTGTCTGCGCGCCAAAGCTTGTGCTTGCCCACCTCGGCATCCGGCTCCGGGATCAGTCCGTCGCGACGCAGCTTGTCGAACGTTGGCAGTGGCACCCGGCAACGAGCGGCAGCTTCGGCGCGTGTGAGGTAGTCGGTCTGCGTCGTTGCCTCGGTCATGCCCATTCCTTTCGCCGGGGCGGTCGAGTGTCGCCAGGATCTAGCGTTATTGCGAATACCTGATATTGAAACACAAACAACACGTAATCGCAACTACATGAGACAAGCGGGTTCGTTCGCTAGACTGGGGCGCATGGCACTTCCGACGCCCCGCCCCTGGGATCAGACCGCAGATGGCCTGATCGCGCAGGCCGATCTGCCAGCTGGCTGGCACCTCGCTGCTCGGTTCCCCGGAGAACGTGCCGACGATACCAGTGACGAGATAGATCGCGTGCTCGGCTATGACGACCAGGCGAGCAATGCCAACTCGGAGCAGAACGAAGCCGCTGATGGTCGCTGGCGCTACATCGAGCATGAGGCCACCGCTACGCGGGTGATGATCCGTTTGCAGCGCCAGCTCTATGCGACCCCCGAGGAAGTGCGCATCACGGGAGTGATCTATCTGCCGTGGCGACCGGGCGACCCTATCACGAGCCATCTGCTACGTGAACTCCCGACAGCGAAGATCGAGGCCGCGATTAACAAGCGTCTCTTCGCGATGAAGCGCGTTGCTACCGTGACTGGCAACAAGGTTGTGCTCCCGAGCGGCCTTAAGATCAGCGACAGGGAACTATTGAAGCCACTCGGTAACCCCAAGCAGGTGCCCGACTTCTACGAACTCGTCGCCTTGCAGCACGGCAAGCTCTCAGGGCAAGGCGACGAGAACCCGTCAGCGACAATGGCTGACATCAACGGTGTCGCACTCAGCACGGCGCAGGGCTGGGTCGCTAAGGCCCGCAGTCGCGGACTGCTCCCGCCCGGGCGTCGCGGCCGTGCTGGGTAGCATCGTGGACTCGAACTGTTCCGTCCCCTTCGCACATGAAATCATGAACAGACGTTCTGCCTCACGATTCCAACATTTCGGCGCAACCTACCTGTGGGTAAATGCACTGTTCTTCACGACCCCCGAATCGCCGAAGAGCAGCGCAACGAGTTCAAGCACCAAGAATTTGCTACCTGGAAGCACGAGCAAAAGCGTGCATACGCTGACGACACGTGCCGCAATATTCTTCGCGCTGCGAATTCTTTCGATGACTTTGCTCTTCACCCCCAGCACGATTTCAAGAACGGCTTTGAGGAGGATCGCGGTCAAAAGGGCGAGGAGAAAAGATTCGGAAATCACCTCTGGGAACAGCTGGGTGAACGCGCCCAGAACCACGAGGTAGACGAGGACATCCACGAGATCAATCGGCTGGATTCTCATCGTGCAATCGTACCAACGAGCATCCTTGGCTCCAGCAAGGAAAAGCCGTCGCACCAGCAGTTCCGCTGCAGGGGCCGGCTTCTGCGGCACTCAATAACGGCTAAGCGCCAGAGCTTTGGCAGTGTTACTCTTTGGGCATGGTGGTACGCCGTTTGGAAAGCCTTGGTCTGATTATCGGACCCTTGCTGTTCGCCCTGTCACCGCTCTTCTGGATCGACGGACACTATGGAGTGACCGGCGGGCTTCTCATTGCCATAGCCGCCGTGCCCTGGGTGTACGGACTCATTGGGGAATACAACGCCCTCCGCCCCCGGTTTCCCCTTCTGTCGGGGCTATGGATGCTTCTGGTGCTGATCGGCATGTTCGGCACCGTCGCGTTCGGGCTGCAAGCCGTGTTTGAGAGTGTGTTCGGTATCACCGAGTTTCGCTCGCTAGCTACTTTCGACATCTACCCACTCCCGGTGGCTATTGTGCTGATTCTGGCCGGACCGCTCTTTCCGGTCGCGCTTTTGTCCTTGGGCGCAATGCATTGGTGGACCGGGCTCACGCCCCGCTGGAGCGCTGTGTTGTTGGTATTTGCGGCGGCTGCGTTCCCGGTTGCGCGGATATCTCGATCTGTCCCAGTTGCGTTCATCGCTGACCTCGTCATGCTCGCAGCCTTCTGTGTGGTCGCCTGGTTTGCCTGGCATCGAAGGGACGAGGAATCCATATAACTTGCGGCTTGCGCTCAATGATGCAGAACTCTGACCCTGATTTCCAGAACATCGCAAGAAAGGTGCGCTCCCATGACCACCCACTTCTATACTGCTTCAAGCCTCGACGGGTTCATCGCCACCCCCGAGCATTCCCTTGAGTGGCTGTTCAAGCAGGACTTCGATTTCGAAGGCCCCATGGCATACCCAGAGTTCGTGAAAGGAGTAGTGCCCCTTAGCGTGGTGTAGCCCTCTTTTGCCCGGACCGGGCCAGGACCTACCGAGATTGCGCAACAGCCTGTTGTGCAATTGCCGTAGGGCAACATCACCGTGCTCCTGGACAAGCTCCTCGGTCCCGAACTGCGGGACTGGTACGCCGGCCAAACCCTGACGCACGGATGGACCGGTGCCACGCTCGAGCACCCCATCAAGACCACCGCTCACCTGCGGTTCGGCGGGGCGCCGACGAACTTCGATCGCATCCTGGACCCGGGTGCGTCCGAGCTCGCGCAGCAGATCACGAAGGATCCGTACGTCTTCGACTTCCTTCGCATCGAGCCGGGCCACGCGGAGCGGGAACTCGAGCAGGCGCTGGTGGAACGCGCCATAAAGACCCTCGGAGAGTTGGGCAGCGGATTCAGCTTCGTCGGCCGGCAGGTCCCGTTCGACGTGGACGGCGATGAGTTCTTCGTCGACCTGCTGTTCTTCCATCTCGAACAGCTGCGCTACGTCGTAGTGGAGCTCAAGGCAGGTAAGTTCAAGCCGGAGTATGCCGGCCAGCTCGGCTCCTATGTGGAGCTTGTGGAGGGACAGCGACCCAGATCGCATTTGCTTCTGCCAGAACCGCCAGGACGCCAACCTAGAAGGCAGCCCGCCAACGCCGATTAGTCGCCCAGCGAGCAATGGTCCGAGCGTGTAGCCGAGGCTCTTCCACGACCCATAGCGACCGAAGTAGCGCCCCGTGCGACCAGCGCCGGCCAGGCGGGCAACCGTGGCAGACGACGCTGGCGAGAACGCTGCGGTGGCGGCGCCCTGCCCCCAGTCGTGCAACCGCCAGCATGATGGTGTTGTCAGCGCCAAGCCCGAACGGCGACAGTCCCGCAAACGCGAGGAGACCGCCGACGATCACGGGTTTGGCCCCGATCCGATCCGACAGGGATCCGAACAGCGGCTTCAGCAGGAGTTCGGCGACGTCTTACAGCGCCAGGATGTCCATCACCCGTGCGGCGGCGTTGGCACGGTAGCCGAATCATCATCGCCAGCCGAAGGTTGGTACGCTTCAGGAGTCTCCTGAGGGAGGGAGGGAGGACGGCGTGAACCTGGAGCTGGCGGTGGTCCTCGCACTTCTGATCGCGGCGATCGTGATGTTCGCGATCGGCCGGCCGCGCATGGATGTGGTTGCGCTATTGATGATCGTCGCGCTGCCGTTGACCGGCATTCTCTCCGTCCCGGAGACTCTCGCGGGTTTCGCCGATCCGAACGTCGTGCTGATCGCCGCGCTCTTTGTCGTGGGTGAGGGGCTCTCCCGCACGGGGGTCACGTACCGGCTCGGGGATTGGCTGGCGCGTACGGCGGGTGCGAGTGCGACGCGGGTGATCGTGCTGCTCATGCTCTGCGTCGCGCTGCTCGGCGCGGTGATGAGCTCGACGGGCGTCGTCGCGATCTTCATTCCGGTCGCGTTGAGCGTGGCATCCCGAACGGGCATCTCGGTCAGGCAGCTGTTGATGCCGATCAGCTTCGCCGGTCTCATCAGTGGCACGCTTACGCTGATCGCCACGACGCCGAACCTAGTGATCGACGCTGAGCTGCGGCGGCACGGTCTGAGCGGTTTCGGCTTCTTCGCCCCCACCCCGTTCGGGCTTGTCATCCTCGCCCTGGGCATCGGCTACATGCTGGTCGCTCGTCGGTTCCTCGGCGCGGAGGCGATCGCGGATGCCGGTTCGCGCACCTCCTTCGGGAGCCTGATCCTCGACTACGGTGTGGACGCCCGCACCCGCCGATATCGAATCAATGCAGGATCGCCGCTGATCGGCCAACGACTGGCGGATGCCGAGTTCGGCGGCGGCGCGATGGTCGGAGTCCTGGTGCTCGAGCGCACCCGCCTTTGGCGTAAGACCGTACGCACCTCCGACGGCGACACGATCCTCACGGAGGGCGACATCGTGGTGGTGGACCTGGAGGTGCCCAGCGCGGAGAGACGTCGTCTCCGGCTCGAAGAGCTGGCATTGACACCCGACTTCTTCGAATCGTACTCACGTCAGGTGGGTATGGCCGAGGTCATGATCGCGCCAGACTCGTCCGCGCGCGGCCTCAGCGTGCGGAGCATCCGGTTCCGGGAGAAGCACGATCTCGTCGTGCTTGGCGTCCGTCATCGGCGCGAGGCCGCCGGGCCGGCATTCCCCGTGATCCGCCTCGCCGCCGGCGACACACTGCTCGTCGCCGGCGGCTGGGATTCCATCCACCGGCTCCAGGCGCAGCGCCAGGATTTCATCATGCTCGACCTCCCGGCCGAAGTGAAGGAAGTGGCCCCCGCCGCCAACCAGGCCCCCTTTGCGATCGGCGCGGTGCTCGTGATGGTTGCGCTGATGATGACAGGCATCGTCCCCAACGTGATCGCCGCGCTCATCGCGTGCCTGCTGATGGGGCTCTTCCGCTGTGTCAACATGCCCAGCGCCTACCGATCGATCCACTGGCCGACGATCCTGCTCATCGTCGGAATGCTGCCGTTCGCGCTCGCCCTTCAGCGCACCGGCGGCGTGGACCTCGTCGTCGATGGCCTGCTCGGCGGGCTCGGCGACGCGAACCCGACGATCCTGCTTGGCGGCGTCTTCGTGCTGACCGCCGTCATCGGGCTCTTCGTGTCGAACACTGCGACGGCCGTGCTGATGGGTCCGATTGCGATCGGCATCGCAACACAGCTGGGGGTCTCGCCCTATCCGTTCGCGATGGTTGTCGCTCTGGCGGCTTCCGCCGCGTTCATGACACCCGTGTCTTCGCCGGTGAACACCCTCGTGGTCGAACCCGGCCGCTACAGCTTTCTCGACTTCTTCAAAGTCGGAGCACCCTTCACCATCGTCGTCCTCCTCGTCAGCGTGTTCATGGTGCCCCTCGTCCTCCCCTTCTGACCGACACCACGCGCCCGCCGAGGAGTGCACCCCGTCACGGTTTCACCCGCCAAAAAAGTGACGCCGCCCACCGACGGGTTCAGCGACTTCACTTCTCAACCTCGCGCAAGGATGACGGCGTTCCGAGCTGGCGGCGCGCGAGACCGGATCGAAGTGCGTATGCACTCGGGAAGCCCGCAACGCCGGATTCAGAGCGCTGGCGACGACCTCGTTGCACTCCAGCACGCTTCTTTGCGTGACGCACCGAATTGCCTCTGACGGACGCACGAGGAACCTCATATAAATATGCCCGCGAAACACCACCGGTGACTCACATAAGAATGCCCGCGTAATTCTCGAGCTTAGCTTGCCTGTTTCCTGCTCGCGCGGGCCGGCTTGACCCCGGCTGCCGCGTTTGGTGCTTTCGCGAGTTCGATCGCTTCGAGCGTGCGAGTCTTCTCGGCCGCGAGGTAGGTGAGGCGCTGCTGGATTCGGTCGATCTCGCGAGCGATGTGGGCCGGGTTCAAGCTGTCACGGTACCCGGTCAACTCGGCGGTCTTCTCGGCGCTGAGCACACCGGAACGCTGGAGCCGGTCGAATGGTGTCGCGAGCTCATCGTAGACACGTTTACGGCGCCCCCTTTGATCGGTCGCCCAACCGATGGGTTTCTTCGTGGGGGTGAGGAAATTATGGCGATCGTTCACCAGCGGCCATAACTCGTTCAATAGCTTCAGCAGAGGCGCGGTGTCGTACCTCCAGTAGAACGCGTACCGGCGCACGATCTGATTGTTTTTCGACTCGATCGTGGCCTGATCATTCTTCTTGTACGGCCGGGACCTCGTGAAGTAGATGTCAAGTTCTGCAGCCCAACCGATGACGTCGTAGTTGATGAACTCGGACCCGTTATCAAAATCCACCCCGGTCACCTCGAACGGCACTTCGCTGATGAATCGGTCGAGGGCGTCACGAATGTGCAGGTGTGCGTTGTTCCGGATCGAGCGCGTGTACGTCCAACCGGTGTGCATGTCGGTGAGATCAACACTGCGACAGAACTCACCCTTCAAGACGGGCCCGCAGTGTGCGACGGTGTCGCCCTCGAAGAACCCGGGTACGGCCTCGATCTCGTCACCGGCTTTCCTGATCGTGATCGAGTTCCGCAGCAGCGGGCCTGGCGTGGTGGTGGCGATCCCGCGGAGTGGGTCCCTCGCGCGGGCTGGGGCGAGGTAGCGGTCGATCGTGGCCGGTGACATTGCCAGCAACTCGTCCGCGACGTGGTGACTGTACCTGCCCCGGCCTGGGACCAGTTCGCCGTGCGCTTCCAGCAGCATGAGTTGGAGTTCCATTGACGCGGCCAAGTATTTCCCGCTGATCCCGCCCGCGAACGCCCACACTTTCTGCAGCACTTTCAACGCGTCATGTGAGTACTTCAGCGGGCGCGGCTTACGTTGCCGGGCCCCTACCCGACGCGGTTTCAGCGCAGCTTGTAACTGTCTGCGCGCGTTGTCTCTGGACCAGCCCGTGATCGCGCATACCTCGTCAAGGAGACGGCTCTTCTCCTTCTTGGCCGCTGCGGCATACTGCTTCGCGAACTTTCGTGTGATCTCGTGTCTGGCACGCATTGATAGCCCACTTCCCATGAAACTGATGATTCCGTTTCGCGGGCATTTTTACGTGATGCACCGGAAGTGTTTCGCGGGCATATTAGGTGAGGCACGTCG